>JBOGLX010000227.1:0-27809 GCA_050745765.1 Occallatibacter sp. | reverse complement strand
TTCTTTAGTAGAGGGTTCCGGGCGTGGCGCAGCCCGTCAAAGTCTGACAGCAGGCGAAGGAGAACGCGCCGCGATCTGGAGAAATCCCCGATTCCGCACCCTCCCTGAAGCGGGTGGGTGGGGGGGGATGCCAATCGCCCTATTTTCAGTGCATGTCGTATTGTAAGTCACATGCAATGAATTGCTTGCGAAATACGCTAGGTTATCAAGTAGTAAACAATAAATCCGTTTTTAAGCCATTTTAGCCCCATTTAAGGGCTGTTAAAGGGGGCTTTAAGCTGTTTTGAAGGCCGTTTGAAGACCGTTCCGCTGCCAGCTACCCCGAACGAAACTAAAGAGGACGCAGGAACCCTGGTTTCGCTCTAAGCTAGAGGTTCATACGTTTGAAGACGGGCTCGGGGATGCCGCGGATGATAAACATAATCGGCGCCCAGAAGCCGGGAACATAGGCTACATCCTTGCGCCGGGCAATCGCTTTCACTATGCCCTGTGCAACCTCCTCCGGGCTGGCGAAAAGCTTCCCCTGCTTCAAATGCGCAGTCATGGGCGTGGCCACAAACCCCGGACGCACCGTGAGCACCTGCACGCCGGCGCGGTCGATGCGGTTACGCACGCCGTCGAGAAAAACGTTGAGCGCGCCTTTCGACGCGCCATACACATAATTGCTCTTGCGCCCACGGTCGCCGGCCACGGAAGTTATGACCGCCAGCGTGCCGCTCTTGCGCTCCTCAAAGTAATTGGCCAGCCAGGTAATCAGCGAAACCGCGGAGAGAAAGTTGGTGCGCAGGATGGCTTCGGCGGCGGTGTAATTCAACTGCGCCTGCTCCTGGTCGCCAAGCACTCCGTGCGCAATCAGCGCCAGGTCGATGCCTCCAAGAGCCTCCGCTGCTTCAGTCAGCATCCGGGCATGAGCGGCGGTGTCGTCCAGATCCAGCGCGCGAGCGGCGACTCCGCCCGCGCCCCTGGTCAGCAGGTCGCGCCGCACCGCGTCCAGCTTGTCCGCGTTCCGCGCCACCAGAAAAAACCTCGTGTCCGGCGAAAGCAGTTGCCGCGCCACCGCCATGGCGATGGCCGACGTAGCTCCCAGAATCAGAATGCGCGAAGGCCGCGGCCTTGCTTTACTCATGCGAAGTCACCCTTTGCCAGAAGGCCGAGCTGAATGCCGGATCGATGTATTCCGCAAACCGCTCCCATTGCGGATAGAAGGCCTGGAACTGCCGCGCGGTCATGCGCGCATCCTTGGCCGGATACATGCGCCCGCCGTGCTCGACCGTAATTGCCGCCAGTCGGCCCACAAGCTCGAAAGTCAACTGGCGGCGCACCGGAAAATCGAGAGCCAGCGTAATTCCGGCGCGGGGAAACGACATCGTGCCCGGGGACGGAACGTCGCCGAAAACCTTGACGACCGCGAGAAAAGAGGCCAGTCCAGAGGCGGTGACGGCGCGCAGAATCTCCGTGATGCCCCGCGCATTGCCTTCCGCCGGCAGCACGCATTGAAACTGCAGCAGCCCTTCGCGTCCGTAAATGCGGTTCCAATGGAGCAGGCTGTCGAGGGGATAAAAGAACGGCTCGTAATCCACCACGGCCGTGGTGCGCCGCCGCAACTGCTTGCGGTAATAAAGTGCGTTGAACGCGCCCACCGTAAAGCGGTTCAGCAGCGCCGCGGGCATATCGATGGGAACGGAGAGACGCGGCTTGGGCGAGGCGTGCAACTGCGACGGTTCTTTCGAATGCGCGCCCTGCATGAAGATCCCGCGCGCGAAGTTCCGCCCGTTCGACACGCAGTCGATCCAGGCTACCGTGTACTCCACCTGGCCCGACTCCCCGGAGAGGGCGAGAAACTCGTCGATGCCCCTGAACTTGATGCCTTGGTAATCGATCTTGCGCGAGACGATGGGCCGAAGCTGCAACTCGGCCCAGGTGATCAGGCCGGTCAGGCCCAGTCCGCCAATGGTTGCCGCATACCACTTCTGGTTTTCCGTGGCCGAGCACAGCAGCCGCGAGGCGTCCGAGCGCACCAATTCGAAGCGCGGCACGTGGCGTCCGAAGGTTCCGGCTACGTGATGGTTCTTGCCGTGAATGTCGTTGGCAATGGCGCCTCCGACAGTCACGTATTTCGTCCCCGGAGTGATCGCCGGGAACCATCCGCGCGGCACCGCGAATTCCAGAATCTCCGCCAGGCTGACGCCCGCCTCGCAGCGCAGCAGCCCGGTTTCCGCGTTGAAGTCCAGCATGCGCGCCAGGCCGCGCGTGCAAAGCAGCGTTCCCCGGTCCAGCAGGCAAACGTCGCCGTAGCTGCGCCCCAGGCCCACGGGCAGCATCGCCGTCGACGGCGCCGCTTGAAGCGGAAAATCCGACGCCCAGTGCAGCCGAATCGTGCGCGAATCCAGCCGCGGATAGCGGCCCCAGGACTCAAAGCTCGGTTCGGAGCGAGTTCCGGATGAAGTATCTTGCGCCATCTGCTCTCATTCTATCGTTGCGCCGATTGACGGACTGTTACCGCCGCCCGCGCCCCGCGTCACGAGGCGAGCACCACCACAATCACCACCGCCACGCCGATCGCCAGGCTCAGCCGGTCGCTGAGTGCAAACACCACCGGGTCTTCGTTGAGCTGGCCGCGCGAGGCCAGCAGCCACACCCGGCAAAGCCACAGGATCATGCACGGCACGATCAGCCACAGGAACTGAGGCTTGCGGTAGAGCTCTGTTACGCCCCGCCCGCTGATGTAGTTGGCAAACACCACCACCGCCGCAAAGGCGCTGGCCGTGCCAAAGCTGCGCAGTTGCTCCAGATCCGCCACCAGGTATCCGCGGCCGTTCCCCGGCTGCGCCCCGCTCGCGCGCAGGTTTTCCAGCTCCGCAAAGCGCTTCACGATGGCCAGCGAAAGAAACAGAAAAACCGCGAAGCCCGCCAGCCAATGGGAGATGGGAGTCAGCGTGGCTGCGCCTCCCGCCAGCAGCCGCAGCGTGTAAAGCCCGGAGAGCACCAGCACGTCGATAATCGCGATACGCTTCAGATAAAGAGAGTATGCGAGTGTCGAGACCAGGTAGAGCAGCAGCCACGAAAGGTATCCCGCGGGGAGAAAGTGCGCGCCCAGAAAGGCAAGGAAAAGGAAAACCGTCACCATGCTCACGCCGGCCACGGCCGGCAGATCGCCGCTGGCAAAAGGCCGCAAACGCTTGCGGGGATGGCGGCGATCGCTCTCAATGTCGAGCAGGTCGTTGACGATATAAGTAGCCGAAGCCGTGAGGCTGAAGCTCAAAAAGGCCAGCAGCGCTTCCAGTATCCGTCCCAGCGCACGATCGTGAGCCAGAAACAGCGGCAGCAAGATGAGCAGGTTCTTGGCCCACTGATGCGGCCGCGCCGCCTTCATCATCGACTTCAGCGGATGCATCCGCTCGTCGAACTCCCGCACCGGCCACATTCCGCGCGCGCGCAGCCCCATGCGCAGGCCCAGGCTCGGATTAGCCACCATGGGCTCGGTGGCCTGCTCCAAAAGCGGCAGGTCGGGGCGGCCGTTTCCGATATAGTCGAAGGCTTCGCAGTCCAGTTGACGGCGCAGCCCGTCCAGTTTTCTGCTGCTCGTGAAATTTGTGGCGCCGTCGCTGCCCAGCACGCAACTGAAAATCCCCAGGTGGTCGGCGACGCGCTGCGCCAGGCGCCGATCGGCGCCCGTGGCCAGGCAAATGGCGCGGCCGCGCCCCCGTTCCTGCGACAGAAATTGCAGTAGCTTGCGGTTGTAGGGCAGGTGCTCCACGTCGAGCGAAATCGAGCTGGTGACGTACGCCTTGAACGCCGCCTTGCCGCGTAGAATCATCAACGGCAGTGCCGGCGCGCGCCCGGGATGCGTCCGCAATAGCACCAGCAGCGAGTCGATCAGCGTATCCGACTTGACCAGCGTGCCGTCCAGATCTACGCAGAGTGGACGCATCGCGGATACCGGGGATTGCGGTTGAGATAGAGTCTCGGCCAACCGTTCACCTCGCCGGAATTCGCCGGCGGTCGATGCCGGCGGCAAGACAGTCCATCAGCCGGGCGCTGCGCAGGCCGTGGGAATGTCTGCTCTAATATTACCCGGAAAAATCCAATTATACAGCCCGGTTACGCGGCCCGGCCCGGCGTTCAGTCGGAAAATCAAAGCCGCGCTGCGTAGCGGGTTGCCTTGCGGCCCGGGCGTAGCGCCGGGGCCAAAGCCAAACTGATAGCCGCACGTGTGAGCGTTTGAAGTTCTATAAGACCCGTTGCCCGGATCGGTGTTATTGGCTGTGCACGCTGCCTCCGAGGGCGGATCGTAGATCGGCTCGTTGTGGGTCGTTCCGGAGGTGTGCTGGTTTGACCATCGATACCAATCGATTGTACCCTAATTATTAGCGCCAAGCGGATGACGGGTGCTGGGCTGGCAGAAGATACTGGGCTCACTCAGGCCTGTACACGCCGCGTCGGAGGGGGCCTGCGCATGAACGCGCGCAACATCCTGGTGGTGCAGGGAGGTGGACCTACACAAGTCCTGAACACCACCCTGGCTGCCATCGTGGAAGAAGCGGAGAGGGCAGGAGCCTGGTCCCAGATCCTGGGATCGCGGTCGGGCATGCAGGGCCTGACCTTCGGAAACTTCGCGGACTTAACGGCTCTCACCACGCGAGACCTCGAAGGGCTTCGCAGTATGCCGGGGGCCGCGCTTGGCTCCTCGCGATACAAATTATCCGAGGCGGATCTGACAGTCGCCGCCGAACGCCTCGACCAGTTTCGGGTTCGCGACGTTATTGCAATCGGCGGCAACGGCACGATGCGCGCTGCCGAGGCGCTGAGCGAGCACTGCGGCCGGTGCGGCCTCTCTGTTCGGGTTGCAGGCGTACCGAAAACGGTCGACAACGATGTCGCTGTCACCGACCGGTGTCCTGGCTACGGGAGCGCGGCGCGCTACGTCGCGCAGGCGACACGAGATCTGGGCATGGACGTGCGTTCGCTGCCGCAACCGGTTTCCATACTGGAAACCATGGGCCGGAGCGTGGGTTGGCTGGCAGCCGCGGCGGCGGCGGGTAAGCGAGATGCGGAGGACGCGCCGCACCTGATACTGCTGCCGGAAAAGCCCTTCGTGATGGAGGATTTCCTCGCACGAGTGGACGCCTGCGTGGGGCGGTTGGGCTGGTGCGTGGCCGTTGCTGCGGAAGGCATTCGCGACGAACAGGGGGCCTTTGTCTATCAGGTGGAAGACCCTGCCCAGGCCGACGCGCTGAAGCGCCCCATCACGGGCGGAGTGGCGCAGTATCTCGCGGAAGCCGTGGCGCGACACCTGAAACTGCGCTGCCGGAGCGAAAAGCCAGGTCTGCTCGGCCGCTGTTCGATGCTGCACGTTTCTGAGCAGGATATGAAGGATGCGGACCTGGTCGGACGCGCTGGTGTTCGGGCGCTGCTCGAAGGCCGTTCACAGTGCATGGTCGCGCTCCGACCCCTGCGGCGTGGCCAGAGCGCCAGCTATGACTTGATTTCTCTCGACCAGGTTTCCGCGGAAGAAAGGCGCATTCCGGCGGAATGGATCAGCGAAGAGCCGGTTCCCCTCGGACCTGAATTCTTCCAATATGTAAAGCCCCTGATCGCCGAACTTGCGTCCCATCCTCAGCCCACATTTCCAGATTACCGGCCGAGCAGCCGGGATGCGGCGCCCGAAGAAGAGGAAACATGCCGTTGACCAACGAAAATCGAAGAGGCATCCGCCTGGGGGTAATTCTTGTGGGCCGCAAGCGCCCAGGGTTCGACCAGGAGTGGAACCGGATCATGACCGGCCGCTGCCTGAGTGTGCTGGAGCAGCTTGGGTACTCGGTGGTGCGAACCGAGGAACCGGTGGTGGACGAGCCGACTACCGTTGCGGCTCTCAAGAAGGTGCAGCAGGCGGGATGCGAAGCACTCCTGTTGCTGCAGCCTTCAATCGCCCATGGACAGCTTGCGCTTACGGTGGCGCAGCGGTGGTCCGATCCGGTGATTCTGTGGGCAACGCCGGAGAGGCCGGGCGACGGCAAGGTGAGCTCCTGCTCGCTGGTGGGTCAGCATCTCTGGGCTTCTTCTCTGCGTCAGGCAGGGCGGCCGTTCGAGTTCCTTTACGGCGACCCGGACGACAGTGCCGTTCGCGGCGATCTTACCAGGGCCATCAAGCTGACTCGCGCCGCCTTCCGCTTGCACCGCAGCCGCGTGGGGTTGGTGGGCACGCACGCGCCCGGCTTCATCGATCTGGCGCCTGAACCGTTCCTGCTGCGCAAAGCGCTCGGCATCCAGCTTTACCCCCTCAGCCTGCCGCAGTTCATCGAGCGCGTTCGTGAAATCCCGGAGGAGGCAGTCCGCCAGGATGTCCAGAGGGTCCAGGAGTTGAAATTGCCTCTGCGCGACGTGGTTGCCGATGATCTTGCCATGAATTCCCGGTGCTATCTTGCCATGCGGGAACTGATTGACGGGGAAGGGCTGGATGCCCTCGCCATCCAGTGCTGGCCTGAATTGCCCAATCTTCTCGGGCAGTGGCCATATCTAGCCGTGTCGCGGCTCAGCACCGAGGGCCGCGCCGTCGCCATTGAGGGCGATGTGGACGGGGCCATCAGCAGCCTGATCGGCCTTCTGCTGGGGACGGGGGCCGGCTTCCTGACCGACTGGCTGGAGCACGACCGGAACACCATCTTCTTCTGGCATCCGGGCATGGCGCCCATGGATATGTGCGACGGCCCGGGGTGCGAGGGCGCTCCCACGCTGGCGGCTCACTTCAATATCGTTAAGCCGCTGGTGGTGGATGGAAGCATCCGCATCAACGAGCCGGTCACCATACTGCGCTTGTGGCGCTGCGACAACCAGTATCATCTGACGGCGTTCGAGGGCCAGACGATCGAGCCGCGCCGGAAGCTAACCGGGAACACGGCTCTGGTGGAAGTAGCCGAGGGTAGCGTGCCGGAGCGGTTTGAGCGTTTGCTGCACGCGGGAATGCCGCATCATGTGCTGGTTTCTTTTGGAAGGCATCGCGAGGCTCTGCGCCGGCTGTGCCGCCTGCTGGGGCTGCAATGGTGGGACTGACAGGGGAAACTCAGGTCGTCAACGCGATGGCTATCATCGATTGCAATAGTTTACACTCAGCATCAGAACCGGCCAGCCTCGCGCCGGCCGGCAATCAGCCGAACGGAAAGGAAAACACACTGTGCCCGCACGCGTAGCACGCCATCATGTTCGCGAAGAGATTCAGCGCCGCATCTTGTCCGGCGAGACAAAGCCGGGTCAGCGTCTGAGCCAGCAAAGTCTGGCCCGGGAGCTGGGCGTGGCGCAGGGAACGGTCCGGGAATCCCTCTTTGAGCTGCAGTGGCTGGGACTGGTCGAGTCCGTCGATCAGTTGGGAGTGTTCGTGGGCACGCTCGACGCCGCGCGCATCTGCCAGGCCTATCAAGTGCGGGAAGCCCTTGAGGGGTTGGCGGCGAGGCTCACCTGCGGCAATGCGGCTCCTGCAGATATCGCGATCCTGCGCGAAATGGCGGACGAGATCTACCAACTGGCGAAGAAGGGCAAAGAAGATGCCATGGGCAAGCTGGACCGGAAATTCCATTTCCACATTACGGAGCTTTCGCGCAACAAAATTCTGGTGCGCCTGGCGGAGACGTACCGCGTCCTTGGCATGACGGTGCGCGCCTCGCGCGAGCCGAGAATCATCCACGACGAGCACCTGGCCATCGTCACCGCGATTGAGAAGAACCAGCCGGACAGCGCGGAACGCCTGGCGCGTGGCCACGTCGCGGAAGCGGCCAACACGATCGAAGCACAGGCGCGGCTGGGGAAATTCGTTCCGAAGTGGGTGGAGTGACGCAGAAATGGGCGAAAGAAATGGGTGAGATGGAGCAGAGCCTGGGCGAGTTGCGGGGATCGTTTCTCAACGGACGATGGGCCGTCACGGAGGACGTCGCGGAGGTCGTCAATCCTGCCACCGGTCAGGCATTTGCGCGCGTTTCCCTGGTAACGCGGGACCAGGTCCGCGCGGCGCTCGACGATGCGCAGAGGGCATTCTCCTCCTGGAGGGCTCTCACGGCCAAAGCCCGAGGCGCGCTGCTTCACCTCATCGCCGACGAACTGGTCCGGCGGCGCGACGAGATTGCCCGGATCATCACGCTCGAAAATGGCAAGCCCCTCGCGCAGAGCCGCGGCGAGGTAGCCATGGCGGAAGACCATCTTCGCTGGTTTGCCGAGGAAGGCCGCCGTGTCTACGGGCGCATCATTCCGCACCAGACCGACGGCCGGCGAAATCTTGTGATCAGGACGCCGATCGGGGTTGTGGGCGCCATTTCTCCCTGGAATTTTCCGCTGGTGCTGGCGGTGCGCAAGGTGGCGCCGGCGCTGGCGGCGGGATGTCCCGTGGTGCTGAAACCTTCGTCGCGGACTCCGCTGTGCGCCATCGCGTTTGCCGAGTGCGTGCAGAGCGCGGGCCTGCTCCCTGGCGTGTTTCAGTTGGTGCTGGGCAACGCCCGAGCGATTTCCGAAGAATTTCTCACCAATCCGGTCTGCCGCAAGATTACCTTCACGGGCTCGACGGAAGTGGGCAGGGAGCTGATTGCCGGTGCGGCGCGGTCCGTCAAACCGCTCTCTCTGGAGCTGGGCGGCCTGGCTCCGGTCCTGGTCTTCGAGGACTGCGATCTGGACGTGGCGGCGCGAGAAACACTGATTGCCAAATTCCGGAACACCGGGCAGTCCTGCATTGCGGCCAACCGGATTTATGTGCAGCGCTCCATCCACGACAAGTTCGTCCAGCGCTTTGTGGACGGCGTAAAGAAGCTGAAGACATGTTCGGGACTGGAGGCGGACGCCACTGTCGGTCCGCTGATCAGCCAGCAGGCGCTCCAGGCGGCGCTGAGCCAGATCGAGAACGCCGTCGGCATGGGCGGGAAGCTGCTCTGCGGCGGCAAACGCGCGGCGGATACGAAGGGCTTTTTCCTGGAGCCGACGGTGATCGACGATGCTCCGCAGGGCGCGATGTGCATGCGGGAGGAAACCTTCGCTCCGGTTGCGCCCATTGCCAGTTTCGAGACGGAAGAGGAAGCCGTCGAGCTGGCTAATGGCTCGGAGTATGGGCTGAGCGCCTTCGCCATGACGCGCGATGCGGGGCGGATCTTTCGGCTTGCCGAGCAGATTGAGGCCGGGACGCTGGGTATCAATGACGGCGCGCCCACCACGAGCCAGAGCCCCTTTGGGGGCGTGAAGCAAAGCGGATGGGGTCGCGAGCTGGGCAGCGAGGGCCTCGACGCGTTCCTCGAAACGAAGCACGTATCGATCGGCGGACTCTAGTTCACTGACCGCGTGAATATGTTCCGGTTCAGATCTGAGCCATCCCAGCTTAGGCGCAAAAACAAAGACGCGCCGAACCCTGGGGCACCCAGGATTTGGTACATAATCAAGCGGTCGGGAGCCTGGAAATTTGGAAGGAGAACAAGCAGACTATGATTCATTTCCTCATTCACGATTCAGCGGATACGGTGGCGGTGGCCGTAGTGGACCTTGACGCAGGGACCGAGTGCACGGGGCGGGATCTCTCAACAAACAAGCCGCTTTCCGCGAAGGCGACCGAAGCCATACCTCTCGGGCACAAGCTTGCGCTGCGGGATTTTGCCGTCGGCGACACGGCGATCAAGTACGGCTGCGAAATCGGCAAGGTAGTGCAGCCGATCCGCGCGGGACAGCACGTTCACGTGCACAACCTGAAGACGAAAAGGTGGGCATAGACCATGGCAGACCGGAAGATTTACGCATATCGACGCGAAAACGGGCGGGTGGGCATCCGCAACCACGTCGTCATCCTGCCGGTGGACGATATCTCCAACGCCGCCTGCGAGGCTGTCGCCAACAACATCAAGGGCACGCTGGCTCTGCCTCATGCATACGGCCGCCTGCAGTTCGGCGAAGATCTTGAGCTGTTTTTCCGCACCACGATCGGTATTGGAAGCAATCCCAACGTCGCGGCCGTGGTGGTCGTTGGCATTGAGGCAGGCTGGACGAATCGCATCGTCGATGGCATCGCGAAAACCGGCAAGCCGGTTGCGGGCTTCTGGATCGAGGGCAGCGGCGATATTCGCACCATCGCCGAGGCTTCCTTCAAAGCAAAGGAATTCATGCAGTGGGCCTCGGAGCTGCAGCGCACCGAGTGCAAGCTGAGCGAGCTCTACATCAGCGTCAAGTGCGGAGAGTCCGATACCACGACCGGGCTCGCCAGTTGCCCCACGGTCGGCAATGTTCTGGACAAACACTGCGCGCTGGGCGGGACGGCCTCCTTTGGCGAAACCACCGAACTGACTGGGGCCGAGCACATCGTGGCCGGCAAGGCTGCCAATGACGACGTTCGCAAGCAGTTCATGGCGGCCTTCGAGGACTACACTCGCCTGGTGTTCAGCGAGAGGACCGATGACTTGTCCGAATCGCAGCCAACAAGGGGCAACATCGCCGGCGGGCTGACTACGATCGAAGAGAAAGCTCTGGGCAATGTGGAGAAGCTGGGGAAGAAGACAAAGTTCGTCGGATGTTTGAAGCCAGCCGAAGCCCCGACGAAGCCCGGCATGTGGTTCATGGACACCTCCAGCGCGGCCGCTGAGGCCGTCACCCTGTGGGCTGCCTCGGGCGCGGTCGTACATCTTTTCCCGACCGGTCAGGGCAACATTGTCGGCAACCCCATCGAGCCGGTAATCAAGCTGTCGGGGAATCCCAAAACCGTCGCCAGCATGAAGGAGCACATCGACCTCGATGTGGCTCCCATTCTCCAGGGTGAAATGACCCTCGATCAGGCCGGTGACGCGCTCATCGAGACGATCGTGCGCACGGCAAACGGCCGGCTCACGGCGGCGGAGGCGCTCGGCCACCGCGAGTTCGTGATGACCAAGCTATATCGCAGCGCCTGACGATTCTTTCAACGCGCAGAGGCTCGGTTCGAGAGGCTGAGCCTCGCGCAGGTCTTGAGCAGGATTGTATGGTTCGCTACCGGCAGGAAAGTCTGGAGAGCCTTGTTGCGCATCTCGCCGCGGCAGCCGGCGTGCCCGCGGAGGACGCGGCGCTCTTCGCACGGGCGCTGGTCGATGCCGACCTGCACGGCGTCTCCACGCATGGCGTTTCGCGCCTCGGCATTTATCTTCGCCGCATTCAGGCAGGCCTCATCGATCCGGCCGCGCTGCTTACGGCCGATCGCGAAAACGGCAGCGTGCTGGCGCTGAATGCCGGCAACGGTCTCGGGCAAGTACAGGCGCGCAAAACCCTCGACCGGCTCATTCCCCTGGCGCGGCAGAACGGCGTGGCTGCGGCAACCGTCCGCAACTCGCAGCATTTCGGCGCCCTCTCCTGGTATTGCAATGCCACGGCGGAGCAGGGCCTGGTGTTGTTGGCGATGACTAACTGCGAGCCGGCCATGGCTCCGGCGGGCGGCTACGAGCCATTTTTCGGCACCAATCCTATCGCGGCTTCTTTCCCGACGCGCCGAGGCTTCGCTGTGAAAATCGATCTGGCCACTTCCATCGTGGCGCGCGGCAACATCATTGCCGCGCAGAAGCGCAATCAGGCGATTCCCGAAGGGTGGGCGCTCGACCCCGAGGGCGAGCCCACCACCGATGCTCAAGCAGCCCTGCTGGGCGCCGTGCTCACCATGGCCGGCCACAAGGGCTATGCGCTGGCGTTGATGGTGGAGCTGTTCAGCGGCGTTCTCTCCGGTGCAGCGATTGGTTCTCAGGTGGGCTCGATGTACAAGAACCTGGACCGGCCGCAGAACGTGGGACATTTCTTCTGCCTGTTCGATATTTCAGCCTTTCTGGATTACCAGGAGTATCTGCAGCGGATGGACGAAACCATCGACCGCATCAAGTCCTCGAAAAGGCGCAGCGGAGTGAACGAGATCCTGGTTCCTGGCGAGCGTTCCGCGCGCATAGCCGAACAAAACCGGTTGCGGGGGATTCCTCTCGCGCCCGAAACCCTTTCGGAACTGGAGCAGTGGTGCCGGCAATTGAAGGTTGCATTTGACTGTTCCGAGGTCGCCGCATGACTGACATCCTGATCTCCGAAGCGATCGAAGGAGCGGCCGTCGACGCGCTCCGCAGCCGCTTTCGCGTGCTCTATTTGCCGGACGCGTGGAAGTCCCCGCAGTTGGTTGCCGAGAAGATCGGCGACTGCCGGGCCCTGATCGTCCGCAACCAGACGCCGGTGACGGCGGAGCTGATCGACGCGGCTCCGGAACTGCTCGTGATTGGCCGTGCCGGAGCAGGTCTGGACAATGTGGATTTGGATTATGCCCGCCAGGCCGGCATCGTGGTCGCCTCCACGCCGGACCAGAACGCGATCAGCGTCGCCGAGCTCGCCATGGGCCTCATGCTCGCGCTGGTCCGCTTAATTCCCGCTGCCGGCCGCGACACCAAAGAGGGCAACTGGAACCGCCTCCGCTTTGTTGGCACAGAGCTTTACGGTAAAACGCTCGGCATTATCGGAGCCGGAAAGATCGGCTATCTCACTGCGCGCCGCGCCGTGGCGTTCGGCATGCGTGTGCTGGCTTGCGATCCGTTCCTCTCCCAGGACAATGTCCTGCTCGCCGATCTTCAGGCGGAGCTGGTGACTCTGGAGAACTTGTTTGCGCGCGCGGATATAGTCTCCTGCCATCTGCCGGCCACGCCGCAGACAGCGGGGCTCGTGAATTCCGGCTGCTTCGAAAAGATGAGGCCTGGCTCGTACTTCATCAATACATCGCGCGGGAAAGTGGTCTCCGAGCCGGATCTGATCGCCGCGCTCAAGTCCGGCAAGCTGGCCGGAGCGGCGCTGGACGTGCGCGCCACCGAGCCGCCGCAGAAGAGTGAGCTGGAGACGATGACCAACGTGATCCTGATGCCGCACGTCGGAGCCTTGACGCGCGAGGCCCAGGATCGCGTTACGGTGGCCATCTGCGAGGACATCGCCCGCGTGCTGGACGGGAAGCCTGCGCTCAACCCGGTCCACCGGGCCGTGCCGCAGCGCATGGCCGCGCGCTAGGTCTTTGACCGTTTGGACTTGTACCGAACTGGGTGCCCCAGGTCTCGATTTTGAGACCTGGGATGAGCATTCGTAATGTACCAAAAAATGCAGTCGGAGGCCTGGACGCTTTCAGGAGCCGGCCGCGTAGGCTCGACGGTCCCCAGCGCGCGCAGGAAAAACAGAAAGGAAACAATCATGTCCGCCAATCTGACTCAGAGAAAAATCGCCGGACTCAAAGCCGTGGCCAATCCGCGCGGAGTGATTGCCGCAGCCGCCCTCGACCAGCGTGGCTTGCTCAAAAAGATGCTGGCAAAAGAAATGGAATCTGGCGAGCCCTCCGACGCCATGGTCTCCGAGTTCAAGGAAATTGTCACCGATGCGCTTACCCATCACGCATCTGCGATTCTTCTCGATGTCGAGTATGGCTTGCCTGCCGTTGCGCACCGTAACGGCAAAGGCGTTCTGCTGGCTTACGAGAAGTCCGGCTACGACTCCACCGCTCCGGAGTTTCTGCCCAGCCTGACCGATGGCTGGTCCGCGCTGCGCCTGCGCGAAGCCGGCGCCCACGCGGTGAAGATCCTCCTCTATTACTCGCCCTTTGAGAAAGCCTGGGTCAACACGCAGAAGCAGGCGTGGGTGGAGCGCATCGGCGCCGAGTGCCGCGCGCTCGACATTCCTCTATTCCTGGAGCTGCTCGCCTACGGAGCCGGCGAAGACGAGACCTCGCTGAGTTACGCAAAACGCAAGCCGGAGATCGTCATCCGCTCCATCGAAGAGTTCACCGCCGACCGTTATGGCGCCGACGTCCTTAAGCTGGAATTCCCCGTCCACATGCAATTTGTTTCCGGCATGTCGGCCTATCGAGGGCAGGAAGCCTATTCGCGCGCCGAAGCCGCCGGGCACTTCCGGCGCGCTGCGGCTGCATCCACAAAGCCGTTCGTGTTTCTCTCCGCCGGCGTCGCCAGCAGCGCGTTTATCGAGGGTCTGGAATTCGCGATCGAGAGCGGCGTCCGCTTCCACGGAGTGTTGTGCGGCCGCGCCACTTGGCAGGGCGGGGTGCCGGTCTTCGCGCAGCGGGGCGCCGCGGCCCTCCGCGAGTGGCTCGCAACCCAGGGCGCCGAGAACATCGGCAGGATAAATAAGGTGCTGGAAGCCGCGGCGCCGTGGCAGGAGAAATTCGGCGTCGGCCTCCCCTGAAACGCAGGTCCTCAAGGGAAGTGGCTCGCAGGTTGAACGTTCCTGGGCTCAGGCCTGCGATTGCCGGTGTCCGGTCATCGTCCGGTACGGCCGGGCCAGGGCAAACAGCCCCACCGTTCCCGCCAGGGGCATGAGCGCGGCAATCATGAAGACGAACCGGTAAGATCCCCGATCTACCAGGTAGCCTGTGAGCAGCGGAAACAGAAGCCCGGTCAGTCCGCCCGCGACGCCGCTAAGCCCGGTTGCGCGCCCCACTTCCTCGTCCGTGAAGAGATCCGTGATCGCTCCGTACATGTTGGCGGAGAGGAAATTGTGTCCGAAAATCGCGACGCTGATCACCATGAGCGCCACCAATGGGCTGGCCACGAACGGCACCACAAAGCTGGCCAGGCACAGGCTGCTGCTGAAGTACATAGTCACCTTGCGCACGCGGGGCGGGCTGGCTCCGTGCCGCTGCAGCCATCCGGCGGCCCATCCCCCTGCAACACCGCCCACGCTGCCCAGGAAGAACGGAATCCACGAGAGGTAGCCGATCTGGGTCATGGTCATGTGCCGGGCGCTATACAGATAGCTGGGCAGCCAGTACCAGTAAAACTGAATCACCGGACCGATAAGTCCTCGGCAGACCATGATTGCCCAGGCCGATGAGCGTCGCAGCAGAGCGTTCAGCGGAATTTTTGGCGCCTCGACCTCCTTTACCTCTTTGCTCCGGCGCTTCCGGTACGTGAACCACCACAGCGCGACCCAGACAAACCCGAGCGCTGCGGGAACGAAAAAAGCGGTGCGGAACCCGTAGTGCTGCGCCAGGTAAACGATCAGCGGCGGCGCAATCACGGCGCCGATCACGCTGCCGCTGTTGAAGATGCCGATGGCGAGAGTGCGGTCCTTCTCGGGGAACGTCTCCGATACGGCCTTCATCCCGCCGGAATAATTGCCGCACTCCGAGCCGCCCATCCCCAGCCGCGACAGGCCGATTTGCGTCCCCGAGCGCACAAAGGCCTGCGATCCGGTGCACGCCGACCACCAGCAGACCGCGGCGCACATGCCGATGCGGCACCCCCACCGGTCCATCACCAGTCCCATCGGCAGCTCGCCGCTCATCATGCCGAACTGGAACGCCGCGACAATCCGGCCGTAGGCTTCGTTGGAGAGGTGAAACGCCGCCTTAATCAGCGGCGCGAGTACGGAGACTGTCTGGCGGTCGATGAAGTTGATGACCGTAATCGCGAACAGCAGCGAGAGGATCGTCCAGCGCTGAGAATTCGTCTGCGCGGAAGGCGCCGTATGCTCGTGGACCGGGTCTCTGGTTGCCAAGTCGGAACTTCCGCCCTGATCGATGTACCGGCAGGACGCCCGCACTGGGGATTAGCGGTCCGGCCAGACTGATTTGTTATACGAGGAAGGTCATATCGCGCGCAACACACCGCGCTCTGCAGCAGTAACCCGTTGAGTGTTTCGGTGCAACTCAACTGCAAACCGGGGGATGAACTTGCCTTTGCCCTCGATCGCAATCTCAATTTTTCCTATAATCGATTGATACCGATTACTTCGCGATTATAATCCATCCAGAGGTCCGGGTACCGCATGCAGGCTTCCATTCACCGCTCACCAGCATTCAGCGCGAGTGGCGGGCGCTGTGTATGGGAGACCCCGATGCCATTATCGGCGTCGGTCTATTGGTTTTGATTCTTACTCCGATGGCCCGGGTGGCTCTATGCATTTTCGGCTTCGTCAAAGAGAGGAATTGGCTTTACGTCCTGGTGAGCTCCATCGTTATGGCGGTGCTCGTCTATAGCATCCTGCACGTACCGGCTGCCGGACGGAAGAAGTCTGCTGGTTACGGAGTTGAGCATTGAAACACGAGAAGACGATTGCGATCGTGGGCGGTGGTATAAGCGGTTCGCTTACCGCCCTCCATCTGAGCCGCAAAGGAGTTGCGGCGCGCATTGTCGTGCTGGATCCCGCCCCGCAGCTTGGCCTGGGGCTCGCCTACTCCACTCCCAGCATGCAGCACCTGCTCAACGTACCCGCCGAAAAGATGACTCTGCTGCCTGACGAGCCCGGCCACTTTCTTCGCTGGCTCCGTTCCACCTACGATCCCGAGGCGACCGGGGACCAATTTGTGGCTCGCGCCGTCTTCGGCCGTTACATGCAGTCACTGCTGCAGACTGCCCCGGAGATCGAGACCGTTCGCGAGCTCGCGATCGACTGTCGCCTCCGGCGACAGGGAGCCGTGCTTTCTCTATCCGGCGGCGCGGAACTCAATGCCGACTGGGTCGTGCTGGCAGTCGGTAATTTCCTTCCCGCTCCGCTTCGCGGTGTGAGCCCGGCCGCAGAGAACCAGGGAATCTACTGCCACTCCGCATGGGAGGAGCTGACGTATCGCGGAATCGATCCTGACTCCACCATTCTGCTGATCGGTTCGGGACTCACCGCCATCGATGCCTGGATTCGCCTGCGCGAACTGGGCCATCGCGGCATCGTTCGTATGGTCTCCCGCCACGGCAAGCTGCCCCAACCGTCAGCGCCGTACACTCCGCTGCCGGGTTGCGTAATTGAACAGCCCCCGCAACGCGCCCGCGAACTGCTGCGTGCGGTGCGCAACGCCGTCGAGTCCGGCCTGCCCTGGCGCGCTGTCGTGGACAGCCTTCGCGAGCGCAGCAACGAGTTCTGGCTCGCGCTCTCCCCGCAGGAGCAGCACCGCTTCAAGCGCCACCTGCAGCGCCGGTGGGACGTGGTCCGGCACCGCATGGCCCCGGCCATTGCCGAAAAGCTCGCCGGCGAGCTGGCCGCGCACAAGGTTGAGGTCGTGCAGGGCAATGTTCTCGCCGTCGAGCTGGTGAACGGAGCCGCGGAGGTCACGACCAAGAGCCGCAACGGCGCCACGCAATTGTGGAAGGCCGCTCGCGTCATCAACTGCACCGGCCCGGATCTGAATTACTCACGTGTCGGCTCCTCGCTGCTCAGCAACATGCTCGAGCGCGGAGATATCTTGTCCGGCCCACTCGGCTTCGGCCTGTGGAGCAACGCGCACGGAGCCCTCCGCAATCGAAATGGCGAGTACTCCGACGTGCTCTTCAACGTCGGTCCCGGCCGTCAGGGTGTCCTGATCGAATCGATCGCCGTGCCCGAGCTGCGTCAGCAGGCGGACGACCTGGCCGCGATCCTCGAGGTGAAAGTGGCTCAATTTTCTCGGGACCCACAACCAGGCAGTGGCGGCTCTGCGCGGTCTTCAGGCGCTCCTTGAGAAGATCCAGAAGGAAGAAGCCCTCTTTAGTTTCGTTAGGGCCGCTGGCCGCGGAACGGTCTTCAGTTCCTGCCACGGGTTCTAAATGCGATTGCCCTTGGGTGAGACCCTGCGGGAGCGTTGACATGCCTGTTTTGCCAACCCTATCATCGTAGATAGAGAGACCAATCTCTCGCCGCCTTCAGCCTTCAAGGGCAAGCTGCCTCATCGGCGGCGTTCTGCCTGTCCCATCCTTCCGCCGCCTCGGGGTTTGCTCCACCCCGGAAACAAGGGTAATCGTGCCGGAACCAGATCGTCATAACAGGCTTTCGCGACGAGGATTCATTCAGGGATGCGCGATTTCCGCAGCAGCCGGAATCGCGCCGCTGCTTTCCTGGGCGGCCAAAGATGCACCCGGTTCAGGGCCTCGCGGGCCCGCTCACCGTACCATTCCTCTGGACGCTGACTGGATCTTCGCCGGCAAATACAATCCCGCAGTCGCGCAGCACTCTCTTGACGATGCTGGCTTGCCCCGGATTACGCTTCCCCACACTGTCGTTCCGCTCTCCTGGAAGCACTGGGTTCCCTCCGCCTGGGAAGACGTCTGGCTGTATCGCCGGCACTTCGATGCGCCTCAGAGTCTTGAGAACATGCGGCTCTTCCTGCATTTCGACCGCGTCATGGCCGGCGCGCGCCCGGCGTTGAACGGCCACGCCCTGCCACAGCATCTGGGCGGGTTTCTACCCTTTGAGTACGAGATCACCGGCCTCATGCAGCGCGGCGAAAATGTTCTCTCGGTTGCCGTCGATTCTCGCTGGCTGAATGTTCCCCCTTCAGGCTCGCCGCGGGGACCGAGTTCGGTCGATTATCTTCTGCCGGGCGGAATCACCGGTTCCGCCCGCCTTGTCGTGACGCCGCGCGTGTATCTCAGCGACGTGTTTGCCAAACCCGTGGACGCGTCAAGTCCGGCTCGACGGCTGGCGATCGAATGCCGGGTGAATGCGGACATTTCCCTGCCGGCGCCTGTTCGAGTGACCGCACTACTGCGGCACAACGGACAGACGATCGGTTCCGTTACGCAGAGCGCTTCTCTCGAGAACAAGGATCAAGAGATTGAGCTGGCAATGGGCGATCTGAAGGATGCGCCCTTGTGGGATGTCGATGCGCCCCGCCTCTGCGATCTGGCGGTCACGCTTTTCGTCAATGAGAAGCCGGTGCACGATTACAGCGTCCGCATCGGCATCCGAGATGCCCGCTTCACAACCGACGGCTTTTTCCTGAATGGCCGCCGCTTGCAGATTTTCGGCCTCGACCGGCACGAGCTCTTTCCCTACGTAGGGTTCGCTGCTCCCGCGCGCAGCATGCGGCGCGACGCAGAGCTGCTGCGCCGCAGCTTCCACTGCAATATGGTTCGCTGCTCGCACTATCCACAGTCGGAAGCCTTTCTGGACCGCTGCGATGAACTGGGTCTGCTTGTCTGGGAAGAGCTTCCCGGCTGGCAGTACATCGGCGACGGCGATTGGCAGTCCCTGGCGGTTCGCGACGTGGGAAATATGGTGCGCCGCGACCGGAATCATCCCTCCGTCATCGTCTGGGGAGTTCGCATCAACGAGTCCCGCAACGATCCCAACCTCTATCGCCGCACCCGCGAACTCGCTAAGTCTCTGGATGACTCGCGCCCGACCTCCGGCACCATGACTCCATCTTCGCGGAAAACCTGGCGCGAGGAGTGGCATCAGGACGTCTTCGCCTTCGACGACTACCATTCCGCTGCCGATGGCGGCGTTGGCATCGATCCTCCCGTTGCGGGCTATCCCTACCTCATCACCGAAACCGTGGGCCAGTTCAATTACGCCACAGGAAAAGGCTTCGGCAATATGTACCGCCGCGCCGATGACCCCGAACTGCAGGCCAAGCAGGCGCTCTATCACGCTGAGGCTCACAACAAGGCGGGCAACGATTCAAAATGTTCCGGCGCCATCGCCTGGTGCGCATTCGACTACGCCAGCCTGCTGAATGCCTGGGAAGGCGTGAAGTGTCCCGGCATCGCCGATGTCTTCCGCATTCCCAAGCTGGGCGCGTCCTTCTATCTCGCACAAGGCGACCCGGCAGATCGGCCCGTCATCGAGCCGAGCTTCTTCTGGGATTTTGGGCCGCGCACGCCGGAGGGCCCAGGCGATCAGGCCGTCATCTTTTCCAACTGCGACCGCCTGGAGCTTTTCATCGGTGGCAAACTGCACGCTGTGCTGCACCCCGCAGGCGATCGATTCCGTAACCTCCGGCACCCTCCTTTTTTTGCCGATCTTCGCCTGAATCCCCGCGGAAATCCCGAACTGCGGATCGATGGATACGTCGGCGGCCAGACGGTCCTCTCACGTTCGTTTTCTTCTGACCCATCCCGCGACCGGCTCTGGCTCCACGCGGACGACCACGAATTGCACGCTGACGGAGCGGACGCCACCCGTCTCGCCTTCGCAGTGGTCGATCGGTTCGGTACGCCGCGAGCTTTCGCTGGCGGAGAAGTAGCCCTGACTCTGCATGGACCGGGAATCGTCGTTGGCGACAATCCCTTTCAGCTTGCCGACAGCGGAGGCGTGGGCGCCGTGTGGATCCGCACTGTGGCCGGACGCACGGGTACGGTAAAGATCACCGCCCGCCATTCCTCACTTGGCACCGCGCGAGAAGTCATCGCTGTCCTGCCCGCATGAGCCTTCAGATCGCCGTGACGCGCGGGCACTGGCCACGGCCGGAGCACAAAGAACGGGGTCGAAAGCCTGCCCTGAACGGAGTCGAAGGAGACCCGCTTCTCGAGACGTGAGATCGCCGAAAGCATTGCGACTCGTAGAGCACGTCCTTCGCGCCCCGGTCGGAAGGATTGAACCAATGCTGGAGAAAGTACACCCGCAGCATGATCGACAACCCGCGGCGATTTTGTGGAATAGGGAGTTGAGCGCAGATGCGGCGCTGCTCATGCCTTGGGCAGACCCGACGGCGGCCGGTCGGCCGGCGCCGACGCCCACTCCTTGTTGGGGCGGCTTCCCATACGGAATTGTATTTCGCCCCCCGCGCTAATCTGCGCATGAGTTAGCCAGGGGCGCGTATATTCCTTTCCATTCAGTTTCGCGCTTTGAATAAATACGTTTTCCGGAGAGTTATTTTCGGCGATAATTGTAAATTTGGACCCGGCAGCGGGGTTCTGAATGACCGCCCGATTTACTATCGGGCTGCCGATGACATAGACGCCTGTAGCCGCATTGACGGGATAGAATCCCAGCGCCGCAAAGACGAACCAACTGGATAACTGGCCACAATCGTCGTTGCCCGGAATTCCTGCCCGCGTGTTGCGGTAGAGCCCGGCCACCTTGTGCGCCCAATACTGCGTCTTCCACGCCGCGCCCGCGAACGGAAGCAGATAAGGAATGTGGTTGCTCGGTTCGTTGCCCTGTGCGTCCTGGCCCACCATGCCCGTGATGCAAAGTGTCAATTTAAATTGAAAGCAGGTCAAAAGACCTGGCGCAAAATAGCCGGCCTGCTGTCCGCGAGTTTCAGGATCAACTCGCCGAAAAGCGTATTTGCCCATGCAAACCAAGGGCGCGTATATTTACTCGGGTCGTCATCGTCGAACGATTCGTGCATGAAATCGGCGCCTGCGGTTGTGTCTCTGAGCCATTTGACGCACATCGTGATTTCGTTGTCGTCGTTCGACGTGAGTGCCCGCAAGATGATTGAAAGCGGCCATATCTTGCCAAGGCCGGTGTGCGGGCTTCCAATTCCTTGTGCGGCTGTGCCTTGGAAAAAATATGGATTGCTCGGACTAACGGCGAATTGTCGAGTGCGTTGATAGATGGGATCGTTCAAATCGCAGCATTCCAGATAGGGCAGACTGAGCAGGCCGGGCGCGTTGGCGTCGTCCATCATAAGAGCGTTGCCGTACCCATCGACCTCGTATGCCCAGATTTCGCCAAATTGCGGATGGGAGACGGTTCCGTACTGCCTTAGCGCCGCTTGCACCGACTTAATAAGTCGATCGCAAGCTGAAGTAAGTTTTGTATCTGTGACAACGCTCGCCGCTAACTCCCTAAGCTGCACAAGCGAGCGAACGGCAAAGAGATTGGCTGGCACAAACAGGGGGTAGACGCATGCGTCGTCCGATGGCCGGAACATAGAATAGATCATTCCCACGGGCCGCGCAGGATTGCCGTAGCCGCTAAGCGGAAGCGTGTCTGTGGGCGTGAAGGTCTGGCGCTCAAATGAATAGGGGCCTTTGCCGTGGAATCTTTGTTGGGTTTGAAACGTTTCCAGTATCTTCCATGCCGCGGCTTTCCATTGGGCATCGAACGGGCTGGTGTCTCCGGTTTGCCGCCAATACCCATGCGCCAGCCTGAGTGTGTAACAAAGCGAGTCCACCTCCCACTTACGTTCTCCCACCCCTGCCTTCATCTCGGTTTTGTCGTGAACCGCCCAAGGCAGCGGCGGGTCGGAGGTGCTGCGCATAAATGCATTGGCGTAGGGATCGATCAGAATCATTCGCGCTTGCCTGCGCACGATTCCTCGCAGAAGCGCCGCGAGTTTGGAGTCCTCTTTGGCAAAGGGGAGATAAGGCCAGACCTGCGCGGAAGAATCGCGCAGCCACATCGCGTCGATGTCCCCGGTGATGATAAAAGTGTCCGGCTTGCCGTTGAATGTACCGGGAAAGACGGTGGTGTCGAGGGTGTTGGGGAAGCAGCGCTGGAACATCGCTCGAAGCTTGGAATCGGCGATGCGGCGGCCGACGTTGGCAATCGTGGATTCGATGACCGGACTGCTGAACTTGCGATCGGCGGGATTGGGACGCCCTTCCGCGATGTTCCACGGCAGTGCCACGAGCGGCGAGGCAATCGCCGATGAAAGACAGACACCGAGACTGCCGCGAAGAACCGAACGTCGAGCGGGGAGGAATTCAGGTGAAATCATGCGCATCCTATTACTCTTCTTCTTGAATGCAGGCTCCGGGTTCCGAGCCGACTTTCACGATCGAGGCGCCCCGGTCGACTCACGCAGGATAAACCCTCCAGGCCACGGCTCTCGTGCATGAGGCGCCGCCGATGCCGAGGCCGACGACTGGTATGGCGAATCCGTTTCTCTCGATGCCACCAACGGCAGGTTCGTCGTGGGCGCACCCCTTGAAACTTTCAATTCCAAAGTCATTGGAGCGGCTTACGTCTATGCGCTGGTCGGCAGCACTTGGACCCAGCAAGCCGAAGCGATCGGCTCCGACAGCCTTTCGAACGACAGCTTAGGGCCGGTTGATCAGAGCTTCGGCATCGCGGCAGAGATCAATCCTTGAAGGGGGTTCGCTCTTTGATGGGGGTCCGCGGTTCGGGCGCCCTTCGAAGGCTCCCCGAAAAGCGCCGTCACCGCGAGTAGCGGCGCTTTTTTGCGCGCGGAACGAAGTGAAGCAACTCGGCTGAAGAAGAGTTTGTGCAGCCTCAGCGAAAAACGCGAGAGTGCCACCTGTTAATCAACATGGCATGGAAGAGCACCGCGCATCGGTGAGGTCCGGAGTTCGATCGACGATCGCGTTCGCTTGTTGCGGATTGACGCGCCGATTGTCAACGACAGCGGCGTGTTGGCGGCTTCAGTAAGTCGCTCCAAAGAAGCCGGCAACGAGGCAGGCGGCGCACAGCGCAGCTATCGCTGCGGCGCGCACGCGAGGTGGACGGGTACGGTCTCGACCGAGCGCATCTCAAGAAGGCGCGGCAGACAGTGGTTGCACGATGTAACGTGCGCGATTCGTGATTCCGACAATGGAAACGAGGCGGGTTTTCCGGCGTAAATAATTTATGCAACTAAGGCTGCGTAGACAAATAAAGTAACAACGTAGTAAGTAGTAAGGAGGCGAGAGTGTTCATCGGCATTATGCTTCTGGGTGAGGACTCTTGCTGTTGAAGGCGAAGTTTCGCGCGGTCTAGCCGTTGTTGGACGAGCGCGCCAAGCATCCCCCCCAAACGGCGGGGACCGCGGCCCGCCGCAAAAGAGCAGACGAGGAACCGGGCGCAGAAGTTGCTGTCCTCCCGGCTCGGTTCCTGCCTCAGTCCAGTGTTCCATGAGCCAGCCAGTTCTAAAGGCCGTTGCCTGGAAAAGATTCATCCGTCTCGAAGACCGCACCGTCAAAAACGACGAGCCGCTCTTTTCGAAGATTGGCAATGCTTAGCAAAGGCGAATGGCGGGTGAGGATGAATCTGGAGAGAAAGCCGGGTTTGATGAGCCCAAACTTCTCCTTAAAGGCCAGCCGCGCGAAGCCCGCTCCGGCGGCGGCGTGGATGACCGCGAGCGGTGAAAGGCCGGCGTGCTCCATCAGTTCAAGCTCGTACAGGAAACTCAGGCCGTGCGCCACGCCATAAGAACCGGCGTCGCAGCCCGCGATAATCTGTACGCCCATCTCGTGAGCCTTCACCAGGCTCGCCGCGTGCCGGTCGAGAATTCTCCTTAGGTTCGCGACCACCGTCGCATCCCAGCCCATCCAGTCGGCGTGATCCACCTGCATCTGTACCGGCGCAAAGGTCGGCACCCAAGCAATCTGCTTGTCGCGCATCCTGGCGAGTTGATCGTCGCGGATGAAAAAGCCGTGTTCGATTGAATCCACTCCGCCGTCGATCGCGCGCTCAATGCCGGCATCGCCGGAAGCGTGAGCGAGAGTCTGCTTAGCAAAGGATTTTGCGGCCGCGACGAACTCTGCAATGCGCTCCGTTGTCATTTGCGGCTCGGTGGTCACCGCGCCTTTTTTGAAGTTGATGATGCCGGTGGAAATCAGCTTAATGCGGTCTGCCCCTGCCTTGACGCGCTCCTCGACGCACCGCCAAGGCGTGAGGCAATCCTCGAACGGCTCGGCCATGAAACTGCCATAACGGCCGCGGTGATGAATCGCGGCGCCGGGGCTGTCGACATAGGGCATCGGAGGCCTATCGGCACGCGCATAAAGCTTGCTCAACGCCAGGCCGACGCCATCCTTGTCGCCCGCATCGCGAACCGCCGTAACCCCTAGCCGCACCAGGCTTTCGAGCCGTCGAAGCGCGTGTTGCAACAGCTCTTCGGGGGACTGTTTCAGATAAGCTGCACGTTTGTCCGGATCGAGTTCGCCGCCTTCGAGAAAGAGATGTGTATGCGCGTCGATCAGTCCCGGCAGCAACGTGAAATCCAGCAGGTCGCAATCCGGCGCCGTCTGGCCCGCGTTCAGCAAATCCGTCGGCGGAGCATGTTCGCTGGCGCAGAGAATCGACCTGCTGTCATAGACAACATTTGCATTATGGAGCGGCGCGGCGCTGCTGCCGTCCAACAACGTCCCCACGCGCAGCCAGATGCGGCGCTCGCCGGCCAACTTCTGAATTTGATCGGGGCTGAGCACTTTTCTCGAATCGCCGCTTAGAAATCGACGGCTTCAACCTCTCTGCAAATAGCCATGATCGCTTCGGCCTGGCGAAAGCCGGAAATCTCATGCGTCTCGCCTTCGCGCGGCCGGCCCTGCTCGAGCGCTTCGCGAAGATTGGCCACCATGGGATGATCGGCCGGCAGCGGCGCAGGAATCTTTTCCGGATTTGCCAGCGCAAAGTCCAAGCCGGCTTCCATTCCCAGCGTCAGATAAGCCCTTTCGAGCCCTTCCCGGACCTCTTTGGGAGTCCCCCACGCGAAGTTGGAAAGGCCCACAATCAAGTGCACGCCCTTCAAATCCGGATCGGCGCTGATGAACCGCATCGCATCGAGGCCGATATTGACAAGTCCATAGGTATCGGCGCCCACGGGAGCCAGGCCCGGATCGATGATGATTTGATCGATGCGGCGTCCGGCTCTGGTCACCAGCAGTTCTACGAAATGCTTTGCCGCACGATAGGAGTCCCGCGGATCGAGGCACTGCGCAGTGCCGCCGGGCACGAACGTCTCAGAGGCCATCACGACGGCGAGCGTGTCGTAGTGCTTGACTAGATCGATCATTTCGTCGAGGCGCTCGCGCGACGCGGCCAGCGAATTCAGAATTGGCGCGCCGCTCCTTTTCCTGTCGTAGTGCTTCAGCGCGGCCTTGTGGTAGTCAACAGAGGGATTGTCGAAGGCGATGGGCGTCGCGGTGGCTTCCTGGATGGCGGGAATGACGTCGGGCAAAAAGTCGAGCATCTCCTGCCGGCGCACCTGAATACGCTGCGTGCCATCGAGGTTCAACGTCAGATAATCCGCGCCAAGATCGGACTGCAGTCTTGCCAGTTCCCCGTAACCCTGCGGATCGCGAGCGGTGAAGGCCTTCCGTGCGCGAGCATAGGAATTGTTCATCAATTCGCCGACGATGTGCAGTTTCTTTCTCATTTTTTTTGAACCTCCGGTTGAGGAGATCCGGGCTGCGGCTTGCCGGCCTCCCGTTTGGAATTGTGATCGCGGCCAAGCCAAAGGTTCGCCCACGCTGAGGTTCCCCGCAGGCCCTGGTTCTGGATCTCGGGCACGTGGTCCAGCAGGTTTTGTTCGCGGCCATCGTGTTTCAGGCGCTCGTAGGCGCGCAGCCAGATGCAGTCGCCGTAGCCGTCCACTTCGCAGCGCCCTTCACGCGTTCCGCCGCACGGGCCGTTGCGCTGGTTCTTCGCGCATTGCGATTCCGGACAGAGATATGCGATGTCGGGCAGCGAGCAGTCGCCGCAATCCTTGCAGCGAAACAACACGCTCTTGCTCAAATGCTCAAGAGCGCGCAGCGGCGCCGGTCCCTGCAACGAATCCTGGGAATGCGCGCAAACCTTCGCGCCCCATTTGGCGAGCGCCGTGCCTTTTGTGAACATCGCTGCGTGCGACAGCTTGGAAAGCTGATAAACCGCGGGGACGTGTTTCGATGAAGCACGCGGCCGCGGAGTTTCCTGCTGCGGATTCGCGAGGCCCGTCGTCGGATCCTCGGAGTAATAAAAGAATTCTCCGGGACGAGAGAACTTGATTCCGCGCGCGAATTGCTTCCAGTCGTCGGGCGCAAATGTCCGTTCAATTTCAAGGATTCTCTCAATCGCGGGGAAGTTGTGAACCCCGCCCAGATAAACGCCGCGGAATCCGAGGCCGCGATAGACGGCGATCTGCCTGGCGGCGAATTCCATGAAAAATGCCTTGCCACGATCGGGGGATTCGCTCTGTCTCCGGCAAAGCTCCCAGAGCGCCTCGCTGACCACGACACCCGGAATCTTGCCCTCATGGAAAAGCTGGGCAACCCGCGGGCTCAGCAGATAGACATTGCCAATAAGTGGAGTGTCCTTCATCCCGTGCGCGTTCATGTAGAAGCGCAGCTCGGAGATTTTGCGCGAGTCGAAGCCGATCTGATTGATGATGAACTGCGCGCCGCATTCGACCTTTTTCCTGAGCTTGAGGTATTGCGGGATCACTTCGCCTTCACGCAGCTTGAAATTCGTCGTCACCGCGCCAATGCAGAACTGTGTCTTTTCAAGCTGCTGGCTGTTGCCGTTGCCCACGTAGCCAAGCCCCTGGTTCATTTTCCCCAGAAGGGAAATCAGGCCAATTGAGTCGATGTCGAAGACCGGCCGCGCGAGTCCGTCGTTGCCGGTCGCCGGATAGTCGCCGGTCATGGCCAGTATGTTGTTGAAGCCCTCGCTCGAGAGCATCCAGGCTTCGCTTTCCAGCCCATTCCGATTCAGATCCTTGCAGGTGAGGTGAATGACGACATCTTTACCGGCATAAAGAATAGGACGGCCAAGAACCAGCGGCGCAAGCTGGGGATTGCCTCCGGCATTGTCGGTGATGGAGATCCAATCGATGACCGGACTGGCGACCAGGTCATTGGCGAAATTGCGAGCCTTGATGGCGCTGATCCCGGCCATCGATCCGCGCACTGAAACCAATTCTGTGGCGACCAGAAAGTGCCTGGAGTCAGATAGTTTTTCGCGCAGCGTTTGCACGGGCAGGCAGTTGGACCTCTACCTCGACTGTATCATCGTTTTAATCGAGTCATGGGAAGGTCCGGCGCGAAGGCGATGCAGGGGGACTGGAGACCAAACGCAGAAGCCGACGCTTGTACCACCAGCCATGCGTGCGCCGTGCAACCGGTCCAAAACCACTTCCCTGCAATCCGGCAACAATGGGCGAGGTGAGTCCTCCGCATCTTCGCGGCTATATGCGTTGGATGCTCCGGGACGGTAGTAGTGGAGGATGGCGCACAGAAAGCAGCGTCCAAGCGATGTGAGCCGGAAGCAGTTTGAGCGTATTCGTCCTTTGTTGGATGGGTGGAGATCCGCATCGACGAAGACGCTGTTGCCGGACCTGCGGGGGGCAAACTGCAAGGGGAGGGCAATCAGGTTTCCAAATCCGCCTTTCGGCATTGTGTCCTGGTTCGGATATAGGCGGTCATTGGAATCAAGACCGAGTTGATGCCGGCGTTCCATGGTCCGCGTCAGAA
>JBOGLX010000226.1:0-12687 GCA_050745765.1 Occallatibacter sp. | reverse complement strand
TCCGCCCAGACCGAGCACGATGCCGTCTATGAGCGATGGCTCGAGCTGGCCGAAAAATCTCACGGATAACGCTCTTGCCGGCGCAATATCTGCGCCTTAAGAGATGCCGCGGGTTCTTTATGCCGGGGTCAACCACCGAAAGTGTGACGCGCCCTGCACCTTCCACTCGTCCCCACAAAAAACCTCGCCTCGCCCCGCATCTCCTTTTCGCCGAATCGCTCGACGGCCGGTTTCGGGCTACAATCGATAATGGCCGTCGGGGCGTAGCGCAGTCTGGTAGCGCATCTGCTTTGGGAGCAGAGGGTCGGGGGTTCGAATCCCTCCGCCCCGACCATCGTAAACCATAGATATTTCGAGCGATGTAGCCGGTCCCGGCCACGCATCTGCTTTTTACCGCTACGATCGGGGTCGATGATTTGCAGCGGCCGCCGCCTGATCGAGATGCTTGAGAGCTCGCTTTGGGTTAACTGAGGACGGTTTCTAACAGTTTTCAGTGTTTGCGTCGGGCAAGCTAAATCCACCGGATACCGGGCGCCCACTGGGGTCCAAGAGGTTTGTGCAGGAAGTGGAATAGCAAACAAATCGCATACTGGCTCCGCAGAAAGGAGGCCGTTTGGCGCGGGCCGACGGCGTTAGCCAAATTACATTTCGTTTCGAGTCATAGCGGGACCACGAGACGATGGGGAGCGTCCCGTCTGTCCCCGAGTTCCCCCCCAAGTTCCCCCGCAAGTTACCCCAGTTCCTCTTGACCGCAGCGCCGCTATACTATCCTGTCGTAGACTGGCCGGGGGCAAGTCATGCACGCAAAGCTTATAAAGCCGTCGCGCAGAGTAAGGGTTGCTGCGTTCCTTGCCGCAGCCTTGCTAGCGGCGGCCATTGCCTTGGTGGTGGCGTATCATCTTCACGCGAGTGGATCTACGCAGCAAGTGACACTGGCTTCCCAGTCGAACTACGTGAACCCCGCCGTCTGCGCTCGCTGCCATCAGGGCATCGCTGCGACCTACCGCAAAACCGGCATGGGCCGTTCCTTCTACATTCCCACCGCGGCCAACGTGGTGGAAGACTACGTGCACGCGAACACTGTCTTCAACCAGCCCTCCGGCCTGCGCTATACCATGTTTGAGCGCAAAGGTGAGTTCTTCATGCGGCGCTCAGAGGCCGGATTCGACGGCAAAGAGACCAACGTGATGGAAGAGCGGATTGACTACGTGATCGGCTCGGGCAATCACGCGCGCAGCTACCTGCATCGCGCACCAGACGGCGAGCTCATTGAGCTTCCGGTGAGCTGGTATTCGGAGGGCCACGGCTATTGGGCAATGAGCCCAGGCTACGACTGGAAGGGGCAAGCGGATTTCGGCCGGGCAATCGACGGGAAGTGCATGTTCTGCCACAACGGGTATCCAGAGAGCGATGCCGGCATCGAGAGATCGATTTTTCCGGAGAAGTTGCCGCACGGAATCGACTGCCAGCGCTGTCACGGGCCGGGGCGCGCCCACGTGGAGGCGGCCAGTTCAAGCAGCGCCTCGGAGGAACTGGTGCGGTCGTCGATCGTGAATCCCGCTCGGCTCCCTCGCGACCGGCAGCTTGAAGTGTGTATGGAGTGTCATCTTCAGACAAGCTTCAAAGAGCCCAACGAGGAGCGCGCCTTCGATCGCTCGATCTATTCGTATCGCCCAGGGCATCCGATGGAGGATTTCAGGCTCTACTTTGCGCCCGCCGGCTACGAAAACGACGACAATTTCGAGATCGATCATGCAGCGTTCAGGCTGCGCAAATCCGCATGTTTTCGCAACAGCCAGATGACGTGCCTCACCTGTCACGATCCGCACAACATTCCGCGCGGCGCGGCGGCTGTCGCGCATTACACAAAGATATGTCTCGGCTGCCATCAGGGCGTTCGCCACACCGTAGCGTTACCGCCCACAAGCACGTGTCTCACTTGTCATATGCCTACGCGCCGGACCGATGATGCTGTACACGTGGTGATGACCGATCACTATATCCGTAGCATCGAGCCGCGGCGCGATCTGCTTGCGCCCATTGACGAAAACATCGCGGCCGACCGAACTTTTACGAAGGTGGTGCTCTACTATCCGGCGAAGGCCCCCGCCTCGCCCGAGGCAGAGATATCGATAGCTGAGGCGCAGGTGCAGGCCGGAAATCAGACAGGCGACATTCGGCGGCTGCAGTTGCTGCTGGAGCGTTACCAGCCCAACGCACCGGAGCCGTACCTGGTGCTGGCGGGCGCCTACGATCGCGAAGGCAACAACGAAGAGGTCGCACGCTGGTCGCGGCTGGCGCTGGCCAGGCGCAAGAACTTTCGTCCTGCCGTCGATAAGCTGTGGCCAGCTCTCTTCGCCCTTCACCAGAATGCTGAGGCGATCAAAGTGCTTGAAGACGCAGTGATCCAGTATCCAACCGACGACGTGCTGCTGAGCAATCTTGGCAGCGCGTATCTGAGCCAGGGGGACATCGCGCAAGCTTCCGCAGTACTTGAGCGTTCTCTGCAGGCCAATCCTGAGCGTTCGCAGACGCACAATCTATTGGGTCTCATGGCCGTCAGGCGGGGCGACGCAAACTCCGCCGAGCACGAGTATCGTGAGGCCTTGCGCTGCCAGCCGGACTTCCCCGCGGCCAGAGCCAATCTTGGCAGCTTGCTGGCAGACGAGCACGCCTACCCGGAAGCCGAGTTCCAGTTCGAGAAGGCGATCGAATCCGATCCTGGTTTTGCCGACGCGCACCGTCGCTTGGGCCGGCTGCTGGCGATGACGGGTCAATTGCCTCGTGCAATTGCTGAATTGCGCGAGGCGGCGCAACAAGAGCCCGACGATCCTCAGGCGCATGAGGACCTGGCTTACCTGCTCGCGACCACCGGCCATGCGGCTGAGGCGATTCATGAATATAAGCGGGTGCTCGCGCTCCGGCCGGAACCGGCGCTGGCACAACTCGTGCAGGGGATGGGGCTGGTCAGTCGGAGCCACACAGCCGAGGCGCGATTGCATCTATGGGCTGCGACCAACAGTTCCGATCCGGAGATCGCGCAGGCGGCCAGACATTTACTCGCGAAGACTCCTAAGTAGCACCTGAGGAAAGCCAAATGTACCTGTGCCTCGCCAAAATTAAATCCGGACGCAGAATCGGAGAGCCTTCACGGTTGGGAAACTGGGGACAGACGGGACGTTCTCGCCGATGCAAATGAAGTGACAGTCTTGGCGCGGCCCCGACTTCCATCTGTTCGGTGCGGCGTGATCGCCTGAAGTAATCCGGATTGGAATGCGAGTTTTGGATTAGCTGTAGTCGATTTTGTAGCTGTCAGAGCATCCAGAAGCCACAAAGATCAATAGAAATCGGCCGGCTTGTGCTACATAGCACAATCGAAACAAGTCAAAATCTCCATCTTTCAATGACTTTCCATAAGGGATCTGATCTGTTTTGGGAGCAGAGGGTCGGGGGTTCGAATCCCTCCGCCCCGACCATTAACCTCTTCCCGATCAACAAGTTTGACCGAGTGACAGAGGGGTGATACCAACAGTGATACCACTTTGCCGGGAGTTTTCCCATGCAGGTGAATATCACCAAGCGTGTCGACACCCCCGAAGGCAAGCGCTATTGCCCCGTCATTGTCGGCCCCACCGGCCGCATCAAGCCCGATTGGGTGCTGGATAATGACCGGCAGGAGCGGCACCCGGAGGGCGCCTGCTACGGTGCACCCTTTGTTCTCGGCAACCAGAAGTTCGATGCGAAGACCGCCTATAATGGAGTGTTCGCCGATCCCGCCGCCTTTGCACGGCGCGTATACCTGCTCTGGCCCGGCGTGGGCACCAACGAGATGGCGATGATCCATCGCGGCTGATCGCGTATCATGAGGACCTGGTTCAGGCCGGCGTGCAACATGTGTTTTACGAGTCGCCGGGCACAGCCCACGAGTGGCTGACTTGGAGAAGAGACTTGCACGACTTCGCGCCCAGGCTGTTCCAACAGCATTCCTGAGCAGTGTCCGCAATACGTATTCGCCCTGGGGTTGCGGATCGGCTCTCAGCGAAGCATGGGCAAATCAAGCGCTTTTCGATTGCAGGTTCCGGGGTCCTTGCTAGACGCGCAGATTTCGGCGTTGTCGAAGCGGATGAGATTGCTCGTAATTTTAGGCGAAGGCAAGACACAGTTATTCATTTTGGGGGAGCAAATGAAAAAGCAGTCGATGCGAGTTGTAGAAGGCGTTATGCTCTGCACGTTTTTGGCGCTCTATGTTCAGGGCGGCGCCGGCGCCCATGCGCAGGAAAACTCTACGCCGGCGTACCTGAATCCATCCTTGCCGGCAGAGGCGCGCGCCCGGGACCTGGTGAGCCGCATGACGCTCGAGGAGAAGGCCTCGCAGCTTACCAATGAGTCGCGCGCCATACCCCGGCTCAAGATTCCGAGCTACAACTGGTGGAGCGAGGCGCTGCACGGCGTCCTGGCCAACGGGACCACTGAATTTCCGGAGCCCATCGGCCTTGGAGCTACCTTCGACGCGCCGGGCATTCATGAGATGGCCACGGCGATTTCCATCGAGGGACGCGTGGTGCATGAAGAGTCGGTACACGACGGAAACTCGAGCATCTTTCACGGGCTGGACTTCTGGGCGCCCAACGTGAACATCTTTCGCGATCCGCGCTGGGGCCGCGGTCAGGAGACATATGGGGAGGACCCGTTCCTCACCGGCCGCATGGCCATCGAGTTTGTCACCGGAATGCAGGGCGATAACCCGAACTACTTCCGAGTCATCTCGACGCCCAAGCATTTTGACGCGCACAGCGGGCCTGAGCCGATCCGTCACTTCGCCGATTACGACGTCAGCAAGCATGACCTGGAAGACACGTATCTGCCGGCGTTCCGCGCCGCCATCGTGGACGGTCACGCAGATTCCATTATGTGCGCGTACACGGCCCTCAACGGCCAGCCGGCCTGCGCCAGCCAATTCCTGCTCCAACACACGCTGCGGGGCGCGTGGCAGTTTCAGGGCTATGTTGTCTCCGACTGCGACGCCGTCCAGGACATCTTCACCGGCCATCATTACCGGCCCACGCAGGCGCAGGCCTCGGCCATCTCGCTCGAACGCGGGATGGATAATGAGTGCTACGGAACTCAATTTAACAGCGACGCCGACTACCAGCCCTTCATCAAGGCGGTGCAGGAGGGCTATCTCTCCGAGAGCGCGATGGACACGGCGCTGATCCGGCTCTACACCGCGCGGTTCAAACTGGGCCTGTTCGATCCGCCCTCGACGGCGCCCTACGGCCACATCAACCCGAGCCAGCTCAACAGCCCGGCGCATCGCGCGCTGGCGCTGCGACTCGCCAATGAATCCATGGTTCTGCTGAAGAATGACGGCGTTCTGCCCCTGAAGCAATCGGTGCAGCGGATCGCCATTGTGGGCCCGCTGGCGGACCAGACCGCCGTGATGCTGGGCAACTACAGCGGTACTCCGACGCACACGGTGAGCATGCTGGAGGGCATGAAGGCCGAGTTCCCCAACGCCAAGATCACCTACGTGCCGGGGACAGAGTTCCTGTCGGACGAGGGCAGTCCCGTGCCCGCCGCGGTGTTTACTACGCCCGACGGCAAGCCGGGACTCGAAGCCGAGTACAGCTCGGGCGGGAGCTTCGGTCCCTCCGCAACAAAGCCCACGCCGCTCACTTCGCGCGTGGAAGCGGACGTAGACCTCAATGAAGGCGATCTTCCCGAGCAGGCAAAAGGGAAATCGCCGCTCATGGTGCAATGGACCGGCTTCCTGAATCCCACCGAGACGGGCGACTATTGGATCGGCATCAAGGCGAACGGCTTCGCGCGGATTTCACTGGGCAGCCAACAGGTGGCAATGTCATTTGGCAGCGGCTCGCCTCTCGGCTGGGTTCATCTTGAGAAGGGAGAGCCGCTGAAGCTGGAGGTGACGTATGGCTCGCGCAGCGGAGAGCCCGCGGCACAGCTCATCTGGCGCCCCGCAAGCAACAAGCCCGATCCTGCCGCTGTTGCCGCCGCCAAAGACGCGGATGTGGTGATCGCGGTGGTGGGCATTACTAGCCATCTCGAGAGCGAGGAGGCGCCCATCGACCAGCCCGGCTTCTTTGGCGGAGACCGCACCAACCTGCAGATGCCGCAGCCGGAAGAGGACTTGGTGGAGGCGGTGGCCGCGACCGGCAAACCGCTGGTCGTAGTTCTCATGAACGGCAGTTGCCTGGCGGTGAACTGGGAGAAGGCGCACGCCAATGCAATTCTCGAAGCCTGGTACTCGGGCGAGGAGGGCGGCGCCGCGATCGCGGATACACTCAGCGGCAAGAGCGATCCCGCCGGACGCCTGCCCGTGACGTTTTACAAGAGCGTCCACCAGTTGCCTCTGTTCGAGGATTACTCGATGGCAAACCGCACCTACCGCTACTTCAAGGGGCAGCCGCTGTGGCCGTTTGGATATGGCCTCAGCTATACGGCTTTCAAATACAGCGATCTCACTCTGCCCAACGCGCCCATCCACGCATGGGACCCGCTGGACGCCTCCGTAACGGTGACCAATACGGGTGCAGCCGCGGGGGATGAGGTCGCCGAGCTCTACCTGAAGTTCCCGGCTATTGCGGGTGCGCCCGATATCGCGCTTCGCGGCTTTCAGCGCATTCATCTGGAGCCGGGCGCAAGCCAGGTGGTGCATTTCGCGCTGCAGAAGCGGGACCTGAGCATGGTCACCGAAGACGGCCATACCATCGTCGCCGCCGGAGACTACACCATCAGCATCGGCGGCGGCCAGCCGGATACCGGCGCGCCCGGCGTCACGGGCCACTTTCAGATAGATGGCCAGATCGAACTGCCGGAGTAACGGAAAGAGAGAAAGCACAAAAATGGAGACGACTGCTTCTTCGCCGAGTCTTGCAACAGGGCACGACTTTGGCCGCGCCGCAACCTTGCTTCTCTCCAGGAATTGTCTTCCTGAACGGAGTTGGCGCGGTTTCTTGCGCCAACTGAGTCGAAGGATCCGCGGTTGTTTTTCGGTCTGCGTCAGGGCATTTCTTATGCAGCCATTAGCAGCCCTTGCGGGAAGCGCCGGAATCGAATTCGGCCGGGTTCCTCTATTTTTCCGCAGCCTGCCGATTGCTCTGCTCTTCGCAGCTTCTGTGGGCGGCGTGGCGGGCGCCCAGAGCGGTCCTCTGGTGCTGCAGCGGGACGGGAGGGTCATTTCGCTCGAGCCCTATGCCCCCAACATTTTGCGCATCACAATGAGCACCGAAAACGCCGCGGCGACCAGCGCTCCGGGTTACGGCTTTATCGCCAAACCGTCGGCGGAGGGATGGACGCACGAGCGCGACGCCGATGGCTGGGACGTGTACCGCTCTGGGCGGATGGTGGTGCGGGTGGCTCCAGGGGATTCTCCCAAACCTCAGCCGATGCCTTTGGATGCTTTGAACCTGCAACTGCGCGCACACTACTTTGGCGGAGGCGGCGGGAACGGGCCCAACGACGGTGGGGTGCGCCATGGCCCCTTCAACGATGAGGTGCGGGTGACGACTCCCCAGGGCAAGACGCTGCTCGACATGCGCAAGTGGTCGATGCTCGCCGAAGCTGCCGGCGTGGCGCGGGAGGACGTTGGCGAGAAGGGCTACGCGGTGGGGGCGGTGTTCGACTCGCCCGCGGACGAGCATTACTACGGCCTCGGCCAGCAGCAGAAGGGCTGGATGGACCTGCGCGACCACCAGATCCGATGCTGGCACGACTACTCGGCACTTGGCGGCGAAGACGTGTGCGTGCCGTTCATGGTCTCCAGCCGGGGCTACGGGTTGGTGTGGGATAACCCGTCGAAGACGACGGTGGACCTGGGGTTCAACGACCAAAACGTGTGGTCGTCAGAGGTAGGAGACCGCGTCTCCTATTTCGTGATTGCCGGCAACACCAGCGATGAGATTTACGAGGGCTACCGCCTGCTGACCGGCGTTACGCACATGCTGCCCAAGCCTGTCTACGGATATATCCAAAGCAAGGCCATCTATCCAACTCAGAAGCAACTTATGGACGTGGCCAGGGAGTATCGCCAGAAGGACCTGCCGCTCGATGTGATGGTGGTGGACTTTCTCAACATGACGGCGCAGGGCGCGATGGACCTGGATCCCAAACGCTGGCCCGATCCGGCGGCGATGAATCGCGAGCTGCACGCCATGGGCGTGCGCACGCTGCTGAGCGTGTGGCCGCACTTTGCGCCCGGAACCCCGTTCTACAACATGCTGCTGAGCAAAGGCTGGCTGATCCATACACCGGACGGCAAGCCCGATTTCGGAGGCTTCAGCGCAGCCATCGGGCCGAACCTCGACACCACCAATCCGCAGGCGGCGCGCTGGTTCTGGAGGCAGATTCGCGACCGGTATGTGAAACCGTACGGCTTCGATTACATCTGGCTCGATGAGACGGAGCCGGACATCGATCCGGCCAACGACGTGTTCTTCGTCGGCCCCGGCATTCGCTATTACAACGTCTATCCGCTGTTTCACACGGCATCGGTGTACGAGGGGTTCCGGCGCGACTTTGGAAACAGCCGCCGGGTGATGATCCTGGCGCGGGCAGCGTACCTGGGAGCGCAACGCAACGGCGCCGTCTTCTGGTCGAGCGACATCCATGCGACCTGGGACATGCTGAAGCGGTCGATTCCGGCGGGGTTGAATTTTACGGCCACGGGGCTGCCCTACTGGGACACGGACATCGCGGGGTTCTTCTCGCCGTTGATTCCGGCGGATTACAAGCCCGAACACAAGCCTCTGATCGACGGCTCGGATGCGCGCGGCAACATCGGCAATTATGCGGACTACCCCGAGCTGTTTGTGCGCTGGTTTGAGTGGGGCGCGTTTCAGCCGGTCATGCGCGCGCACGGCGAGAGAATGCACAACGAGGTGTGGGCGTACGGCAAGCAGGCGGAGCCGATCCTGGCGAAGTATCTGAGGCTGCGCTACCAGCTTCTGCCCTACACGTACTCGGCGGCGTATCGCACCTATCAGACGGGCGCTCCGTACATGCGGGCGCTTTTCATGGACTTCCCGGACGATCCCAAGGCATTGAATATTCCCGACGAATACATGTACGGCCCGGCGTTCCTGGTGGCTCCGGTAACGGAGCAGGGCGCGACGCATCGGACGGTTTATCTTCCGGCAGGCTGCGACTGGTACAACTACTGGACCAATCAGCGGCTGCACGGCGGGCAGACCATTGTGGTCGATGCTCCCATCGCCACGCTGCCGTTGTTCGTGAGGGCGGGAAGCATCGTTCCGCTCGGGTCCGCGGTGGAGAGCACAGCACAGCCGCAGACCATTGCCTCAGTGCGCGTGTATGCGGGAGCGAATGGCAGCTTCACGCTGTTTCACGACGATGGGACAACCTACGCGTATGAGAACGGCGGTGGTTCGGTCGTGAAACTGACGTGGGATGAGGCGGCGCATCGGCTTTCACACGACGGGACGCCGGCGTGGAGCGGATTGGACAAGGCTGCGGTGGTGGTCATCGGCAAGTAGACGAGCCAGGCTCTACTGGCAAGTGAAGTTTCTCGCGTCCTGCGTGTCCCCGTGCCCGCTGTACTGCGCGTGTTTGGGATAGGCGCAGAGCGGGCGGCTTCTGCCGGGAAACGCCGGCCCCGTGGCAATCACCCGTTCCGGAGCAGTCCTATTCTGCACCCAGTTCACGATCGCGGTGAGCATGTCGAAATGGTCGAGGGACGGCCCGCCGCCGCAGTGGGCCATGCCCGGCACCAGAAACAGACGGCTCCATTCCTCCACCTTTGCGGCGCCGCCGTTATCAGCGGCCAGCGACTGGTAATACCCGAGAGTATCGAGCGGCGAGAACCAGGGATCGCTGTCCCCGTGGAAGAAGATGAGCTTGCCCCCATCGCCCGAAAACGTGGAAAGATTGGTCGCCGCCGGGTCAACGAGCGGCTGAGAAGCGTGCAGCGCCTCCTTGTACACATCGATTGTTGTCGCCGTGGTATACGGCCCGAAGAGACCACGGGAGCCCAGATTCAGCAGGCCGGGAACCGATCCCTTCATCGTGATGCCTGCGTCGTACAGGAACCCGGGATATACCTGCGTGCCGTACGCGTTCTTCGGTCCCGCGAAGGCCTTTTCGATCGCCGCGATTTTTCCCGGCGCGATGCAGTTTTCCGTCTGGCCGGCTTTGCAGGACAGCGCCGCCGGATCGAAATGGCAGCCGAGCGGGTCGAAGATCATCCCGTCCGTCACTCCGTCCAGTGCGTCGCACTTCTTCATCAGCGCATCCATAAAAAGCTTGCGCTGATCGCCGGTGAGAAACTTCCCGATCTCCGGTTTACCGGATGCATCTTTGGGCGACGCCTGGTTGTAAGCTACCGGAATCCATTTTCCAACCGCGAGGTTGGAAAGTCCCGTGCGCATGGCGGGGTCGCCGGAGACGATGCCGTTGAACACTGTAGGATAGCGCTGGGACAGAATCATCCCCTCGCGTCCGCCGGTCGAACAACCCACAAAGTACGAGTATGCCGCGGGCTTTGCATAATATTGAACGATCAAGCGCTTGGCCACGCCCGCCACTTCGGCGTTGGCGCGATAGGCGAAGTCAAGGTACGCCTGCTGGTCGCGGATAAACGAAAAATCGAAGGGGCCGTTCTTTGCTTTGTGCCCGGTATCGGTGCTGGCCACGGCAAAGCCGCGCATCAGTGCGGGCCGGTTTCCGGAGTACGACGCGCCGAGGGGATAATAGATGACGCCGTTCCCGCCGCCTCCGCCCTGCATCATGAAATCGCCGTTCCATGTGTCCCTGGGAGGCAGAGCCAGCGCAAATCCAATCCCGAACTCCTCGCCGCCGACCCCCTTGCGCCGGTCCATGACCCCTTCGACGCGGCAGTGCGCGGGCAGGGGCCCATCGTAATGCGGATAGGACGCCGGAACCGTGGCGCCGGCGGGAACAGAGACGGCGTTCACGATCTCCACTCCGTCGATTTTCATGTTCTTGAGGTACGCGCAGGGCTGGTCCGCTTGCGCCCGCGCAGCAAGGGCCACGCCCATGGTTGCTCCCGCAAGGAGCAAGAGTCTCAACTGCTTCATCTCTGTCCTTTCCTCTCGCGGCAGGGCCGCTTCGAGAAACGTGGCGGCAAGTAGCTTTCAGTCAACGTACTCTCAATCGCGGCTGAGCGCAATTGCGTCAGCTTCCGGCCACGCCAAGCTTTAGTAACCCAGATGCCGAAGGGCCATCTTCGCGGTCCGCCTGAGTTCCGCCTTCGTCGAACCATTCGCCGCCTCAATGGAAAGACCGGCAATGATGGATGAGAGATAGCGGGCGTAGTCGTCCAAATTGATATCCTTCGGCAGCTCTCCACTTTTTCGCGCTTTAAGAAGGCGCTTCCGAAGGGCAACTTGATTCTGTTTCCGTATCTCCGTCATGGGATCTCTCGCCAGGCGCTGCCGTGGCCAGCTTTTCCACCTCGCTCCGATAGACCGCTTCGATCAGCGCATCGCTTGTACAAACGCGCTATCGAAGCCATTGGCGCTGTGCTCCAGGGTTCCAGCCGTCCGTTCATCGTCAGCTCCGGAGTCGGAGTGGCTCAGGGCCGTGCCGCCACCGAGGACGATCCGCCGCTTTCTTCCCCATTCCTTCCTCGCGTATCCGAAGCGACGGCGGTCGCGCTCATGGAGGGTGGAGTGTACGCCTCGGTGATGCGCTTGCCGCAGGTCGACGATACAGTGAAGCAGGGCCTGATCACCCCCCTGATTGCTATAGCGCGCGACAAGGGCGTTTCAGCGTAGGTCGGCGATGGACACAATCGCTGGCCTGCCGCGCATGTAACGGACGTTGCCCGGCTCTACCGGCTGGCGCTCGAGAAGGGCACAGCGAGGGCCCGGTACCACGCGGTCGCCGAAGAGGGTGTGACGCTCAAAGACATTGCCGCTGCCATCGGCCGTGCGCTGAATGTGCCCGTCATTTCCATTTCACCGGAACAAGCACAGGAGCATTTAGGCTTCCTCGGGTTCTTTGCGGGGAGAGACGCTCCTACTTCAAGTGCGCAGACACGCGCAAAGCTCGGATGGAATCCGACCGGCACTGACCTGCTCACCGATCTCGGAAATATGCGTTATACGCAGGTTTGAACCCGACCACCCATCGAGCTCCGGACGAGCGACAATTCTGCCGCACGCAGGCAAACGAACACTATCAATTACATGGAGAGTTCGAAATGAAGAAGACATGGTTCATCACCGGGGCCTCTCGCGGATCTCGTGTCGTACAGCTTACCTGAAGAGTTTTCATCTCCTGCCTTCCCGGTGTTGTTGACCTCTCGTTCATTTCCCTAATTCCGCAGCAGTTGCTTTACCCTCGCCCCGAAAACCGAAGCGTCCAGACGCAATCCAGGCTCGGCGTCCTGGTTCATAGAGAAGTCCGGCGCCGGCGGCAGATCTCCCATCCACCAGGCCTTTGGCCCGTAGAGCATGTACACATCCCAGCCATTGTCGTTCCATCCCAGCACCTGCCTGGACGCGACTCCCAGCAGATCGTTGCCATCCCAGCAGTCCCTGGAGATACGCATCGACGAAGCAAACTGCAAGGGGAGGGCAATCAGGTTTCCAAATCCGCCTTTCGGCATTGTGTCCTGGTTCGGATATAGGCGGTCATTGGAATCAAGACCGAGTTGATGCCGGCGTTCCATGGTCCGCGTCAGAA
>JBOGLX010000225.1:0-20926 GCA_050745765.1 Occallatibacter sp. | reverse complement strand
AACCTAGAGTATCCGCGGACGGCCGGCTGCCGATTCCTCTAGAATCGCCGGCGCACAGGGTTTTCCACCTGTCCCGGCTTGCGGAGATGCTATAACGGTAGTACCCGAAAAGGAGGGAATTTTCCGTGGCACTTACTATTGCTTCGCGTGAGGTGGATGGCGTCACCGTGCTGGATCTGAGCGGGCGGATTACTCTGGGCGAGGGCAGCGTGCAGTTGCGCGACGCCATTCGCGACCTGATCGGAAAGGGTCAGAAGAACATTCTGCTCAACCTGGGAGACGTGAATTATATCGATAGCTCGGGGTTGGGCGAGCTTGTGAGCGCCTACACCACGGCCAAAAACCAGAGCGCTAAACTGAAGCTCCTGAACCTCACCAAAAAGGTGCACGACCTGCTTCAATTAACCAAGCTTTACACCGTCTTCGACATCTACGACGACGAAGCCAGCGCCATCGGCTCGTACAAGTAGCGCAGTCCGGGGCCGGCATCTGAATTTCGGCGGACCAATTGGCCATTCCGCAATGCGGGATGGCCTTTTTCGCCATAAACGGAGCTTAGAATTTAACGCTCGGCACGGCCTGCGACGCCGGACTGGCGGTGAAGTACGCGGTGTTCTGCTTGTAACCCGCCATCCCCGCCCAGACGCTGTTGGGAAATTGCAGGATGAACGTGTTGTAGTCCTGCAGCGCGTCGTTATAGCGTTTGCGCGCCACCGCGATGCGATTCTCGGTTCCGGCCAGCTCGTCCTGCAGGCGCATGAACTGCTCGCTCGAACGCAGTTGCGGATAGTTCTCAGTGAGCACCAGAACCTTGGCGAGCGCGCCGTCGAGCCGCCCATTGGCGGCGATCTTGGCCTGGGGGGTCTGGGCGTTCATCAGGCCGTCGCGCGCCTGCGCAATCTCCGCGTAAACCCCGCTCTCTTCCTTGGTGAATCCCTTCACCGTCTCGACCAGGTTGGGAATCAGGTCGGCGCGGCGCTCAAGCTGCACATCCACCTCGGACCACGCGGCTTTCACGCCCTGATCCTTGGCCACCATCTGGTTCCTCGCGCTCACATAGCTGCCAAAGATCATAAGAACCACCACAACCAGGATGCCGACGACGGCCAGCAAAGCTACAAGTCCACGGCTCATACAGTGTTTTTCTCCTCGAGACCCCGAAAGAGAGGTCCTCATTATTGCAAAAATTCAAAAACTTAAAAATTACCAGCTTCCGCCTGCGCCGCCTCCGCCAAATCCCCCGCCGGCGCCGCCAAAGCCGCCAAATCCATCGCCGCCAGAACCGCCGCCGCCGCCCATACCTCCACCCATTCCGCCGCCCATCCAGGGCCCGCCCCATGATCCGCCCCAGCCGCCGAAGAACAAGCCTGCGCCCAGCAACATGCGGACGATGGAGAATCCCCCGAAGAAGACCATCACCAGGATCAGCAAAATGAGCTTTTCAATAGGCGAGCCACGGTGTACCGGCTCGGGCTGCGGGACTGGAACATTTGCGTCGTTGCCGAGGGTTACTTGCGCGGAGGCGGCAATGTCCTGCGCGACCTGGTCGACGGCCAGCGTGACGGCGCCATCGTAGTCGCCCGCGCGCAGGCCGGGAATCATGGTGCGGCCGATGTCGCCCACCTTGGCGTCGTTCAAAAGGCCTTCGAGGTCGTAGCCGATCTCGATGCGGTACTTGTGGTCCTGAACGGCGAGCAGGACAAGCACGTCGCGGTCGGACCCCTTCTTGCCCATCTTCCAATGGTCTTCAAGATTATCGGCGTAGTCGTCTATGTCGTCGCCATTCAGGTTGTTTACGGTGACGATGGCCATCTGCGCGTTGGCCTTGGAGTGGTCGAGCTGGCTGCAGATGTCGTCCAGTTGGGCGATGGTCCCCGGCGAAAGCACATGGGCAAAGTCGCTCACGTAGTCGGTGGGCTGGGGCAGGCTGGCCACGCTCTGGCCGCGCGACGGCAGGGCGAGGAATGCGAAAATCGCCGCAAAAAGCAGCCTGGAAACAATCGATAGCGTGCGGCGAATGCCTATCATCTTTACTTTATTGTACGCGGGCGCGCGGGGACCGGTTCCCTAGCTACACTAAGAATGCAATGACTGAGAATACGATTCCGTCTCCGCCTATCGCCCGCAAGCAGCACACCGAGACCGCCTTACACGGCGTGGTCCTCAGCGATGACTACGCCTGGCTGCGCGACAAGCAAAACCCCGAAGTCACGGCCTATCTCGATGCCGAAAATGCCTACGCTGAGGCAGTAACGGCCTCGCTCGCCGGCCTGCGCGAAGAGCTTTACCGGGAGATGCTCTCGCACATCAAACAGACCGACATTTCCGTCCCTTTCCGTGACGGCGCCTGGTGGTATTACACGCGCACCGAGGAGGGCCTGCAATACGCGGTCCATTGCCGCAAGCGCGGCAGCCAAGCCGCACCGGACGCCGATGCCTGCGAAGAAACGATCCTCGACGGCAACAAGCTTGCCGAAGGTCAGGCCTTCTTCGCCATCGGCGCAACCGATATTACCGACAACGGCCGCTGGCTGGCTTACGCCACAGACACCACGGGCTTTCGCCAGTACACGCTGCACGTCAAAGACCTGGAGACGGGCGAGACGCTCCCCGGCGAGGTTGAGCGCGTGGGTTCCATGGCGTGGGCCGCCGACAACAGCACGCTTTTCTACACGGTCGAGGACGAAGAACAGAAGCGCCAGTTCCAGCTTTGGAAACATCTTCTCGGCGCTCCGCACGCAGAAGATGCGCTCGTCTATCAGGACGACGACGAGCGCTTCAACGTTGCCGCCGGCCGCACCCGCGATGGGAAGTTCCTGGTGCTCGAATCGGCCAGCCACACTACGAGCGAGTCGTGGGCGCTAGCCGCGGATCGGCCCGAAGGCGTCTTCGCTCTCATCGCGCCGCGCGAGGACGAACATGAGTACTCGATCGACCATCGCAACGGCGTCTGGTTCATCCGCACCAACGATCGCGGGCGCAACTTCCGCCTGGTTACCGCGCCCGTGGCCGCGCCGGGCCGCGAAAACTGGACGGAGCTGATGGCGCACCGCGGCGGCGTCATGCTCGAAGATATCGACCTGTTCCTAGGATTCTTTGTGGCCTGCGAGCGCGAAGACGGATTGCCCCGGCTGCGCATGTGGAGTTTCGAGGGTGAAGGCGCAGTGGCTGCGCCTGCCGGCGAGATCGCATTTCCCGAGCCGGCCTACAACGCGCATCCGCACGTCAATCGCATCTTCGACACCGCGTCGTACCGTTATGCTTACCAGTCGCTGGTTACGCCGAGCTCAGTCTATGAGTACGCCTTGGCGGCGCGGACATCGACGCTGCTCAAGCAGGTCGAGGTCCCCGGCGGCTTCGACCGCGCGCAGTACGCGAGCGAGCGCATTCATGCCACGGCGCCGGACGGCGTGCAGGTTCCCATCTCCATCGTTTATCGCAAAGACAAGCGCGCGCCGGGCAACAATCTGCTCTACGTTTACGGCTACGGCTCCTATGGCTACTCGCTGCCGCTCGGCTTCAACTCGAACCGGCTCAGCCTGCTCGATCGAGGCGTAGTCATGGCCTATGCGCACATCCGCGGCGGCGGCGACCTGGGCAAGCCCTGGCACGATGCCGGCAAGATGCTGCTGAAGCGCAACACGTTTTCCGATTTCATCGCCGCCGTCGAGCACCTGACCGCGGCGGGCTACGGCGGCCCGGCCCGCGTGGCCATTGAAGGCGGGTCGGCCGGCGGATTGCTCATGGGTGCGGTCGTAAACATGCGGCCGGATCTGTTTCGCGTCGTGGTTTCGCACGTGCCCTTCGTGGACGTGATGAACACCATGCTCGACGCTTCGCTGCCTCTGACCGTTCCCGAGTACGAGGAGTGGGGCGATCCCAAGCAGGAGACTTACTTTAATTACATGCTAAGTTACTCGCCTTACGATAACTTGAAGTCCGCAAGTTATCCGGCAATGTTAGTCAAAACCAGCTTCCATGACAGCCAGGTGATGTACTGGGAGCCGGCAAAGTATATCGCCAGGCTGCGCACGCTCAAGACAGACAGGAATCCTCTGCTCCTGGTCACGAATATGAAGGCCGGCCACGGCGGCGCCAGCGGGCGCTACGATTATCTGAAGGAGATTGCGTTCGATTACGCGTTCGTGCTGCGGGAGTTGGGAGTGCTATAGTCAATCACCAAGTCCAAATCAACGCGGCGGAGGATGGGATGAGAGGAATCACACAGACTCTCGCATGCCTGGCATTGGCTATGGTATTTGCTCCTGCGCAATTTGCAAAGGGCGACTCCAAACCGGCTCAGCAGCAGGCTTTCGCCACCACCCGAGCTCGTCACTCGACGCGTGCAGATCGCGCTGTTCCTCTCTGTCCTGCGAAATTCGATGACAGTTTGGAATCGAATGGAATCGCCGGATTCCACGAGAGGGACTTGACGCCGCCGAAGCCTCTGAATAGGGTTTACGCCCAAGCTTCCGACGAAGCCCGACGGGCTTTTTCCGGGCGCTCCATGAATTTAGAAGTTGGGATCGTAATAGTGGTGGACGTAAACGGCGTCCCGCAGGACGCCTGCCTCAGCAAGTCCGCCGGCTACGGGCTCGATGCACAAGCGGCAAACGCTGCCCGGCAGTACCGATTCACCCCTGCAAACAAGGACGGCAAGCCGGTACCGAAGCGCATAGTCGTTCGAGTCAGTTTTGTGATGTATTGATGGGTTCTGCAGTAGCCTTGGGGCATTCGACCGCGATTTCCGAACCACGATGCCAAGCTGGCCTGTGCCTTACTGCCCTATCTCGGTCAGAACCTCGGTGCGCTTGCTCATCTTGGCGGTGCGCTCGAGCTTATCCCAGTTGAAGGGCTTGCCGTCGATGGCGCGCAGCAGCGTCCTGGCGAGCACGAGCGAAAAAAGCTGTCTGTAAGCAAAGCGCTGCAGCCAGATGTGGAAGAGCAGCCACCCATCGCCCTTGTTGGCCGGATGCCGGCGTTCCAGGCTGAAGGCCACCGACGAGGTGAAGAAATCGATGAGCAGAAAGCCTACGAAGTAGGCGATCAGCTTTTCGAGGCCGGCCGCTGAGGCTGCTTCGGGGTGGTAATAGCGATCGACAAAGTAATTGGCCACGCCGGCCGCAAACATCACGTCGATGAAGGGAGAAACCAGCGGCAGAAGCATCTGGAAGATGAGAATGTTGGGCAGCGCGAACAAGCCCATTGCTTTGTTGCGGACGAACGCGGCGCGATGCTTCCATACCGCCTGCAGGGTTCCGAAGGACCAGCGGAAGCGCTGGCGCATCAGCCCCTTGGCGTCGACGGGCGCTTCGGTGTAGGCCAGCGCGCGGTCTTCGTAATCCACCTTGTACTGCATTTCCAGCAGGTGCATGGTCAGGTCGGCGTCTTCGGCCACGGTGCACAGCGGGTAGCCGCCGGCGGCCTTCACGGCTGCCGTGCGCCAGGCGCCGATGGCTCCGGGAACCACGGTGACCACGTGGAACAGATCCATTGCCCGGCGCTCGAAGTTCTGGCCTGTGATGTATTCCAGAGCCTGCCAGCGCGTCCACAGATTGATCCGGTTGCCCACCTTGGCGTTGCCCGCCATGGCGCCGATCCCGGGGTCCTGGAAGTGCGGAATGAGCTTCGAAATTGCGTCGGTGGCGATGATGGTGTCGGCGTCGATGCCCAAATAGACTTCTTCGTTGACGTGCGCGAGGCCGTAGTTGAGCGCGGCGGCTTTGCCCTCGTTGCGCTTGCGCAGCACCGTCAGGCGGCCGGCGGCAATCTCGCCCGAGTAGGCCTCGCGGGCCGCCTCGGCGGTGCGGTCCTTTGAGCCGTCGTCGATGACGATCACGCGCAGCTTCTTATAGTCGGAGTTGAGCACCGCGCGAATGGTGCGCACGATCACCGCCTCCTCGTTAAAGGCGGGGATCAGCACCGCAACGCGGGGATTGAAGCCTGGCGAGGGCTGGCAATAGGGCTTGCGCAGCCGGTCGATGACGGCCATGACGCCGACGATCAGGAAGCGCGCGCTCATCAGGACGTCGCCCACGAAAAACACCAGCACGATGAACTCGGCGACGATGGCGACGCTCGAGAACGCGATGGAGTCGGGTATAGCGCGCAGATACTGCTGGAAGGTGAGCGGGGGCATCACCTGGGCTTCGGTCTTGCCCATCAATGCGGAGATGGGAACGAACTTGTAGCCGCGGGCGCGCAGCGTGTCGATGAGCACGGGCAGCGCGGCGACCGTCGCCGAGCGGTCGCCGCCGCCGTCGTGCATCAGGATGATCGATCCCTGGAACTGCGGCTTGGTCTTCATCATCTGCAACTGAGCCAGCACGGAGTCGACAATCTCGGTGGGCGATTTGCGCGGGTGCTCGTTCCAGTCGTCGGTGTCGATCTTGTTGCCGATGATGGTCAGCCCCATTCGCTGCACTTGCACCACGGGCGCCGCTTCGTCGTCGGTGTCGGGCTCTTCATCGATGTCGTAGGGCGGGCGGAAGAAAAGAGGCTGCACGCCCAGCTTGCTGGCGAACAGGCGCTCCGTCAGCTCGACCTCGAGATCGAGCTGGCGCGTCGAAATCTCGCTGATGTCGGGATGCGTCCAGGTATGATTGCCGATCTCGTTGCCGTCGCGGTAGATCTCTTTCATCAGGCCCACATGTTGCGCGGCCTCCTCGCCGATCATGAAAAATGTGCCCTTGACGTGCTTTTCCTTGAGGATGGCGAGAATCTTCGGCGTCCACCGCGTGCTTGGACTGTCGTCGAACGAGAGCGCAACCTCGCCCGGATGGTAGCCGTACTCCTGAATGGTGTAGGTCTGCGGGTACACGTCCATGTGCTCGTCGACGATCAGCTTCTTGCGTGGATCGGAATCGTCTGGATCGGGCGTGACGGTGCGCTTGCCGGGATGCGGCAGGCCGACGACGCGCAGGATGTCGCCCGCGCCCTCGGTGTCCACGTCGTGGCCGGGCTGCACCGTGCTGAGCTCATTAAGCGAGTCCGGCGACATGGGCCTGTCCCATACGCTCCACAACGAACTGTCCTCTTCCCCCAGCCGCCACAACGCGAAGGTCTCGAGCCCCAGCTCGCGGGCCCCACGCATCTCGTTCAGCACCGTCACGCCGTCAAGAAACCACACCACGTGACGCTGGTTGTTGTCCTCGTCGATGTACTCGAAGTGAGGATTGAGGGAGTTGTCTGAGAGATCGAGGTCCGCATCGGCGTCAGCCGCTTCCTGCCACGCATCTGAGACAGACAAATCTTCGGTGTCGAGGACTTCGGGCTTGCGGCGCTTGCGGTCTTTTGGATTGGGAATCGAGAGCGTCCAGTCGTAGCCGTAATTGCCGATGGCGCAGATGAGCTTCTGTTTTGGCACTGTCTGCAACACGCGGGTCAGGTTGGCAACGAACCAGTCCTGGCCGGCGATGGGGCCCGGATCGCTGGTCTCCTGGTGCTCGTCGTAATTCATCAGGATCACGCCGTCGGAGTTGGCGGCAATCGCCTTCAGGTCATCGGCGTCCGTGGAGGCAGCCACGTTCACATAGAGGCGAAGGTTGCGCGGGTGCATCTGCGTGTAGAGCGTCTGGATGAAGCTCAGGTAGGCATCGTCATCGCCGTCGGGCAGGCTCTCGAAATCGAGAGACAGCCCCCGGTAGGCCGGGTTCGCGATGAGGAAACGCATGAGTTGATTGACCAGCGCGGCGCTCTTGTCGCCGTCCGCGAGCACGTCGCCCACGCCCGTGTCCCAGCTCTGCGTGTGCGGGTTGTAGTTGTTGACGTGGGGAAAAATTTCCGTGTTCTCCCGCGCCGCCTGGATCACGTTCTTCACCCGGTTCTGGTAGTCGGGATCGTGGATCGCGGAGCCCTCGATCACGGGGAACTCACGCAGGTTGTCGCTGCTCATCATCATCAGCGTTCCGCCGGGCGAGTCCACGTGAAGCCATTGCGGAAACAGCATATCGATGTCGTGAATGTGTTCTTTGAGCGAAGAAAAGCTGGCGGCGTCGTCCTGCACGTAGTAGGCGGCGCGCAGGCCTTCGCCGCTGTTGAACGTGATGTCGGAGGCTTTGAGCGTGGGCTTTCTGCGCTCCGGCCGTTTGGCCCGGATGCGCAGCAGGGGCGAGCGGTCGGGCAGGGCCTTGTAATTGTGCTTGGGGATGGGCAGAAGGAGTTCCGGCAAATGCTGATTGTGCAGCACATTGAAAATAAAGCCGGCCATCACCAGCGTAAACAGCACGGCGGCCGCGTCCAGTCCGCGGCGCAGGCGCTTCCAGCGCTTGCGCTGGGGGTCGAAAAATATTTGCCGATCGGGCGTTTCCGGTCTCATTTGCCGCAAAATTCCTTGAATTCACTCGGGCAGCGGGCGAAAAAACTTCGTGAAATGTGAACTCATCTTACGCCGCAGCAACCAAGACCTGAATTCCCCGTCGACTGGAAGCACGCGCCGCTTCCAGCGGACCGGGATCGCCGGAAGGCCGGCAAACCGTGAAATGGCGAATTTCGCCTGGCCTTCGCGATCCTGTGAATCGCACTTCGGAACTCGTCCGTATGCGCGCGATGGCCTTGGATCGTGTTTTCCGCGCTGCGAGGGGATGCAGCTATTCTGAAAACACTTTAGACAGTCTACGCTATACAGTACCAATCGTATGGAAATCGCTCCTGACAGCAGACCGGATGCCGCTCCGCAAATGATCCCTCCAAAGATAGACGCCGGTATCCGTGCAATCGCGCGCGCCGTTCTCCGGTATGCGCCGGCGCTCGCTGCCGGGCTGGCGCTGCGGCTGTGGATGCTCGGTAAGTTCTTCCAGGTCAACGGCGACACGCTGGTCTACGGGGATCTGGCGAAGAACCTGCTGCTGCACGGCCGCTACGCGCTCGGCCAAGGCGCCGCCATCCAGCCCTCCCTCATGCGTCTGCCGGGTTATCCGCTGTTGCTGGCCGTCTGTTTCCGGCTTTTTGGCATGGACAATTATCTGGCGGTGGTCTATGTCCAGATTGCTCTTGAACTTGTGGGGTGCTTGCTGCTGGCGGACTTCGCCCGGCGGATCGCCCCGCAACGGCTCAAACCGCGAGCCGCCCAGGCGACCCTGTGGCTGGCCGCGCTCTGCCCCTTCACGGCCTCTTACACCGTACTGCCGCTCACCGAGACGCCCACGCTCTTTGTGCTCGCACTGGCCATGTGGGCCATGGCGCGCTTCCGCGAACGGCCCGGCTGGCCGAATGCGCTCTGCTTCACGTTTGCCGTGAGTTATGCGGCCCTGCTGCGTCCCGATGGCGCTCTGGCCGCTGTGGCGTTTGCGCCGGCGCTGTTTATCGGATTGCCGCCGAGCTCCATACCGCGCCGCAAGCTGGTCCGCATGACGGCGGTTTGCGTCTTTCTGGCGCTGGTTCCCTTTGCCGCCTGGGGCTGCCGGAACTGGAGCGTCTTTCACGTGTTCCAGCCCCTGGCGCCGCGCTCCGCAGCCGACCCCGGCGAGCAGACCTATCCGGGATGGGAGCGATGGTACAGGACCTGGAGCCTGGATTTTGTTTCCACTTACCAGGTTTACTGGGTGGCGCCGGGAGGGCCACTCGATTTGTCGGAGCTGCCCGGCCGTGCATTCGACTCGCCGGCCGAGCGCGCTCAAACCGAGGCGCTTATCCGCGAGTACGAGGATGACGGCGAGGAGATTTCCCCGGCTCTCGACGCGCAATTCGGGGCGCTGGCCCTCGAGCGCATTCGCGCCCACCCGCTGCGCTACTACGTCTGGCTGCCGCTGGGCAGGCTGGCGGACATGATCTTTCGCCCGCGTGTCGAAAACCTCAACATCGACCTCGACTGGTGGGTCTACGCCCATCACCGCTTTGAGACGCGCGTGAGTTGGGCTCTGGCGGGGCTCAACGCGCTCTACCTGCTGCTGGGAATCGCCGGTCTATGGCAGCGCCCGCCTTTCTGGCGCGCGATGCTCGCCTACATTGTGCTGCGCTGCGCCCTGCTGCTCACGGTGGGCGCATCCGAGGCGCGTTATACCCTGGAGTTTTTCCCCATGCTGTTTGCCTGGAGCGGCCTTGCGCTGGCTGCGGCGGCGGAAGGAATCATGCGGCGCGTCCGCTCCGCCGCATGACCGCAGCCCCGCCCACCCCGCTCTTTCGGTTCGCCTGCAGGTGTAAACCGCAGCGCGGGAGCTAAGTGCAATACCGGTCACTTAAGCGAACCGCATACTGCGGTGGGCATCTGCCAGACCCACCCCTAGCCGCAAAAACGAAAACGCGGCGAGGGTGGGTCACCCATCTTCCAGAAAGAGCAAGCCCTTAGTGAACGGTATTGGAGCTAAGTGGCTTTTTCTTTTCCGGAGTGGCGAAGCCGGGGGCGACAGGTTTTCGTCGCTGGGGTGGAAGTAAAAGCCATCTTGTGCCACCGCTAGAAATGGCCACAAGTACGGTGGAACCGCTCTCGCTAAGCCTTCCCCATCCTGCCCTTTAGCCGCTTCAGCACATTCGCCGGCACCAGCCCCGCCACATCCCCGCCAAAGCTGAAGACCTCTTTCACCATCCGCGAGCTGATAAACGAGTACCGCCCCGCCGGCTGCAAAAAAACCGTCTCGATCTCCGGCGCCAGCCGCCGGTTCATCAGCGCCATCTGAAACTCGTACTCGTAATCGGAGATTGCCCGAATCCCGCGCAGCACCGCTGTCGCCCCCTGCATGCGCGCAAAATCCACCATCATCCCGTTAAACGTGGCCACCGACACGTTCTCGATCGCGTCCGTCACCTCGCGCAGCATCTCCACCCGCTCCTCGACAGTAAACAGCGGATTCTTCACAGGATTATTGAGAATGGCGACCGTCAAATGCCCGAAGATCTTGGCCCCGCGCTGGATCAGGTCCACATGCCCGTTCGTAGGCGGGTCAAACGTGCCGGGATAAAGCGCCTTCACGACCATCAATCGGATTCTAGCAGCGGGATGCGGAGCGGGGCGGAGCAGTCTGTCCCTAATCTTCGGGTAAAACCGTCGCAGACTCGCTTCCGTCTTCGCTCTCTTTCGCAGCCTGCTTCTCCATCGCCAGGCGCTCCCACGGGTCGGGCCCCCAGGCAGCACGCTCAGCCTCCAGAAAGGCCCCGCCTCCACCGAGCCGGCGAAATTCTCCCTCAAACTATACCGATCAGCGATTCCAGCGAAATCGGAGTGTCGTTCGTGCTCATAGATAAAGCTTACTCCGAACAGAGTTTATCCTCGTAGCTCGCGAACCGGCTCCGTGGCTTGCGCCCGTTCCGCCGCCCGCGACGCCACATAAAGCGACACCACCGTAATGTCGTCCGTCTGCCCAAAGTGCTTCGCCGTCTGCGCAATGTACCGCGCCGGCTCGTTGCTCACCTGCTGCGTCCGCTCGAACCCAAACAGCTCGCCATGCGCGTCCTTGGCTTCCACAACCCCGTCGGACAGAAACACCAGCCGGTCGCCGCGCTTAAGCTGAAACGCCGTCTGCTCGTACTCGGCATCGGCAATCACTCCCAGCGGCAAACTCGGCGGCAGGGGCAGCTCCCGTCCGTCGCGATAAGGGCTCAGGTGTCCCGCATTCGCAATCGTCATCGTCCCATCCGGATAAATCCGCGCGCAAAGGCAGGTCGCAAAGCACGGCGCCGCGTCGATCTCCGGCACTGCCCCCGGCGAGCGAACCGCGCCCAGCAGCACATGGTTCAAATGGCCGAGCACTGTCGCCGGATCGTGCGAAAGCTCGTTGCGCAGCGCACCCACCAGCGTGCAGGAGCTCATCGCCGCCTGCAAACCTTTGCCGCTCACATCGCCCACCACCAGCAGCAGCGAGTCGTCCGCCAGCGGCAGCACCTGGAAAAAATCCCCGCCCACCCCGTTCACCGGCAGATAAGCGCTCTCCAGCATAAAGTGCCGGTTCGACGGAAGCTGGGTCGGAATCAGCAGCGCCTGCACGCTCCGCGCCGCCGCAATCTCCGCATTCGACCGCTGTTCTTCCTGGCTCACGCTGATAAACCGGTAAAGGATTACGGCGACAAGGCTGGCGAGAAAGATCGCGTAGGCAATAGTTCCCGTGCCGAACGCTCCGGTGCCGAACGCGATCGGGCCCACATGCAATCGATAGTTGTCGAATCGCTCCGGAAGCCACTGGTTGGCGGCCGCAAAATTCAGGAGGCTGTCCACCGAGTCCGCCGTGGCCGCCAGAAAGAAAGGAATCAGCATCGCGCCGGCGTCTCCACGTCCCCGGCGCCAGGCGCGATACAGCAGCAGGCAGATCAGCGCGCAGAAAACCACCTCGGCAGCCACCGAAAGCACGCGGTGAACAATCCCCAGCGGAGTCAGCGCCAGAAAGGCCTCCGCCAGCACCGCGATCTGGACGATGCGAACCGTGCGCCGCGCGTTGCTGCCCGTAAACCGCAGCACAAACTCCAGCGTCACCGCCATGAAGATGCGGCCAAAGACGAGGGTCAGGAAGCGGTACGCAGTCAGGGAGACCAACGCCAGCCCGAAAGCTGTATCCGCCGCGCCGCTTGCGGCCACGGAGAGGCAAAGCAGCGCCAGCCAGAGATATTCCGAGTGATGACTCTGCGCCAGATAGAGAGCCGCTCCCAGTACGGCTACGCAGAGAAACAGAAGTGTAAGCGCCAGGGCGGAAATCACGTGCTCGTCCCATTGGCGCCCGGTCGCCTCGGCCAGCCGGCCGGCAATCTCGGCCGGAGTTCCGATCTCCACCTTTTCAAGCAGCCCGCGCCGGATCGTGATGCTCGGATCGGCCCACGTCCGAATGGCCAGCACACGCGCGCCTGTCGCATCGGGCACGGAGAGCTGCACGGCCAACGGCGGCGACTCGTACTCGGACGGCCGTTCCGTCATGCCGCGCGTAGCCCCGACCTCCACACCATTCACATACAGCGCCATCTGCCCGGCCGAGTTGCCGCCAACCAGCACTTCCAGTCCCGCCCGCGAGGCGTTCCCAAACGCCGCCAGCTCGCCTGCGTCCACCCGCATCCGGTACCACGCATAGCCGGAGTAGGGCTCGAATCCCTGGGCCGTCAGCGGCTCGTCCAGCGTAACCGTCTGCCATGAGGAATCGTCGAAGCCCGGCTCCGCCCACCGCGGATCGTCCCCGGTCTCAAAGCGCCACGGCCCGCGCAGGCTGATTGCGCCTCGCAGAGCTGCCGGTGCGCTGTCCGCCTGAGTGTTGTTCGGCGCGGCTTTGTTGGAAGAGCCGCTGGCTTGCGCGCTTACCGGACCATGTGGGCCGGCCGGACTTTGTGCTGCCGCGAGAACTGAAAGGGCAAAGAAAACCGCCAGTGGGCAGAAAGCCCACCGCAGAAAACCATGCACCGCCGCTGGTACGGCCAACCTCATAGTTCGTTTCAGTGTAGAGCAGGGAAGGGAATGGCGCCTGCGCAAAAAACCGCAAGCCGCAACGAAAGTCCTCGGAGTCGAATCGAAAGAGCGCCCAATCCCATCGCCGCCCGCGAACTCGCCAACTCGCCAACCCGCGCAGCGGGCTAACTTGCCAAATTCTCCAAAAGGCAGCACCGGCTGGACCGGCGCTCAGTTTTGACTCGATCGTTGTGGCTCCTGGCCTTCTATCCCTTCCGCCCGCGCACAGCTTCCTTGGCCTCCGCAGGACCCGCCGACGGAACCTCCGGCACATCCACCTTGGGCGCGCCAATATTCAGCTTCTTACGGATCTCCCCATCCATCTTGGCAAAAATATCCCTGTTTTCCTTGAGGAAACTCCGTGTATTCTCGCGGCCCTGCCCAATCCGCTCGCCCGCGTAGCTATACCACGCCCCCGACTTCTCGACAATGTTATGCGTGACGGCCAGGTCCAGCACGTCGCCCTCCCGGCTGATCCCTTCACCATACAGAATGTCGAACTCCGCCTCGCGGAACGGCGCCGCCACCTTGTTCTTGACGATCTTCACCTTGGTCCGGTTCCCGGTCACCGCGTCGCCTTCCTTGATCGCGGCGATGCGGCGAATATCGACGCGCACAGAGGAGTAAAACTTCAGCGCTCGCCCGCCGGTCGTCGTCTCCGGGTTCCCGAACATCACCCCGATCTTCTCGCGAATCTGGTTGATAAAGATAAGCGCCGTCCGCGACTTCGACACCGTTCCGGTCAGCTTACGCAGCGCCTGCGACATCAGCCGCGCCTGCAATCCCATGTGCGAGTCGCCCATCTCGCCGTCCAGCTCGGCCTTGGGCACCAGCGCGGCCACCGAGTCCACTACCAGCACGTCGATCGCCCCCGACCGCACCAGCGCTTCGGTGATTTCGAGCGCCTGTTCGCCGCTATCCGGCTGCGAAACCAGCAGGTTGTCCACGTCCACGCCGAGCTTCTTGGCGTAACCGGGGTCGAGCGCGTGTTCGGCGTCCACAAACGCCGCCATCCCGCCCTGTTTCTGTGCCTCGGCAATCACCTGAAGGGTAATCGTCGTCTTGCCCGACGACTCCGGCCCGAAGACTTCCGTCACCCGTCCCCGCGGAATTCCGCCCACCCCCAGCGCCGCGTCAAAGCTGATCGACCCGGTGGAAATGACGGCGATGGGCAGCAGCGCCTCGCGCGATCCCAGCCGCACAATCGACCCCTTGCCAAACTGCTTTTCGATCTGTGAGAGTGCAAGTTCTACGGCTTTGGCGCGGTCATCGGCGATGGCCATTGGCAGGCTCCTCCAAAAAATGCCGCCCGGCGCATCCCATGCTTTTCCGGCAGGAAACGGCGCAGGCTTGAATTGGATTTCGTTCGGATTGTAGCAGGATGTATCAGATTAGGACAGTAGAATGCAGCGAACAAAGAGAGAAAATTGTGACAACACTCACATTCGGTGTATCGCGGCTCCACATCGATTCCAAGGATCGGCATCAAAAATAACAAGTGGTGCAATAATCTTGATCTTGCATCAGTTAAATAAATGATGCACAATTTGCCTATGAGAACTACAATCACCCTGGATGACGAAACCCACGAGTTCGCCGCCTACTATGCTCGCGCGCGCGGGCTCACGCTCAGCGCCGCGGTCGATGAACTGATCCGCAAGGCGCAGGACAGGCCAGCTACCAAGCCGGATATTCGAATCGGTCCGAACGGCCTGCCGATGTTTCCTCCTACCGGAAGAACGATAACTGCCGAAATGGTGAAAAAACTCGAGGAGGAAGAGTTTGATCCGAAAAACTTTGCTTGACGTGAACGTTCTGATAGCACTCGTTGAGCCTGGGCACCAATTTTTCCAGAAGGCACAAGAATGGTTCAGATCGTCGGGAAATGACAATTGGGGCGTTTGCCCGCTAACGGAAATCGGGTTTGTCCGGATCACAACCAATCCGTCTTTTTATCCGGGCCCTCGCACGCATGAGCAAGCGACTTTCATTTTGGCTGAGCTCGCGAATCGTCCTGGCTACCGTTTTTGGCCGCTCACGGAGAGTTGGGCTGGACTGACCGCACCGTTCGCGCCGCGCATCTCTGGCCACCTGCAGGTCACGGATGCTTATTTACTCGGCCTGGCGGTGAAAGAAAACGGCATTCTGGTCACCTTCGACCGGGGCATCAAGTATATGGCCGGAGCCGAATTCAGCCGAAATCTTTTGGTCCTCGAATAGCTCTCGCCCCCGTCCTACACCGTAAACGCCCCAACCCGCGTCTCCCGCCCCGTCAGCGCGTCGCATTCCCGGTCCAACGCCTCGTACTCCCGGTCGTGCCCCTTGCGGAACGCGCGGAAGTCTTCCTCGCTTGCCCACCGGTCGATGGTCAGGTAGCCGCCCGGAATGTAGGCGTCGCGCAGCAGTTCCGTGCCCAGGTACCTGGACGACGTCCCAAAAAGCCGCGCCCACGCGCCTTCCGGCCCGTACGCGGCCTCGAAACCGGCAATCTTTTCCTCAGTAATCTCAAACTGCCAAACTACCACGAACATGGGCGGCCCTCTAACGATCTCGATGCTCCTATGGTAGCCCACGCCGCGCCAGGTCCCGTGCGCCACGCAACGCTTCGGCCGCAATCGAGCCGCCCGCCTTCAAACCCAGCCCGCGTCCACAACATAGGTCTGGTTGGTCATGGCGCTCGAGTCGTCGGCGGCCAGAAACAGCACCAGCCGCGCCACCTCCGCCGGCTCAACCTGCCGCTTGAGCGCCTGGTTGCGCAGAATCTCAGCCTCGTACTCGGGGGTGAACCACAGACGCTTCTGCCGCTCCGTCGCGGTGGCCCCCGGCAGCACCGCGTTCACGCGAATCCCGGCCGGTCCCAGCTCATGTGCCAGCGTCCGCGTCAGCCCCACAATAGCGGCCTTGGCGGCACAGTAGAGAGGCAGTCCGGTGGAGGGGATGATCCACGCGATCGAGCTCATATTTACAATCGACCCGCGCCCCGCCGCGCGCATCCCCGGCAGCACTGCCTGAACGGCGAAAAACTGTGGCCGCAGATTGGTCGCAATCGACCGGTCCCAGAACTCCGGAGTCACGCTTTCGATCGCATGGCGCTCGTCGTTGGCCGCATTATTCACCAGTACGTCCACGGCGCCCCAGCCGGCCTGCACCCGGTCGGCGGCGGCTTTGAGCGCGGCCAAATCGGTCAGGTCGCAGCGCAGAAACAGCGGTTCCGGGCAACCTTCCGACGCAAGGCCTGCGGCGAGCGCCCGTCCCGGCTCTTCCTGAATGTCGAGAAAAGCCACCCGCGAGCCCTGACGGGCAAAATGAGCAACGATCGACGCGCCAATTCCCGTCGCACCGCCGGTTACCAGCACGGAGCGCCCCGCGAGGCTCGGATAGCGTGCAAATTGTGTGCCTGCGTCGTTCATTTCGGATCGCATCTCCCGGCTCGGCATTACGGCGGTTTGGCCGCGCAATGCCAAAGCCGACGAAATTATACAAGGGGATATAACTTCAGCGCCCTCGGGACAAATTCAATCGGTCTTTGGAGTGCTTGCGAGGTGCTTGCCCCCAACCGCAGGCTGCTTTTTTCAAGCCGCCTTTCAAGCAGTCTGTCCGCTCCCGGCCTGCCCGTCGGACCATCCCATCTCCTGAGATTGCGTCTTCCCATTCGGGTGCATACTTAAAAGACGGCGTTCTCTGCGGGATAATCGTGCTCTTGGTTTACCTGCTCGCTGGCTGCGAGCCAAACCCGTGAGTGGGGAGCTTTTGGCAGCCCGCGAGTCGTTCGCGCCGCCCGAAAAAAGCCAGCGAGAAAGTGACACGGCGAGACCCAAGATTTTCGAGCGCGGACGCCCACTGCGCTGAGTGACAGTAGAGAACCAGCAACCGGCCTTAAAGAGAGGGAATTATGAAAGTAGCCGCCCGCTATCCAGGAATCAGGATTACCGCCAACGGGAACCAGCTCGTCGCCTACCATACCGAGACGCGCATCGCCGACGCCGGCGTGTTTTATCCCATCACGCCTTCAACCGAGGGCGGCGAGCTCTTCCAGCAGGCCTACGCCGAAGGCCATCTGAACGTCTTCGGCGGCAACACCATAGCCATCGAGACCGAAGGAGAGCACGCGGCTCAGGGCGGCGCCATCGCCCACTCGGTTTGCGGCAAGCGCGTCGTCAACTTCACCTCCGGCCAAGGTGTTGTCTATGGGGTGGAACAGTACTATCACGCGCCCGGCAAGGGCAGTACCATGGTCCTCGAGGTCGGCGCCCGCGCCCTCACCAAGCACGCCCTCAACGTGCACTGCGGCCACGACGACGTCTACGGCGCGCTCGACACCGGCTGGATCATGCTCTTCGGCAAGGACGCGCAGCAGGCCGCCGACCAGGCCCTGATCCTCCGCCGCGTCACCGAGCTCTCGCTCACCCCCGGCATGAACATAATGGACGGCTTCCTGACCACCCACCTCGAGCGCACCTTCTACAAGCACGAGTCCGAGCTGATCCGCGAGTACCTGGGCGCGCCGGACGACATTATCGACTGCCCCACCGAAGCCCAGCGCGTCCTCTTCGGGCCCACTCGCCGCCGCGTCCCCAAGATGATGGACTTGACCAACCCCGTCCTTCTCGGTCCCGTGCAAAACCAGGAACACTACATGCAGGGTGTCGTGGCGCGCCGCAACAACTTTGCCGAGCCCATCCTGAAGTTCTTGGAAGAAGCCTACGAAGACTTTGCCCAGCTCACGGGCCGCCGCTACGGCCTCGTTACCCAGTACAAAACCGATGACACCGACACCGTCTTCGTCTCCCTCGGCTCGGCCGCGGAAAACATCGAGGCCGCCGTCGACTACCTCCGCGAAACCCGCGGCGTCACGGTCGGCTCCATCCATCTCAACGTCATCCGCCCCTTCCCCGAGGCTGCCGTCGTGGCCGCACTGAAGGGCAAGAAGAACGTCATCGTCCTCGAACGCACCGACGAAGCCCTCGCCCCCGACAACCCCCTCGGCCGCGACATCCGCACCGCGCTCTCGAAAGCCGTCCAGTACGAAGGCCATCCCTCCGCCGAAGGCCTGCCAGCCGTCGCGCCCAGCGAGCTGCCTCAGATCTATAGCGGCAGCTACGGCCTCGGCTCCCGCGACTTCCGCCCCGAGCACCTCATTGGTGCCTATGAGTACGCCACCGCCGGCCGCGCCCGCAAAGACGGCAAGACCGCTGCCGACGGCGCCAACTTCTTCGTCCTCGGCATCGACCATCCCTACAGCGTCGTCGCCGACGTCACGCCGTCGCTCCTGCCCGAGGGCGCCGTCGCCGTCCGCTTCCACTCAGTCGGCGGATGGGGCGCCATCACCACCGGCAAAAACCTCGGCGCAATTATCGGCGACCTCAACGACCTGCTCTTCGAGCGCGACGGCCTCACCGACGAGCTTGGCAACCCCAAAGAAGTCATCCACGTCAGCGCCAACCCCAAGTACGGCTCCGAGAAAAAGGGCGCGCCCACCAGCTACTTCATGGTCGCCGCCAAAGAGCGCATCCGCGTCAACTGCGATCTGCGCCACGTCACCGTCGTCCTCTGCTGCGACCCCAAGGCCTTCACCCACACCAACCCCCTCGACGGCATTCAGGAGGGCGGCTGCCTGGTCTGGGAGTCGGATGAAGAAGGCGAGCAGGCCTGGGAGCGCCTGCCCCTCTGGGCGCGCAGCCAGATCATCGAGAAAAAGATTCGTGTGTTCACGCTGCCCGGCTTCAGCATCGCCAAAAGAGCCACCGACCGCGGAGACCTCCAGCTTCGCATGCAGGGCAACGCCTTCCTCGGCGCTTTCTTCGCCGTCAGCCCCATGCTCCAGGAGTTCGGCATCACCCAGGAGCAGTTCCGCGACGTCGTCCACAAGCAATACATCAAGAAGTTCGGCAAGCTCGGCGACGCCGTCGTCCAGTCGAACATGGAAATCATGAACGCGGGCTTTGAGAGCGTCAAAGAAATCGCCATCGGCGAGCTTTCCGCCGCCGACCGCTCCACCCTCCGTGGCGCAGCCCTCATGCCTATCCTCGAGCTCACCGCCGCCGGCGGATGCGGCGTCAGCCGCCGTTCCACGCCGCCGCCCGCCGGCCAGCCGCCGCGCCCGCCCATTGACACCGTCTCCGCTTTCGACGCCGAGTTCCGCTCCCACTTCGGTTACAACCAGCCGGCCACGCCGCTTTCGGCCATGGGCGTCATCGCCGCGGCCACCGGCGATACCGCATCCAAATACGTAGCCCGCCGCGAAACCCCGCTCTTCATCCCCGAAAACTGCACCCAGTGCATGGAATGCATCTCCGCCTGCCCTGACACCGCGCTGCCCAACTGCTCGCAGGACCTGGCCACGGTGCTCTCGACCGCCGTCTCCTACTATGTCGGCGACCCCGCCGAGCGCACCAAAATGTTGCGCGCCCTGCCCGAGATTGAGAAGCAGACCCGTCAGCGCATGGTCGCCGACATGAAGACCGGCACCCCGCTCCAGACCATCCTTCGCGAGGTCACCGACTCCGTCGACGGCTTCTCCGCCGAAGCCAAGAAGCAGTTCTTCTCCATCATGGACAAGGTGCCCATGGCCTATCAAAAGGTCAACGCCATCTTCTCTTCGCCCGAGCGCAAGGCCCCCGGCTCCGGCGGCATTTTTTCCATCTTTGTCTCCGATCTATGCAAAGGCTGCGCCGCCTGCGTCACCGCCTGCGGCGACCACAACGCCCTTAAGATGGTCGCCGAGACCGAGGACGTCAACGCCGAGCACGAAACCGGCACCGCCTTCCTCAACATGCTGCCCGACACCGCGCAAAAATACCTTGGCCTGTTCAACGCGGCCAACCCGGCCGACTCGAAGACCGCCACCCTGCGCAACATGCTCATGGTGCGCACCAACTACGATGCCCTGGTCTCCGGCGACGGCGCCTGCGCAGGGTGCGGCGAAAAAAGCGTGCTGCGCTCCATTGCGGCAGTGACCGAGGCCTACATGCGCCCCGTCTACCACGCCAAGAGCGACCGCTTCGTCGCGAAGGCCGGCGAGCTTGAAAAGACCGGCGCAGCCAAACTCAGCGCGCTCAAGGACTCGAACCCCGCCGAGTACGCCCTCATGCGCCAGGCCATCGCGCATCTGATCATGGGCCTCGGTGGCGAAGACGATGAGGACACCAAGGCCCGCATCGCCGCCTACGAAGCCGAGCACGGCTCGATCACCGACGCCCAACTGATCGAGGCCATCGCTGCTGTGCTCCTGACCGAAGCCTTCAATCACAAGAGCCTTCAGCCCATCGACGGCCGCCTCGCGAACGGCATGAGCGTGATGGCCATGGCCGCGCACACCGGTTGCAACACGGTCTACGGCTCAACCGCACCCAACAATCCGCATCCTTATCCGTGGATGAACTCGCTCTTTCAGGACGGCATCACAGTGGGCTGGCTCATGGGCGAGAGCTTTATCGTCGATCACGCGCGCCGCTCCGTCATTCCCGAGCGTCTCGCCGACACCCTTCTCAACGGCAAAGGCATTTGCGAAGAGCAGTACTACCACTTCACGCACTTCACCGACGCGCTGATGACCGACCAGGAGATCAAGGA
>JBOGLX010000224.1:0-8431 GCA_050745765.1 Occallatibacter sp. | reverse complement strand
GATCGAGCCAGCACTCCTGACCTGTGCCGGGGATCCGTTCCTCGATGCGTCCGTTGGTGTCGATATCGAGCATCACAATTCGATTTCCGTTTCCACTTTGCATGAGAGTTCTCCTTGTGTTTTGGGCACAGGAAGAATCCATGCCAACCCGCTTAACGCCGGCTGACCTGGTTCTTTCCCGACCGTTGTTGAAGGGAACTAACCAGGCTTGGAATGCCGGGTCAGCGGTACGAATCCTCGCGAGTTGAGCCCGCAAGGTGGCTCAGAGAACCGAATCGCAAAGCGGTGCTTTTTCGATCGGTTTTTCTGAATTCGTCCGCCCGGTACTCTCAGGTCCGCGCGGAAACCGCCTCTTTCTTAATCTCGACAGATCCGTCTTTGACGATCGCGCGCGACCGCCACACTTCCACGCGGTAATACGGAACGTCGCGTTTGAGCGCCTCGACCATCGCGCCGCCTTCGTTCGAAAAGCGTTCCTTGAGAACAATCGGCTCGCTATCGCTCTCCCCGCCCGCCCCGAGGAAATAGAGGACCAGCGATCCGCTTCGATCGTTTTCCGCGTCGCCGCCCCTGCGCCGCCGCCTTCTCTCGCCGCCCGGCGCAGTTGTGCCCGGCATCGGCATCACTCGTGCTGCCTCAGTGCTCATCGTTGATTGCTCCCTTCCGTCTGGCCTGCCGCGTCTCCAGCCAGCACCGCATCTCTCTTTTCGCCTTCAATCTGCTTCGACCAGTAGTCGCCGACCAGCAGGCCGCTCGGGTTCTGTGCGGAGCGTTCCACGTTGACCAGACGGATGTGGTACTCCTCCACAAGCTGGTCGATCGATTCCTGCTGGCTGTTTACCGTGCGAACGGTGCGCACTCCGAAGGCCGTGTAGACAAGCGGCTCAATCTTGCTCTGCTCGATATGGCTCAGCCTGAGTGTGGAACTCGCCTGTGCCTGTTCGAGTTTGCCGACCGTATCGTTCTTTTCAAGGTCGGCGAGAGCCTGCCGGCGAAGATTTTCCGTCATACGATTGAGCGCGTTGGCCCAGTTCTGAGAAAGCGTGTAGGAGTCGTAGTTCAGATAGCGGCTGAGAAAGTCCGTGATGAATGCTTCTCTCTCGTATTCGTCGGCCGCTGCCGCGCCGGGTCTTCCAACAAGAAGCGCCGGAAGTATTCGGCTTTTCGCGTTCTGGAAGGGCGAGATGACCGATGCCTGGCCGTTCGCGCCGATGCGGATCACCGTGGGCGGCTCCATGCGAACGAACAGAAAACCGGCCACGGCGAGCAGGGCGACCAGCCCCATGATGCCGGCCAGAACCATGCTGCGGTTGGAGTAGGCTCGCAGCGCTCCATCCATCTCATAGAATTTCGGTGTTTCGTTCTTCAGCTTTGTCCTGGCCATCGCCGAAGCGCTCCTTCCTCACGCGAACCGCGTCATATTGGGATCGTCGGGCGTATTGGGAGGCGGCATGCTTCCACTGCCGCCCTGGCTGACACTGAGCGCGCCATACGCTCCCCCCGTCGAAAATGTCGAAGGAATCCCGCCGCCCATGAGTCCCATTCCTGCGCCCATAATGCCGCCGGCAACGGCTCCCGCCGGTCCGGCTGCGGCGCCCAGTTCGGCGCCGTGCGAAATTCCATGAGTGATCCTCGAAACGGCGACGGAAAGCCCAACGCCCACCGCGGAAAACTGTCCGCGCAGGATGAATGCCGCAACCATCGGGATTAGCAGAATGCAGATCGCATACATGATGCTGATCAGCCCGATCGTTTCGATTCCCCCATCGAGCGGTCCTGTCGCGCCCAGGGTCGGTCCCAGCCCGAAGCTGCCCAGGTCGCCGTTGAGGATTGCGTTGACGTCGTTCGCGTGAATGGCCGTAATCAGGCAGCCAAAAACCGCGTAGATGATGGACCAGGCGTTCCAGATCCCGAGGTTCAGCGCGTAGTACTTGGTCAGAGAATTAACGAGCGAGCTTGGAGCCAGTGCAATAACGAACGGCCCCATCGCAAACAGACAGGTTCCCCAGAATGTATAGATCAGGGCGAAGATCTGAACGGCGATCGGATAGATGATGTACGCAAGGAAAATCTCAACCAGCGTGAGCAATGCTGATGGAGTCCAGGGGATTGCATTAAACATGGCGTTGTAGCCGTTCTGAGTGAACAGCGCTTCTAACTGCGTTTGCCAATTCTTTGCAAGGTCAACGGCACCGTATGCACTATCGATAGCACTTGCGAGCTGGTTGAAACCGCTGTAGAGATCTGAGAAGAACGTGTTCCAGTTTCCGATCAGAAAGGCCGCGACAGCGTACTTCAGGAGAGTCCCAGCGAGCGAGCGGAGGTCGCCGCCTCTGGTGTAGGCCTCATAAATGCCAAGGACGAGGCAGATCGTCATCAGGACGTAGGACACGCCCTGCTCGGTGGACAACAGGCTTCCGCTGATACCGCTGACAGCGGAGGTGAGCATGGTCTGAAATTCGAAGATACCGGTTGGCATAGGAACGCTCCATCCTCACTGAGGCGCCAGAATTTGCAGCATCCTCTGGTTCATGTTCTGCATTTGCGTTGTCGAATCTTTCAGCTCGCCGCTGCGATTTGAAATGCTGGCGCTGTTCAGGCGCAGCAATTCCGCCATCCCCATCTGGGTGTAGGCGTTGGCCTGCACCACCCAGGCGCTTGCCTCGGCGTCCAGCATCGGCGCGGTTCCCGGCGCGGACGCGGCGATCTGTTGATTCAGCTGCTGCGCCACTTCCATCTCTCGCGCCGCGAAAGCATCGAGCTCGATCGCCTTCTTGATCGCGTCCTGCGCCTGCGCATCGGCCATATCGATCTGGTACGCGATGTTCTGTGGGACGGCCGTTTGGGCCGGCAAGGGCGAGAAGACGTTCTGGTAGGCGCTCCCGATCGTCCCAATGTCGTTGGGGTCACCGGAGAGCATCTGCCGTTCCAGTTGCTGCGGGTAAGGAAGCTGGGCGCTCGCGATATTCATGGAACCAAGCTGGCGGAAGCTGAGAAAGGAATTGGAGAATCCCATCGCCATCTGCCGCGCGCTGTTGATGGCCGCGATCGGATAAAGGACCTGCTGCTGAAACTCTCGCTCCTGTTGTTCGACCTGTTCGATCATTCGCAGAGGAGACGCCACAGCGCTGTTGAGCGTACTGTCGACCTCCTTCAGTCCGGCAAGAATGTCGGCGATGTCGACGCCGAACTGCGAGTGGGCGGGCTCGACTGCGACCGTCAAAAGAATCGCAATTCCTGCCGCCGCAATCGCGATCCTTTGAGCCAGCGGATGATGTAAAAGACGTCTCACTGTCCGCCTCCAAGATTGTTCAGTAATTGCTGGTTCAGGTTCTGCATGTTGGCCGCCGACTGCTTCAGAACAGCGTTCCGTTGCGCAAGCTCGATTGCCGCCTCGCGCAACTGATAGGCGAGCAGCTTCTGCTGCATGGCGATACTGGCAAGCTCAGCGGTCCGGGCCTCGGCCGCGACCATGTCTGCCGTCCCCGGAGCCGCTGCTTCCGCCTGGTCCTCGATCTTCTGAGCCGTCTGGAGCATAGTCGCCGTGGCCTGGTCCGCCGCCATCGACTGTTCCGTCGCGTCCTTCGCGGTCGCGTCCTCGATATCCATCATTTGAAGATTGAGCTGCGGTGCGGCTCTCATCGCGGGCTGCGCTCCGTACTCCGTTCGATAGCTCTGGGTGAAGCCCGGTATCTGGCCGGTTTGCGCACTCAGGAATTCCGATTCGAAGCTCTGGGATGCCGGCAGAACGGCGCTGTTGATGCGGATCGAAAAAACGCTGTTCATCCAACCGCGGTAGCTCGCCTTGATGGTCGCAATGTAGTTCTTTGTCTCCTCGATCAGCGCCACCGGAAAGAGAATCTGCTGCTCGGTTTGGAGGATCTCGCCGCGGACCTGGTTGATGTCGGTCAACGCCCCCCCGATGGGTCCGGTGATCGTGCCCAGGATCGCTGAGAATAGCCCTCCGAACTGCGCATAGGCGCCTGTCGGGACGAGGAGCACCATTAGCAGGACGACGCTGGACGTAAAGGCAATACGCTCCGATCGCTGAAGTCGCTTCATACGAGTGCCTCCTGCATCGCAGAGCCAGCCGTCACGGCCTTCGTGCTTTCATGAGTGGTGTCTGAACTTGGGGGCGCGTACATACCGACTGTGCCCAGGCGGTTCACTTCCCCAGACCGTTCCTCAGCCAACTCCGGCAAATCGGACAGACCATTCGGAAACCGCTTCGCAAGCTCCCCGAAGGACTCCATCAAGCTCATTTCGCTGTGCGTCGAGAGCCACCACTGCCGGTACCAGCGCTCCCGTGGGTAGGTCGTCAGCAGCCAATACTCCATCGGCGTCGGAACAATGTAGAGGCTGTGCGTGGTCTCGGCCTTCTCCCCGATGACGATCAGGAACTCGCTTTTCTTACCCTTTTCCGTCATTCCCAGGATCTTGACCCGATTGAGGGTGGTTTCGTTCAGGTGAACGAAGTGGCGCAGAACGTCGAAATTCCCCTTTTGCCGCCCGATCATCTTGATCGCCGTGGTTGCCAGAATCGCCCCGCCGAACTCGTTCGGCTTGTCCGGCGTCCCGGTAAAGTCTTCGACCGCCTGGGAGATGCCCCACACGCACGCATTGCGCTTTCTGGCCGTCCTGAACAACTGCACGACAACTGGCGCGAGACTTGGAGACTGGAGAAGCGCCCAGCACTCATCGAGTACCGTGATGCACCGCTTGTTCGTTTTGCCTTCGGCACGTTTCGTGGTCGTATAGGCGATTAGCAGGCTCATGGCCACTTCGAGCTTGGGATCGTCCTTCAACTGTTCCACGTTGAAGTAGAGCCACGGCGACGACATGTCGATGGTCGTGTGCGCGTCGAAGAGGCGCGCATACATTCCGTTGTTCACCCAGGCCCGCAACTTCGCCGCGGCGATGCGGGCCATCTCGTTTACGCGTGGGTTCTTGTCTTCGTCGTAGTAGTTCTGGAGTTCGTCGAAGAGGTCGCTGTAGAGCGGTATCGGGTTATCCATCCTCATTTGCGCCCGGGCGTAAGTCTTGCGAATGGCGTTCATTATCAGGTTGTCGAGGAGGTCGGTGTCGCCCTCCCCGCTGTCGCCGATCATGAAGCGGGTAAGATTCTTGAGGAACGACAAGTGATCGTTCGAGGGCTCCGTTTGACCCGGCTTGAGATCGAAGGGATTGATCGTCTGGCGGCTGTCGAGCGACATGGTGATCATCTGCCCGCCCATGGACGTTGCCGCATGATAGTAGCTGTCGCCGCGCTCGACGATCGAAACCTGGACATCCTGCCTGGCGCACGTGAGCAGCATCTTGCCCACCAGCACGCTCTTCCCGGTTCCCGATGTGGCCGCGATGATCGCATTGGCATTTTCAAGCGCCGGGTCAAAAGGCGAGAACGGCAACAACTGCCGGTAGGGCGTCTCGAACAGCATCAGCGGCGAGCGGGTCGTACCAGACCATGGCAGTTCCAGTGGGAGCAGATCGGCCCCGTGCGGCGTGAGCAGATCGAGATCGCGCCGGTCATCCTCTGCAAGCCCCGGTAGCGTGGACAGGTAAATGCGCCGCGCGGCGAGAGACTCAGAAAGCCCCCGCGCCCCGTCCATGTGCGCAACAATATGCAGCACCTGCTGGCGCCTGTTCGCGAGCTCCCGCTCGGCTTTCTCGTATTGCCCGGCCGACCATGCGGGTGCGGAGGTGCGGATCCCGACAATCATGCTGACGCGCGCCGTCTTGACCGAGTTCGCGATCAGCTCCTGCTGGATCTGAATCAGCTCATGCGTCGCCACCTGCGCAGTGACGTCCACGCGCAGGTTTCCTTTGGAATCCTTCTGCGCCGCCTGCATCTTGCGCAGCTTCTTCTTGTACTTGTCGAGGATCACCCTTTGGTCGGGGATCGAAACCTGCGTCGAAATCACGATCGGGAAACCGGTCGTCATCAACTGGCGCAGGATGCCTAGATAGGTTCCATCCGGAGGAACATTCAGGCTGATGAAGCTCCACAGGAGTCCATCGATATTGATGTAGCTTTCGGTCTGGCCGAGAATGCTGACGGTCGTGGCACGCTTGCGCGAAGAGATGTACTCGGTCTCGTCCGGATGTGCTTTGAGCAGCTTCCGGTCCGGATCCATCGGGCGCATCGCCCGCTTGATCTCGAGAAACAGATCGTCTTCCGTCATCCGTTCCGGCCCAAGGCCTCCGGTTTTCATCGCAGACTCGATCCCGGCGATGATCGACTCGAATTCCGCGAGCGTAGACTCGTGCTCTTCCCTCGATTTCCCGATGGATTTGTTGACGGCTAAGGTGAAGCCTCCATGCGCCAGCCTGCGGTCTTCCTTGCGCATCGGCGCCCCGCCCGCCATCATGGCGCGCTTGTGCTTGATGGGATCCCAGATGAGGTAAACCGCCGCAATCCGCGACAAGTATGCTCCCTCCTGCTCCTTCTCTCTCCAGATGGCCGTCCGCTGTTCGTCGAGCGCCTGAACATCCGGATTCTCGCTGCGCATATCCTCGCGGTATTGTTCGAGCAGTCCGTTGAGGCTTTCGACAACTTCATAACGGAACTGAAGCCGCATGCTTTGCTCAGGCATTGCTCTCAGCAGCGATTCGAGCACGCCCTTCGCCTCGTTGCGCTCATCGTCGTCGCCGAAATACGTCATGGCTCCAGCCACGCGGAAGCCGGCCACGTAGCAGCCGTCCGTGCGGACCATAACCCTGTCGAGGAAGTCCCTGATCTTCAGCAGTTCGCAGACCGCCGGATCCTCCAGCGAGCGCTCGTGCTCTTGTTTTGTCTTGGGCATCAGTCCGCCTCCGTCTCGTCGGGGTCGATCAGAAAATCCCGTGTCAGCTTCCGATCGCGGGCACACGCGCAATAGCTTCGCGGCAGCCCGTAGTAGGTCACCAGATCGAGCAGATAGCCGCGCGGCTTGCCGTACTTGAACAGCACCAGACCCGGCACGCCCAGAACCAGCACCATCAGCATCAGGAACCAGTTCATGGGCAAAAAGAACATGTAGCGATTGGGGAACACAAACTGCCCCACCAGCATCGCGATCGCGCAGGACATGGCGAGAAACAGCATGTCTTCGAGCTCAAGGCCCAACAGAATGACCTTGGCGTGCAGGTTGCGCGAAACGGGGCTCATGCGTAACGCCATCTACGCCACCCCCGCCGTTCCGGCCGCGATGAAATGTTCCATCAGGCGCATCAGACCCGACACGCAAAGACAGGCCCCGCCGGCAACGAAGTGGCGGATCCAGTCGTCGCCAATGTACAGTCGCTCGAAGAACCCGCCCAGACCGAGCACGGCGCGCGCGATCTCGATCCCTCCATAAACGGGAAGAATCACGTTACCCACCCAGTCGGCGAGGCAGAGGATCGCCGCCCAGTACTGCGTAGTCCCTGAACCCTGACTCGCGAAGACCTCGGCCAGCCGCAGCAGACCGGAGACCGACAGCGCGCTCATCGTCCCAGCGATGTAGGGTTCAAGGTGATAGCCGCGCGAGTACTTGAAAATGCCGAGAGCAAGGATGAGCACGGCAAGAATCGGCATCACGGCGTTGCCGACCCAGTTGGTCAGGCCGAGCAATCCGGCGTCGAAGGAACCACCGCTCATGCCTCACCTCGATTTCCGGCTGCTGCTGCCGACGGAATGCCAGTGGCTGACCCATCACGAACAAAGGCAGTCGCCAGCTGGCCACTCCACTTCCACAAACGCCGTGCCAATCTCACCACTACGAACAACTCTGCAAATAGGCATAGCGCCCCGACGCTGATCGCAAACAGAAGCCGCGCTACTTCAAAATGGAGCGCGGCGGAAAGGGCAAGCACGAGCAACAGCCCCTCGACGACAAAAAACACGGATTGTAGCGCCAGGCGGTAATTCATTGGAGAAACTCCTCGTTTGTGCATAGTCCGGCACAGAAGTAACTGGGCTTTGGCCATCTGAGATGCGGCACGCGGAATGCGACAGGATCGGGCGCCAACTCGTCGGTATTCACTGTTACGCCGGATCCCATACCAACCGCAGGCAGGGAAAACCGGAACCCCATCGAGTAACCGAGGTAGGCCGCGAGACACAGCAGGATCGCGCCGACGACTTCCAGAACATGTCGCTTCACAGGCTCACCCCCGCAAAGTGTGTGACCAACGCCCAGATTCCCGAGACGCTCAGGAAAGCGAGCCCGCTGGCGGCCAGAGCGCCCCATGGCCGGTGACGCACGTGATTCAGGATCGCCGCGGAGAGAGCCAGACCACCGACGATCGGGCTGATCGTGTTGGCGGCGTAGCCGAACATGCTCATCAGCATGTCGGTCACACCATAACAGCCTGTGGTTTAAGTCGCCATGTTCCAGCGCGGCATGCAGGGCAGCGTGATGGAACGACTTCGCTGCCGAAATATGTAAGCGGCGCCACGACTGGATTGGCC
>JBOGLX010000223.1:0-55263 GCA_050745765.1 Occallatibacter sp. | reverse complement strand
TCCTTCCTTTCTCCTCGCGCCAATCAAGAGATCTCGCGCGCTCACGGCAAACATGGCCAAACGCTTCGGTTCCCAAAATGGTGACGGCCAGGCGCAAAAGGAACTCAGCATATAGCGCAACTCGCCTTTCAGGTTGTTATCACGTGCAATCAGCCCTGCGCTGGCCAACTGCGCTGCGCGAATCCGCTGTTTCCACATCCAACGACGCGGGACCCGTAGATCGGCTAACAGCGTCGTGTCCAGGATCCGTTCGAGCGCCTCCAGCATTCTTGCAGGATTGGCGCTCAAACTCTGCGGATAGAGGTAATACTCCGTCAAGGGATCGGCAACGGCCACGAATTCGCCTACCGGCTTGAGCCTCATCCACATCTCCCAGTCTTCGCAAGCTCCAATATCCTCGCGGAATCCTCCCTTGCGCATGAGCGCCTGCCGTCTTGCGATAACGCTAGAGGGGGTGATCGGATTGCAGTGGCGTAGGATATTCTTCGCCGAGAACGGATCCAATGCGGGCTGCTCGCCGCGGTCGCCGTGATCGTCGAAGAAGTGCTTGCCAGTGTAGACCAGCACGGTGTTGTACTGAATAACGGCCGCCTGGCGCTCCAGCTTAGTTGGCGCCCATAGGTCGTCCGCGTCCAGCAGTGCGATCCAATCGCCTGTGGCTCCGCGAATCCCCGTATTCCGCGCCGCCGCTAATCCGCCGTTGGGGCGACGAAGGACTGTGGCTCCGAGCGAAGCGGCTATCGCCGCGGTATCGTCGGTTGAACCATCATCGACAACAATGACCTCCGTTGGCTTCAAGGTCTGGGCAAAGACCGAGCCCAGGCAGCGCGGCAGAAAGCGCGCCGCGTTGTAGGCTGGTATGACAACGCTGATTGTGATGTTCGCTTCCGTCATCGACAAAGGAATCGTCCTCTCATTGGTTCAACGGCTACCATCTATTCCGCACGCAGTTGTACGTCAATGGAATTGGCTTCCCCATGTTGACAACTTCAAAATCGGTGACCTTAAGCGCTTGCAGGCTGTGGGGACCGAAGTCAACGTCCGCGTATTTGGCTGTTGTGTCCCTGTCGCTCTGGGCCGTAAGCGTGATGTTGCCGCCGTCGGCGAGAAACATGCCGTATTTCTGCATGGCCTGCGCTACAACTTGAGCGGCCGGACTCAACTGCGACAGATCAAATGAAGCCTTCAAGCGGAATCGTGCGCCCATTGGAGGAGCGGTGAGTGGCCCACGGGGAGCGCCGGCGTGCGTGGCGGGATGGACAAAGACCCCTGCCCGTATCCGTGAGTTGGGAAGAATGAAACGGATGGCATGGTTGATGCTTCCCGAGGCAAGCTCGTCGGCATTAAAGAGCAGCGGAGCGATCGGGAACCCAGCGGCGTCGGTGCTTGTACACTGGTCTCCACGTCCCGACGGCGGGTATACACGATGGAGGTCCCACACCACAATACCGTTGGCGGTGAGAATCCCATCGGCATAATTGGCCTGGTAGGCTTCGTAAAGTTTGCCTCGGCTGCGATCGACTACGATAAAATGGCAGTCTTCGGCCTTGAACGGACACTGGTATTCAGGCTGCTCTTCCATGCCTCCTCCGCTGGGAAGAGGAACTGAGGAAACCACGTCGGAGTCCGCGGAGAATGCTCCACCGCGATTACGAAAAGGAACGAATGGAGTGTTTGCATCGGCCTGCAACACCCGCAGGCCGAAGTCGACTTGCATTCTTCCATAACCCCACCCACCTGCTTTGGCGAGAGTGGCGATCATGGTTGCGGAATTGGGGTCGAGGGGCGCATGACTCACATCCTGGGTCCACACAGCGCCGGGAGGAAAGTATGGCGCGGGCGGGACGACGTGTTCCAGTCTCGCCGCTCTGACCCTCGTTATCCGACTGCGAAAGCAGAGGCCAGCGGAAATTGCTGCAATTACGACAATCGAGATGATCAGCATGTTCTTTCGATTGGTCACCATGGTTTATTCATCCTTTCAGGAGTCGTCAATATTTCTTAACACCTTTTCGTCAAATCGAACGCTCGAACAGTGATACGCGGCTGCGCTGTCATCTTTCCGCATGGCTCCCCGACAGCAATTCGCGAGGGTGCCATATCTTCCACAGAGGCCCGCGCGTCATAAGGAACCTGTAGAGGCCGACAACGGCGGCTGCGTTGAGCACGAGTAGTGCACCCGCTGGACCTGTGACTCGGTGGAGCACAGGGACCCTGCAGACCAGGCTTACCAAAGCGGCCGCGCAAGTCAGGATCTGTAGACCCGCAAAGACCGCGTAAACCGAGGAGGCGAATGCGAGCGCAACGGTGGAGACAAACATCAAAATCAGCATGTAGGGCACGACGAGCCGCATAACTTTGTGGGAAACCAATTGGATGAGAACGCGATTCCGCGGAGTCAATGACCAGGGTGCGAGTTGGAACAGCTGGAAATTTCCTGCCAATGTACGTACCTTGCGACGATATTCGTCCTCAACCTGCGCCGGCCACGTGTCGTAAACACATGCCTTCGCGTCGAGAACGGACCGGTAACCCTGACGAATAATCGCGAGGGGCTGAAACATATCATCCAGAATTGTACCGGCCGGTTGTTGAACGGCAAGCTCGCGACGAATCGCGTAGAAACCTCCATAGACACCAACCGGCGAGTCAAAGGCGGCTTCACATTTCCTGATCCACTCCTCGTAGCGCCAGTAAAGGCCTCCAATCGCCGCAGTCGTGGCGTCATGGTTCTCTTGCCGGAGAATGAGCTGGCCAGTCACGCAGCCGACTTTTGGATCGGCAAAGTTGCTGACCAGTTGCCGAACAGCTCCAGAAGCGAGTTCAGGCCGGATATCCACGAAGAGGATTACCTCTCCGGAGGCTTTGGCCATGCCGGCATTGACCGCAGTTGCCTTGCCGCTGTGCTCATTCAACAGTATCGTGCGCAGGATCGGATGTTTCTGCTGGATGAGCAAATCCGCTGTGCCATCGGTTGAGCCGTCCGAAACGATGATGATCTCCTTGATATTGGGGTAATCGAGGCCAAGAAGATGATGGATCTGCCGCTGAAGCAGCGATACTCCGTTATGCACCGCGAGCACCACACTTACACTGGGCGTCACAGGGGCAGCCGCCCAACGCCGCGGATGTAGCCTTGCGAGCAGCCATATCAAAAGCGGATAACCGACATAAGTATAGAGAATACCAATCACCGAAAGCCAGAGGATGGGTCTCATTGCGCACCTCTCCGCAGCACGATCGTTTTGGTGGTTTCGAACATGATGAGTAAGTCAAGACCGATTGAAAGATGCTTGAGGTAGTAGAGGTCATATTCAAGTTTTCGCTTAGTCTCTTCCAGGGTTGCGCCATACTGATAGCGCACCTGCGCCCAACCTGTGATTCCGGGCCTGATCATGTGGCGCAGATCGTAGTAGGGAATCTCCTTGCTGAGCCATTGCACAAATTCGGGACGCTCTGGACGCGGCCCAACGAAGGACATCTCTCCACGGAGAACGTTCCAGAGCTGGGGGATCTCATCCAGGCGAGCCTTGCGCATGAATCTCCCCACCGAAGTAACCCGCGGGTCGTCTTTGCTGGCCCATACCGCACCGTTCGCCTCGGCATCCTGGCGCATGGTGCGGAACTTGAGTGCGGTAAACAGGCGCCCGCGCCGCCCAACTCGCGTTTGGCGAAAGAATACGGGCCCAGGCGAAGAAAGGCGTACGGCAAGAGCGATGAACGGAATAAAGGGTAGGCAGATCAAGAGCCCCACCGCAGCGGCCACAATGGAGAACAGGCGGCGGAGAATCTGATGCGACGCATTGATTTTGAATCCTTCAGAAAACATGAGGGCGCTCGGGCTGAGTCCCTCGAGTGGCAAGGTACCCGTGAGCCGCTCCAAAATCCCCGACGCATCTTCAATCGGAACGCCAGCTAGCCGAAGATTAAGAAGGTCGGTAATCGGCATTGACCCACGGCGATCCTCCAAGGCAACAATCACTCGGTCAACACCTGCCTTCGGACTGCACAACGCACGCAGGTCTGCTGCTGAGCGCCCGATGAGGTCAGTGGTGCCACTCTCGCCGGTCCAGCCGACAACTTGGATTCCGGCATCGCGGCGGATGCGCAGCACTTCGACAACCTGACGTGCCCGCGAGCCGCAACCCAGTACGTAGACGCGCTCACGAAACATGGGAAGGCCAACGAGCCACTCATCCGCTCTACGCCAGATGAGGAGGATAATCGAAAGAAAGAAGACCCCGGCAGCAAGGGCGTTGTGACCGATCTCAATATTCGGAAAGAGATACGTAAGTCCGGCAAGAACAAAAGACAGCGTGCTGAGGACTAAAAGCAGCCGAAAGTACGTTTCCCAATGCTCCGGGATGAGTCGCGGTTCATAAAGATCGAAGTAATAGGATAGGAGCAAGGTGAATGTTGTTATACACACGATCTTTAACAGGCCGTTTTCATACACGAGTCCGATGTAACTATCCGGCCCGAGCACGAGGGTAACCGCAAGCAGAAACGTGCCACTGATAAGGGAGGCTTCGCAAAGAAGCCGTACGAGACTCCGAGTCGGGAAATAGACGTTGAAAAGCCTGATCATTCTGGCTCCTCTTAATCCTTTCGGCGCATATATTCGCGGCCGGTTTCTGGGTCTCCGTAATAGTTGTAGTAATATTTGCTGCGCGGCGGATCCTTGACGGCATTGAGTACAAAGCCGAGGATGCGCGATTTGCTAAAAGCAGCCTGCGCACGCTGTGCGGTTGCGTAGGGCGTGATTGCTCCGCGGGCGACCAGCAGAACTGCGTCGGCGGCGCGAGCCAGGTCGACTGCGTCGGTAACTGCCAGTGCAGGAGGAGAGTCGATGATGATCCAGCCGAAATGCGGCGAAAGACTTGCAATTAGATCCTCAACCAAGTGACTGCCTGCAATTTCGGGGGCATTGTCCTGGCAATTACCAGCAGGGATAAATGTGATATTGGCGATGGCGCGGGCCGCCCGATTCTGATTCATCATGGGAGTGCTGTCGCGCTGTAAAATCGCCGTTGGCGTTGCATTCCCAGCCAGATAATCAGCCAGCCCAGGCGAATTGGGGGCGTCAAGCAGCTTGTGGACAGAGGGCCTGCGCAAGTCGCCGTCGATGAGCAGAACGCGATGATCGCTGTTGCGCGCGAGGCTCATGGCGAGATTCACGGCGACAAAGGTCTTTCCTTCCGCCGGCATTCCACTACTGACGAGGATCGTTTTCATCTTTGTCTCAAGGCCCAGCATGTAAATCTGAGACCTAAGACTACGAAATTGCTCGACGCATTCACCGCCTTCTGTCAATGTGGGTAGAGAAAGTACCGAAGGCTTCCATTGATGCTGCGTGATGTCGTCCAGATCGAGAAATGCCTTGGTGGGCAGTGGTTCGCTGACGCCTTCAATGAATGTGTATTCATCAGTTTGCTCGGGCTGTGGATTGAGGATATCCTTCCCCTCCAACTCAGCTCTTTGAAGCGCTTCGTATATTCGGCTCATGGGTTCTGCCCCTTTCTGGAAGCCGCGGCGTTAACAACCGACTCAATTGCCCGAGAAGAAGAATCCGACGAGGAGCCCTCCGTTAAAGGCGAGAAAGGGGCGGGGGAAACGAGGAAGGGTTGTTGGTTCAACTCCAGCTCCCTACAAACTTCCTCAACAATCCCGACGGGAATGGGTTGGACCTGCTCCGCGTAGGCGCTGACCAACGCATTGTCACAAATGAGATTGATCAGTCGAGGAATGCCACTCGAATGCGCATGAGCAGTCTGTATAGCCTCGGGAGAAAAAATGGCGCTGCAAGCGCCGGCTATGCGCAGTCTCTCCATGATGTAATCGTGCGTCTCCTGGCTAGTCAGGGGCCGCGTTCTGCACCAGAGAGAAATGCGCTGCCGGAGTTGGCGAACGCAGGGGGCGCGAAGCTTCTCTTCTAGCTCCGGCTGGCCAGAAAGCACAATCTGCAACAGCTTGTCCGAGCCGGTTTCGAGATTGGTGAGAAGGCGAATCTCCTCAAGAAGCTCCCATGATAAGTGTTGCGCTTCGTCCACCACGATTGCGCATACGGCTTTGGCTTTGTAGCGCTCGATGAGCCAGCGATTCAATTGGATTATCATCCCGGACTTAGTCCTGGTCGTAGGCGGAATACCGAAATCGGTAAGCACGAATTCCAGGAAATCGATCACATCCAGGAGAGGGTTGACGACCACGGCCGTTGAGACCCGTTCTTTGCTAAACGTGTCCAGGACGGTTTTGAGCAAAGTGGTCTTTCCTGTGCCAACTTCCCCAGTCATGACAACAAAGCCCTTGCGTGCGGCAATCCCATATTGCAGGCACGCAAGCGTTTCCCTTATCTGCGGCATAAGGTACACAAATCGTGGATCCGGGCTTGACCCGAAGGGAAGAAACCGAAGCTTGAAAAAAGATTTATACATGGTTATCCGTTGGCGCCGTTAACAGCCTTGTTCATTCGTGAGAGGGCCCACCTGCTCTTGCGTTGGACAGGTATTTTGGGGAGGCCATTTATGTGGGAGATAATGGCCAGTGTTGGTAACTTAGTGAAGGCGAGGACGTCTCTTTCATCTCGTAACGTTGTATTGCGGTACTCAAGGAGCGCTACAATAAGCAGGCCCAAACACAGGCCCCCCGCGAATCCACCACCTGCGAAGACGCGGGGATTTGGGAAGGAAGGCTCTTCAGGAAAATTCGCGGCGTCCAGTACCTGGAACTGTTCACCCTGCTGCCGCCGCTCGAGGTCTGTTGCCATGGAAGAGTCGTTCATTTTGGTCAGCAGCGAGTTGTAGAACTGAAGAGCGGTGTCGTGGTCGCGAGTGATCTCCTTGTACTCCTCCTCGACGGACGGGCTGGATTCGATCCTCGCCTCATAGGTGCGAATCTGCTGCGCGATTCGCGCCTGTTCCTGTTTTTGAGTGATGATTGACTGCCGTATCCCCCGAAGTTGGGCTCTTTCCTGCTGCAGCTGTGGCGAATCCGGGCCCGGTGATGCAGCTGCAGTTTTCGTTGACGGTGGATGAGCGGAGGCCAATGCAATTTCCTTTTGTTTTTCCGCGATCTCGTGCGTGAGATCTTCTACGTCTGGGTAGTCAGGCGTGTATATCGTTCCCAGCTTCTGCTTCTGCGCGATCAGCGCTTTCAGTTGCGATTCGAGGGTGTCCGTTGGCACCCCGCCGCTGGAAGGTGCGGCGCGCTCAAGATCGTCTGTCTGTTGTGCGATAACGGCCTGAACAAAGGTCTCATCCTGCTGCATCCGATTCAGTGACTGCGTTGCTGCATCGAGCTGAGTAGTGAGCGCTTGGAGAGTGTTCAGGTTTGACTGTTCCTGGCCGGGGAGCCCGCCCAGATATTTCTTCTGGAAACCCGCCAATTTTGCATCCTGTTCGTCGAGGGTTCTCTTGGCGTCAGCAAGCTGCTGCTGCAGGAAGGCAGTTGTTCCTTCGGCAGATTGCTCACGTGCATCTATGCTCTCGGAGAGAAAGAGCGAAGTGATTTCAGCGCAAACTTGTTGTGCTATGCGAGGGTTTTGCGCTCTGAAGGAGATATAAAACCCCGGCATTGTGTTCTCTCCGGAAGGGATCGGAGCTACCTTGATGGCTTTTCGTGTCAAATCGACGCGGTCATCCATCGTGTTTGTGCCGTTAGCGAACAAGGAATACCTCTGGATAATTGGCTCGAGACGTGAACGGCTAAGTATTTGTTCTTGCAGTGAAGCCAGGCGCCCATTGAGGTTTTCGCTGATGACCGGTTCCACGTAGTCTTTCGGAACCTGTTGCTGCTGCACGATTACAAGGGTCTGCGAAACAAACTTTGCCGGGATAATGAATGTGAGGCCTATTCCCACTCCGAGGAAAACTGCCGCGGAGAGCAGAATGATCCAGAGTCGCCGCTTCAGAATCTGTATGTAATCCTGCATTGTCAGTTCACGATGCCCGAGCATACAACTCCTTGCTGATTCAGTGACTTTGGTTTATTCCCCGCGAATACGCTAAGCCGAAGCTCGCTGCCTGCAATAGTTGATTGAGTACGTTGTTTGGTAGCGAACCCGCATACGATTGGGTTGTAGCTGTGTAGTTTGCAAAGAAGCTGAGAAATCGGTTCAGTTGTCTGGAGGCCTGCGCTCCTGCGAATTCGCCGTCAATAGTATGTGCGGCCCCTAAACCAGTACTTGAGATCCCTAATTCGGAATTCCGCCTGTACCCTCCCGTTAATCCAAGGGTGAGCTTCTTATCGAACTCCCGTGAGAAGTTCGCGACGACGGAATCGGTCTCCGCGCCAAACTGATAGCCGGACCCGCCAGTAGTGCCCCGGTGGTAACTCAGCCCGGTCGAGCCAGATCGAAGTTGATAGGTCACGGCCGCTTGCACACTGATCGCCGTGGAAGAAGGGATGTCAATGAGGTTGTTATTCGAACCGCCGATCCACTCCGGGCCCAGCGAAACGTTTGAAGTTAGTGACCGCGTCCACGCGCGCTGGTAGCCAAACAGGGCGGAGTTGGCTTTGAAAGTGTAGTTGTAATCCGGATAGCTGAATTGAGAGAACAAATATTGCGCTGAAAGCGAATTCCGTGCATCGATGCGGAAAGTAAGGCCACCCTTAGCCATTGGGCTGTTTGTATTCAGGCCGTTACCGTCGGGGTAGCGAAGTAAGTCCGAACTGCCGCCGAGACTCAAAGACGTGGCGAAGTTGAGAATATGGTTTATATCTCCGCTCACGGTGTTCTGGACGGTATGGGTATTCAGAGTGAGGATCGACTGGCTGGACGGAGGGGCCGGACTCGCAACACCGATCGGTTCCCCTATGCCGGGAATCCCTGAAAATCCAGTGGTCGGGCTCGCCGGACGATAGCCTACGTTGTCGCTGACCAGAACATTCCATTTGGGCCAGACAAAGCCCTCCGATAGCAGCAGGCGTTGGAACATCCCGGTTCCATAGGATGGACCTTCCACGGTCGAGAGATAGCCACCGGCGTAATCCAGGCTGAACAGATGTTTGCTGTTGCCGTTTGAATAATCCAGCTCGGCTGAGGGGGCGGTCGTCTGCCAGTCACCCCGGTTTCCGCCGAATTGAGCAGATTGCGAATAGCGAAAGGTGTAATGAAGATATGCTTCGCCCGTCGCCGCGCCAGGCGCAACCTGTGCCGACAGGCTCGGGCAAACGGCCAGGAAGATCGCCACGAATTTGAATGTTCTCTTCATTAGATGGTGCTTCACGGAACGACAATTGTGTCGCCGGGCTTCAAAACCAGGTTGAGATTGCCGTCGCCTTTCAGGGCTCTCTTGTATTGGACCGGAATCTTCACTTGCTTCCCGGCTTCAGTACGCAGGATGTAGATCTTTCCCTTGTTGGCATAGTCGGTAAGTCCACCTGCGCTGGAGATGGCTTGCAGCAAGGTCATACCCGACGTCATTGCGATGGGCCCCTTTTTGCCCACCTCGCCCAACGTGTAAACAACCTTGCTGTTGATTTGGCTGACCAGGACGAAAACTCTGGGATCTTCAATGTACTTCTTGAGCTTGGTTGCGATCTGATTTGACAGTTGTTGAGGTGTCAGACCGGCGGCTTGAACATCGCCTAGCAGCGGCATAGATATCATGCCGTCAGGCCGCACCAGCATCGTGTCCGACAGGGTCGCCTGCTTCCATACGGTAACCGTAAGAAGATCAGAGGCTCCAATTACATATGGGTCGGAACTATCTTCTGCGGGCGTTTGAGAAGGCGAGACAGATGGCGCCGGCGAAGACTGAACTGGTGCTTCCGGCGCGGCTGTCTGGGCGCTGGGCTTCTTCACCTGGGCGCAGCAAGAGAGCGTGACCATAAAAAATACCGTAATGAGGAGTTTTCCTGCCTTCATACGGCAACTCCGAGCTCTTTGGAAGCAGTTTCGTCCTCGACTCCAAACTGCTTGATCTTGTAAAGCAGAGCCTTGTAACTGATGCCGAGTTCGTCGGCGGCGCGTTTGCGATTACCTCCGGTCGAACCAAGGACCTCGGTTATCATCTGGCGTTCGATTTGGATCGACGCCGACCGAGTAGCTTCCTTTAGGGAGCGGCTCCTTCGATGACCGTTCCACCTCACAGTTGGCGTGGCAGCCTTCAACGCCACGAGGGATACGGATTGGTCCCCGATTGCGACCAGCGTCTTGATCGCGGTCTGAAGTTCAGCGAGGTTTTCCGGCCAGGTATGGTCCATGAGGAACCGGATGATCTCGGCGCAAAGAACCGGCCTGGGGCGGTCAAACTGCTTTGAGTATTGAGCTAAGAAGGTGTCGGCGATGCCGAGAATCTCTGACTTCCTGTGGCGCAGCGGGGGGATCCTCAGCGTCACGCCCGAGATGAAGCAATAGAAATCCTCCCGCAACCTGAGAGACTTGACCTCTTCGGAAAGTTCGCGGCTCGAACCGAACAAAAGGCGGCAGCTCTGGACCTGGCCGGAAAGGAAGTAGCTTCTGATGAGTAGCTCTTGCAACGAAAGGTCAAGGTCCGCTACTTCGGTCAGATAGATCGTACTCTTGGTGGAGAGAGCGGAAAGCATGGTTTGCGCATCGAGCTCGCGGCAGCTCAGCTCCTGATATGTGCTCCGGGACCGATGCGACCGAAGGTGAATCTGCGCCGCCGTGAAGCGCTTGCCGACGCCATGCTCACCCACGATCAGGACGGGGTAGTCACATTCCGCCAGGCGGCTGACCGCTAGACGAAACTGTGCATCGATGTGACCGGTAGTTTTGATCGGTCGTTGTGTGTCTTGAGTGGTGACAGCCATCGTCTTCTTGAGCAAGTTCACTCTGGCTTTTGCAATGCAGGTTCCAAACCTGGAGGAAGCTAGCGAAGGCCGCTTGAGCGAGCGCATCCCCTCATGTATGCACACTTTCCGAGGAGAAAAAACCTCGCGGGCGGCGAAAGAGTTTCCATTGAGATGGGCAAAACCAGGACATTGATTTCCCACGGAAGTGGAAATACTTTTCCACTGGACAGGGATATCGGCGTCCAAGTGCAGGTAGTTTGACTGGAACTCATTCGATCGCAACAACTCCCGGTTCGGCATGTCAATTGCAGGCCAAATCGGCAAGAGTTGGTATGATCACTTACCCTGATTCGGAAAAAATGACCGTGGACGGGTCAATCGCAGCGGCTTCCGCGAATCGTCTGCCATTCGGTTTCGCCCGCCTTCCATGGCGGTCGGTGCTCATCGGCGTGATTGCGATGGGGCTCTATTACCGAGTCCTGGGAAAACTGGTCACCGATTGGTGGCAGATACCCGATTTTTCTCACGGCTTTTTGGTGGTGCCTTTTGCAGCTTACCTGGTGTGGGTCAAAAGAAAGGCGATTCGCGAGGCCAGGATTGCTCCCACGTGGAGTGGGGTAGCGGTCATTGCCCTGGGGTTGGTCATTTTGATTTTGGGCAACTACGGAGCCCAGCTGGTTCTCGAGCGGATATCGATCATTATCGTGCTGGGAGGATTGATTCTTGGCTTTGGGGGATGGCAGCTTACCACAGAGCTGAGGTTCGCTTTGCTCGTGCTGTTGCTCGCGATCCCAATTCCTTCCCTCGTTTTCAACCAGATTACCCTCCCCCTGCAATTCATGTCTTCCAAAGCTGCCAGCGCAGTACTACCTCTCTTCGGTGTACCCGTCCTACGGGAGGGCAACATCATCCAAATACCGTCTATGAGGTTGGAGGTGGCGGAGGCCTGCAGTGGCATCCGCTCCCTTATGAGCCTGTTCGCCCTGGCAATCTTTTATGGCTATTTTTTTGAAAAGTCCGTTTTGCGTCGAATTCTACTCGCGCTTTTCAGCATTCCGATCGCTATGGCCGCCAATGCAGCACGCATTGTAGGCACCGGGTTGTGCGTCCAATACTGGGACCCGGACAAGGCTCTCGGATTTTTCCATGAATTTTCGGGGTGGGTGATCTTCTTGGTGTCGCTCAGTTGCCTTTATATCGTCCATCGATTGATCTCGCTGATCTCAAGTGCAAGGGGAGAACCATGAGGAACTTCCGCTTCTGGACGGTATTCCTGCTCCTGGCGGGAACGGCACTGCTGCTCGAAAGCCGCGGCGATTCAGAACGGCGCCCTCCGAGAGAGACTTTGTCCCAGTTCCCGGACGTGATTGCCGGTTGGACAGGAATCGATCAGCCGATCGATTCTGAGACCCTGCAAGTTCTCGGCGCAGGAGATTATCTGGAGCGCGTTTATAACAAGGGTCTACAGACGCCGCCGATCGAACTTTTCATTGCCTATGTTCCTTCCCAGAGGACAGGTGCATCCATCCATTCTCCGAAACACTGCCTGCCGGGAGCGGGCTGGGCTTTCGAGTCCTCAAAATACGTTGATCTGAAGGATGCAAATGGCAAACCGCATCGAGTCGGCGAGTATGTCATTTCTGAAGGGGACAACAGAGACTTTGTTATCTATTGGTATCAAGCGCACGGCCGTAGTGTAGTCAGCGAATACATCGCCACAATGTATCTTGTGACCGACGCAATCCGCATGAATCGAACGGACGGCGGGCTGGTCAGAGTCATAACGCCCATCGAACCCGGCTCCGGTCGAGGCGTCCCCGCAGCGAGGACCCGGGCAGAGTCATTCGTGACCCAACTCTGGCCGACGCTCCCGCACTTCATTCCCAATTGAAAGGTCCCGTAGGAGCAGGCACAAGGGGAGATTTTGAACAATTTCAGTCAGGTTCGAGACTGAAAAAGCAGCAGACAAGGATGGAACAGTATGAGATGGAATTCGATGAAGGTCTCATTTAAAACAGTTCAACGTGTTCTCGTTGCCGACAGAGGCACGATAAGCAAGCGTGGATATTTCTTTGTAGTCGGACTCGTCTTAGCGTGTACATTCCTGGCCGGCTGCCACATCGACCCCAATGTACGGAAGCAGAAGTACTTTGAGAGCGGTAACCGATACAGTTCCAAGGGCAACTACAGAGCGGCTGCCATCCAGTATGGGAACGCCCTGAAGCTCGACAAAAACTACGCTGCTGCTCACTATTCGCTGGCGCAGGCCTACTTGCACCTGGGTGAGATTGGTCCGGCATACGGCGAGTTACAGCGCACTGTCGATTTGCAATCGTCAAATTACAAGGCCCGGCTCGATCTTGGCAACATCCTGCTTGCCGGCGGCCATACTGACAAGGCGAAAGCGCAAGCCGACGCCGTCATGGCGGCCCAACCGAACAACCCAGACGTTCACGCGCTGCTTTCGGGCATCGCAATGAAGAAGGGTCTGAAGAGCGACGCGCTCTCCGAGATTCAGCGCGCCGTGCAACTTGATCCGAACCGCGCGGCCTTTCACGAGGACCTCGCGCTCATTGAGGCAGGCGATCCAAGCAAGCTCTCCTCCGTGGAGGATGAGTTGAAGAAGGCAGTCGCGCTCGATCCGAAGTCAGTAACCCCAAGACAGCTGCTTTCTGCGTTTTATGCGGGCCACGGCCGTTGGCCGGAAGCCGAACAGACGGCCCGTGATGCTATTTCAGCCGATCCCAAGAGCCTTTCGGCTCGCGAGAACCTCGCTCAGGTTTTTCTCAGGGAAGGTAACCAGGCGATGGCCGAACAGGTGCTTCGTCAGGCCGCAAACGACTTTGCCAGCGACCCGCAGGGAGTGAGCGTTTTGGCCGACTACTACGAGCGGTCCGGACAGGCTGACAAGGCCAAGGCTGACTTCGCCTCACTGGCGGCAAAGCATCCGAAAGATCTGGCAGTACAGGAGGGATACGTCCGGGCTCTGCTTCAGGTCAAAGACTACGGAACTGCGCAAACAGTGATAAACGGCTTAATGAAGAAGCGCGGCGCGGATCCCCAGGTGGTCGCACTGCACGGAATCGTGCTGCTTAACTCTGGCAAGGTCGATGAGGCGATCTCGGCCCTTCAGAATGCAGTCAAGGATTACCCAGATGACTCATTCATCCAATTCTGGCTGGGCAGGGCAGCCCTGGCCAAAGGCGATTGGCAGACAGCCAAAACAAGTTTCAGCCAAGTCGTGAAGCAGAATCCGTCCCGGCTGGATGCACAGGAGGAGCTGGCGCAGATTGCAGTACAGACCGGAGATATGGACATGCTCTCCGACGTAGCCGGCAAGACCATTGCCGCGGCGCCTAAATTTGCTGGCGGGTATGTATGGCGCGCCACGGTTGAGATGAGCCGGAAATCGCTCGACAAGGCTGAAGCCGATCTTAAGACTGCAATGGGCCTGGCGCCACAGAGCGCTCCGGCTTACTTGCTGCTCGGCGAAATGCGTCTTGCGCAGAGGCAATTTCCTGAGGGAGTCGCGCTGCTCGAGCAGGCCCTGCAGTATGACCCCAATTCTGTCGAGGCGATGCGTCTTTTGATTAGTTACGACCTCTATCAAAAACAGCCGGAAAGAGCTATGGCGCGCATAAATGCGCAGATAACTAAGTCCCCGAAGAATAGCGCCTATCTGGTTTTTCTGGCACAGTTACAGACTCGCAACAAGAACCTCGACCAAGCCGCCGCCACGGCTCAAAAGGCGATGCAGATCAACCCTGCGGACGCCGAGGCGGTCATGCTCTTCGCACAAATCCAGGTTCAACGCGGACAAATTGCCAATGCGATCGGCGCCTGGGAACAATGGTCGAATGCGCATCCCAACGATGCCAATGCCTTGGCCATTCTCGGGGTCATGGAACAGTCTCGAGAGAATCAATCCCAAGCCGAAACCGACTACAGAAAGTCTTTGCAGATCCAACCCCAGCAGCCCCTTGCGTCAAATAACCTGGCATATATGATGCTGCAGAACGGCGGAAATGTGGATGTCGCTTTGGCACTCGCGCAAACAGCGAGGCGCGCCATGCCGAATTCGCCAAACACAGCGGACACCCTGGCCTGGGCCTACTACCAGAAGGGAGCCTACGAATTCGCACGCGATCTTCTCGAGGATGCAGTTAAGACAAATGCCAATGACGCAACGATCCAATATCACCTGGGGATGGTTTACGGCAAGCTGCGGGACAAGGACAAAGCGGCGATTCACCTCAGGAAGGCCTTGTCCCTGGCTCCGAATTCTCCAGCAGCTAAAGATGCGAGCGCGGCACTGCGAGGATTAGGCTAGGCAGCGTCGCTGCCTGATGACGCACCGCAGCGCCGTCCCGGCGCGGATAATAGTAATGCGCAAACATTCCGGAGCTGATTTCCTATCGAAATGTCGAACACCAAGACCATCGCACGGAATACAGGCTGGTACGGGCTGGAGAACGCAATCTCCGCTATTGTTACGCTCATTACCGCAATTATGATTGCCCGGACGCTCGGCCCAACGAAGAATGGATACATCATCTATGTGAACTACATTGCGTCCGTGGTGAGTACCCTGGGAGGAGTCGGAATTGCCGCAACCACACGGAAGTATATGGCCGAGTTTCTTGGAAAAGACGACCAGGGGACTTCGAGGTACATTTATTTTCGCACGCTGTGGATACAGGCTCTTCTTGCAACACTAGCGACGGCAGGACTTGCGGTCTGGGTGCTGAAGGAGACCAGTGCGGGATACAGGTTGGCCTCTCTCCTGATCGTACTGAGCATCTGGCCTTCTATGGTCAACTTCATCTCATCGCAGGCCAACGTAGCCATGGAAGAGCTATCGAGGAATTTGCCTGCCTCTGTCCTTTCGATACTGGTTTTTTTCGCGGGAATTGCAGCGACGGTCGTTTTCCATTGGGGGGTGCTCGGTGTGGGAGCCGCGATGTTTCTTATGCGGACCGTCGATTTTGCGGTGCGCTTCGTCCCAACCGTGAAACACATCCTTGCCTGGACCTCAACTCATATTCAGCCGGCCGGCTTGTATCAACGCATGACCAGTTTCGCTTGGCAGAGCATTGCCAGCATGATTGTGGCCATGATCGTGTGGGACCGTTGCGAAGTTCTGCTTCTCAAAAACCTCTGCGCAGACGTCCGCCAGGTGGCGTTCTATTCAGTGGCATTCAGCATGGCCGAAAGGCTTTTAATCGGTTCGCGCATCTTCGGGTCGGCGGCCGGTGCAACCATCTTCGCCCAGTACGGGCGCGACAAGTCGAGACTACCGTTCATTACGGCCTCGACATTTCGTTACCTCGCACTGACCGCAATCCCTCTTCACTGCATTGCCACCTCGCTGGCAGTTCCGGCCTTGCTTCTCCTCTTCGGCCGCCAGTATGCCGGAGCCGCAATGGTTTGCACGTTTGCCCCCCTTCTTTGCATGCCCAAAGCTTTCCTGAGCCCGGTACAAAGCCTGTTGCAGAGCACAGAACGACAGAGCTATGTCATCATGGCCACTGCATTGGCTGGCGTTATCGACGTCGGCGTGGCATGGTGGCTCATACAGGCACACGGAGCGGTGGGCGCGTGCATCGGCAGCGGAGCGGCACAGATAACGGCTGTCGGATTGATGTGGGCCATTTGCATCAAGCTCTACAAGGTGAAACTCCCCTGGTTGATGGTTGCAAAGATCTCTTTCATCAGTCTCGTCGCAGCGTTCACCGCGCATCTGGTCGCTGCACGGTTTACTCCGCTTTGGGGGATTCTGCTGGGTGGATGCGCCTCCCTGGCCGTTTTCTTTCCTCTCCTCTACGCAATGCGTGTGTTGGAGCAGAAAGATGGCGAACGAATGCAAATCGTTTTCAAACTACTGCCAAGAGGCATTGGCCGACAAGCAGATGCGTTTATGTCACTGCTGATATACCCGTAATCCACGCCGAACACCGTATCAAAGGCGGAGTGAAGCGAATCCATTTGAATTAAATTACAACTCAGGAAGGTCTCCCACCGTTGCAGGTCGGATCCGTTGCCCGCACGCGGGCGAGGCCAAGCGACTCAAGGAACTGGAGCGGCAGAACTCGAAGCTCAAGCGGCTGGTAGCCGAGCTGAGTTTGAACAAGCGAATCCTTCAGGACATCGCGCGGGGGAAACTTCTACGTCCGAAGCGTCGTCCTTGCATAGTGGAGCGCCCGCAGGAGCTCGGATCCAATGAAAGTCACGCGTGCTGCTTAGTGAACCAGCCACGCGGCACCCAGCGTTGCCAATCTACCGGGCGCAACTACGAGGGCGTACCGACCCGGCCTGCCACCGCGCTGGCCAGCCAGTGTGGCCTGTTCGGCTACCTATGATCTCACCGTCAGAGGAATTCGGTGCCCAATGAATATGCACATATTTTCACACTGGCCTGGAGGTTTGCGGTAAGTTATTGATTTTGCGATCTAGGTGTTTGGTCTCCCAACTGCAAAGCACAGTCTGAAGCTCCCGTTTGTGACAAGAGGATGAACAGACAGTAACGATCGGATTAGCACGAACGCTGTCCGCAGCCGTCGATCGTCGCTTGCGGACCTACGGATCGCGCCTGGTTTGAAGATGGTGTGAACTGCCGTTTTGTAACCGCCTACGGAGCCAGTCGCCCAGGTGCTCATGGGGTGAATGCAAGGTGAATCAGAGCTATCCGTCTACGTTTGATAGAAGAGCGAAACTACGGTTCGAGATGAGAGTGCCCATAACCATGATGGCTGAGGGGCGAGAGATCTCTGCCTTTACGCGCGACATCAGCAACATTGGTGTCTTTTTCTACTTTTCTCCTGGCGATACTCCTTGCGTTGGCGAAACTCTAAAGTTTGTGATCGAATTGCCCGGCGAGCTAACGCTTTCCGACAGTTGCCGAATCCAGTGCCTGGGCAAAGTCGTTCGCACCAGCGATATTTCTGAGAAAGAAGTGGGAGTGGCTGCACAGCTTTTATACTATTCTCTTCAGTCCTAGAGTTGGTCGGTCCATCCTGTCAGGTAACTAGAGATTCCCACTGTTCCCGCGGTCTTTGCGCCCCAAAGGTTGTAGGAGTCCGGCGCAGGAAAACAGCCCGAAATAGCGTGATCAGCGAGGTGCTTCGGGCGCGAAAGCCCTTCTGGTGTCCGCGTCCACATCACCAATTCGAAACCACGCTTCCTGCTTTTTTATTGGTTACCAGATTACTGTCGTGGCGCTCCGCAGGTCTCGGAAGAGACCTGCCAGGCGAAGAATTGAGTGATGTTTTTCCAGGAGACTTTGCCATGATCGAAGAACTGATTTAGCCCGAGATCTATTCCAGTTCGATAACCGGTGGGTGCGGTGTAGTCGAGGAAGGTTCGACAACCGCCCCGCTCTTTGGCGAGGGGGGAATCCATGAAATCGATCGTCACCGCACTCTTTCTTCTCATCGGCCCAGCAGTCGTGGCCCAAAGCGTCAAGCCCGCCTTGCCAGACATCGGCCTCATCCAGGCGCGGGCGGCGCAAATCGAACAGATGCCGGCTGCCCGCACCGACACGTACTCCGATTCCGACGCGACAGACGTAGCCGTCAACTCAGCTTTCTCCTCGTCGTCGCCGGCGATCGGCGCTGCCCTGGCCCGCTCCATGACCTTTGTCAAACCGCCCTCCTCTCTGAAGTTCAAGACTTTCTCCACAAGCCGATTGAATCGTACGCTGGCTGCGACTGAGTTCTGGACCAGGGGCCTCGACGCCTTCTCCACGCACAGGGACCTCAACAATCCGTGCAACTGCTACCACGAAGGATCTCGCTTTTTGGGGATGAACATGACCCCGATGCTCAAGACTACGGCCGGTGCTTACTCCTATTCGCTGGGGATCGCCGCGACGTATACGTTCATCTCCTCAAAGTTGTGGAACGCGAGCCGAAACCATCCCCGCCATGCGCGTCTTTTGCGAACCTTGTCTCGGACTTTGCTGATCGGCGACTCGTCGATGGAGACGGCCGCGGACATTCACAACTTCAGCATTAAGAGTTCCGGACCTGCGAATCAGTGACGCGCGACCGCTCGATCGGACATGGCGATGCTGCGAGCGAGCAGGCGGAATGCCCCGGCTGGTCAGATGAGGTCGGGCGGGTTGTAATCGACTGAGTGGAGGAAAAGGCCGTGGGGTGGGGCCGTGGGGCCGGCGGCGGAGCGGCGGCGAGCGGCCAGGATGGCGGGGATCGCGTCGACCGCGAGGGCGCCACGGGCTGCGTCGAGCATGGTTCCTACCATGTTGCGGACCATGTGATGGAGGAAGCCGTTGCCGCGGACCCGGTAGACCAATAGCTCGCCGGCTTCGGTTGGGCGGCGCTGCCAGGTGGAGGAGAAGATGGTTCTGAGGGCCGGCGCCGGGGGCGCTTTTGACTCCTGGGCGGGATTTGGTTCGGGTGCGGACCCTCTCTCGGCAAGGTCAGGGTCGGTGGCGGCGAAGCTCAAGAAGTCGTGCTCGCCTGCGAAGAGGTTTGCGGCCTGGTGGAGGGCGTCAAGGTTGAGCGGCAGCGGGCAGGCGTAGACGTAGCGGGCTTGAAAGGGCGGGCAGATTTCGCCGCGGAAGATGCGGTACTCGTAGGTTTTTGCGACGGCGGAGTGACGCGCGTGAAAGGTGCTCCGCACAGGTCTGGCTTCGGAGATGCGAATGGATGGGGGGAGGGTGCGGTTGAGGGCGCGGTGGAGGTTTTCTGGGGGGATGGGGGCGCGGAGGGGGAAGCTGGCTACCTGGGCGAGCGCATGAACGCCGGCGTCGGTGCGGCCGGAGCCCTGGGGGAGCGGGGTTTCGCCGACGATGCGGCCGAGAGCGGCCTGGAGTTCGCCCTGGATGGTGGGCTCGCCGGGCTGGATTTGCCAGCCGCGGAAGTCGGTGCCGTCGTAGGCGAGGGTGAGCTTCCAGTTCTGCAAATCGGGAGCGGCTTGGGCGGGGCCGGACATCGAGACGGGGGCTCAGTAGGAATCATAGGGCACCGGCTCGGTCTCCACCGTCGTGCCCACGTTGATGCGCTTCAATTGGGCCGGACCAATGGCGCTCATTTTGATCCTCGCCGCGATCGTCTCGCGCAGCATCCATCGTCGGGGAGAAAGCTTTTAACCATGGCCGCATCGTAAGCGACGCCCACCCTGAACACTCAATTTAAACGGCAAAGGGAATCTATTTCCGGCACACTCCCGGTCCGCGGCCGCGGCGAATCGCCGCAACGCGCTTGCTGAGAATCTTCCAAGACAATCGCAATCGCATAGGGCCGCGGCCTGCTCACCTCCTCGTGCATTGATTTCGAGGTGCGGCAGCGGAGACATCTCCGCCGCGAGGAGAATCGATTGCGGTCAAGCGAACCTGTCGTTCCTGAGTACGCGGATCGGTTCCGCTGCATCGGCTCGGCGTGCGAGGATACATGCTGCCAGGGCTGGAGCGTACCGGTTGACCGGGCAGCTTGGGAGAAATACCAAGGACTGCCGGAAAGCTCGCTGCGCACCCTCATCGATTCGAGCATTCTGCTCGCCTCGGAAGCGCCGGACGGCGCTAAGCCAGTCAGTTTCGCCGTGCTGCGCATGGACGACGCTAACCGGTGTCTGCTGCTCACCGAGGACCGTCTTTGCCGCATCCACAAAGAGATTGGCGAAGGGTTTCTATCGCATACCTGCGCTACTTATCCGCGCATTGCGCACAGTATCGGCGGCGTTCGGGAAAGTGCGCTGGCTTTGTCGTGCCCGGAAGCGGCGCGGCTGGTGCTGTTCGGCGCGGAGCTCGAAACCTGCCCAGTCCCAGAATCTTCAGACCCGGCGGACGCCGGTCCCGGACCGGTGCAATCGCCGGGAGACGAGACTTTGCCGCAGGCCTGGTTCTGGCCGATCCGTGCCTCGGTGCTGGCGCTGATCAGGAACCGCGCCTATCCGCTGTGGCAAAGGATGTGTCTTCTTGACCTGTTTTGCCGGCGGCTAGATTCGATATTCGATGCGATCAGGAAGGGCAAACTCAAAAGGAGCGTGCCCGAATTCCTTGGCGATTTCAGGCAGGCTGTTGGCGCGGGCACGCTGCAGCCGGCGATGGAGGCGCTGCCGGTTGACGGCGCGGCGCAGTTGGACGTGGTGCTGCGGCTGGCCGGAATGATGCTGCACCGCTCGAACGTCACGCCGCGCTTCGTGGAGTGTGTTCAGGCATTCACCGCGGGAATCGGCAACAGTGCCGGAGCCACCTTGAAGAGCCTCCAGGCCAGCTTCGACGCGGCGCACGACCGCTATTTTGCTCCGTTCTTCGAGCGGCATCCGCAAGTTCTCGAAAACTACCTGATCAATACCGTGATCCGATGCCAGTTTCCCTTTGGGCGCGACGCCATGCGGACTGGCGAGGCGCCTTCCGAAGCGAATTGCAAGGCGCCTTCAATGACTCGCGAATGCGTAATGCTGACGGCCCAGTTCGTATTGATTAAAGGGCTGCTGATCGGCGTAGCCGGCCGCTTCCGCGAAAAATTCTCCGCCGAACATGTGGTGCATACGGCGCAGGCGGCAAGCAAACATTTCGAGCATCACCCCGAGTTTCTTCAACTGGCTTACGAGCTGCTCGTCGAGAGCCGCATGGACGGAGCATTGGGGCTGGCGATCTTGACCAGGAACGGAGTGGCGGCTACGCCGGCTTTTTTTCGCGCCGCTTCGCCAGCCGCGCCAGCACCGCCTGCTCGCGCAGAACCTGCTTGAGCGGACGGGCGGGCGTGCCCCAAAGAACCGTTCCGGGTTTAAGCCCTTCGTTGCTCACGGTTGCGCCCGTGAAGACGCCGGCCTGGCCGCCGAGAATCACTCCGGCACCAACTTTCACGTGGTCGCCAATACCAACCTGGCCGGCGAGAAGCGCACCCTTGCCAATGGTTGACGAGCCCGAGATGCCGGTGAGCGCGACCAGGATTACGTCCTCGCCGATGTCGCAGTTGTGGCCAATGTGGACGAGGTTGTCGATCTTGGCGCCTCGGCGGATGCGGGTTTCTGCCAGCGCGCCGCGGTCGATGGTGGAGTTGGCGCCGATTTCGACGTCGTCTTCGATGGTGAGCGTGCCCTGCTGCGGGAATTTCGTGTAAGCGCCGGAGGTCGAGTCGCGCACGTAGCCGAAGCCGTCCGCGCCAAGGACCGCGCCCGAGTGGACGACGACCCAATTGCCGAGCTCGGTGCCCGGATAGAGGACGGCGCGCGGGTAGATGCGGCAGAACTCGCCGATGCGCACGCCGCGGCCGATGACGGCGCCGGCTTCGATGCGGGTGCCCGCGCCGATCTGCACGTAGTCTTCGAGGACCACGCCGGGGCCGATGCTGACGCCCTCGGCCAGCTCGACCCCCGCGCCGAGGACCGCGGTGGGATGGACGCCTGTAGCGGGCAGCGGAGGCTTGAGCAGCTTGGCCGCGAGGGCAAACCACAGGCGCGGCTGATCGGCTTCGACGACGCATTTGTCGGGCGGATACGCGGCCAGGCATTTGGGACGGAGGACCAGGGCTCCGGCGTACCCGTCGAGGGCTTTTACGGCGGAAGGCGCGTCCTCGGCGAATACAACGTCGGAGGGGCTGGCAAACGCGGCCGAGCTTACACCGTCGATCTGCCAGTCGGGAGTTCCCTGGGCGAGTTTGCCGCCAAGAGCTTTGACCAGTTCGCCGAGCGTCATGCATCCTCCGAATTAAGCTTCAAGACCGGGTGGTTCGAAGCGATTGCCAATCCCAGGTCTCAGAATCGAGACCTGGGGCACCCAATTTGGCGTTGGTGCGAGCGATGAAAAGCTAATACAAAGCCGGTTCGCCCGCCGGCCGCGTCTTCCAGCGGCGGTGAATCCATAGCCACTGGTCAGGATAGCGCCTGATCCAGGACTCGAGAGCGGCCGTACAGCCTTGCGTTCCGGCCAGAATGTCCTCGGCCACGTTCGCCGTGTGGGGCATTTCGATTTCGGGGCCGAAGTGGAGAACGTAACGGCGCTCAGCCGGCTCCCAAAGCATGAAGCCGGGCAGGACGGCCGCGCCGGTCTTGCGCGCCACATGAGCGAGGCCGGTGGCGGTGCAGGCGGGGATGCCGAAAAAATCGACAAATGCGCCCTGAGGCGGCGTCATATTCGTGTCCATGAGGATACCTACCGGAGCCCCCGCGCGCATGGAAGCGAGCAGGCCGCGGCCGAAGTCGTCCTTGTGGAAGATGCGGTTGCCGTGCAGGCAGCGGATGCGGTTGACCCAGGCGTCGAGGCGGCGGTTGTCGAGGCGGCGGATGACCATGCCCATGGGATGGCCCATGAGGGAGTGGTAGAAGCTGGACAGCTCCCATGCGCCCAGGTGGCCGGTGACGATGAGGACGCCTTTACCGCGGGCCTTGGCGGCGAGATAGTGGTCGATGCCTTCGGTGCGGATCGAATTGCGGGTGTTTTCGCGGGTGTAGCGAGACATGCGGCAGAACTCGACGAGTTGCCAGCCAAGATGGACATAGACGCCGCGCAGAATCTTTCTCCTGGGCTGGGAAGGGAGATCGGGAAAGGCCAGTTGCAGATTGCGCACGCCCACGCCGCGCAGGCGGCCGAACGACCAGTAGACGGCAAAGGCGATGAGATCGGCCCAGAGTCGGCCCAGCCGGCGCGGCATGAGCCCCAGGAGGCGCGCCACGGCCACAACCAGCCAATACTCGATCCATTCCTGCATCGTGTGGAGGCAAAGACCCAGTGTAGACGTTTGGCGCGGGATTTGCGGGTATGCGACGCAGGCTGCGGCCTCACGCCAACAGGAAGTCGCGAAAGGCGCAAATAGCGCGGAAAAGAAGGAGCCAACCTGTGCTACACTTTAACTGGTCGATTCGACTGGTCAATTTATGCAGACGATTCAGGCATCGGAAGCCAAAACCCACTTTCTCCGTATCCTCGACGACGTGGAACGCGGTGAAACTGTGGTGATTACTCGCCGCGGCAAGCCCGTGGCGCGGATCAGCCCGCAGACCGAAATTGACCGTGAGCGCGTTCAGCGAGCGACGGAGGGAATGCGCGCCCTCAGACAGCGCATTGGCAGGCTCACGTTGGAAGAGATTCTCTCGGCGCGCGACGAAGGCCGTGCCTGATGGCATTTGTTCTGGACGCCTCCATTTCAGCGGTATGGGCGTTTTACGATGAATCGTCTTCCTTAGCGGAATTGGCCGCAAGCCGTCTTGAAGCGGAGTTTGCCATGGTGCCGCCGATTTGGTGGTACGAAGTTCGCAATCTCCTCGTCGTCAATGAAAGGCGGAGGCGGATTACCGCCGACGATTCCGCCGTTTTCCTCGAATTGATCGCCTCATATCCGATTCAAATCGACCCTATCGAGGACGAAGGAACAATCTTCCGCTTCGCCAGGCAATATGGGCTGTCGTTTTATGACGCAGCGTATTTAGCGGTCGCCGAACGGCATCGCGCCCCCCTGGCCACGCTCGACAAAGCCTTGCAAGCCGCGGCGCTTGCAGCAGGCGTACCGCTTCTGGCTTAGCGCCGAAGCAGGATGTGGTGCTGGCAGGTCGCGGAATGGGACGCCAGGCAGCTCCCTCCCAAAGCCGAACGCTGGTGTGTCTCACTTCGTCTATCTTGCTGTTAAGGCTGATACCCTTGGACATGAGAGAGCACAAAGGAAAGGCCGGCGGCGCGGCGGGCGCGTAACCGGCAAGCGGACCCATGGCAGAGTTCGTGATCAGGCTGGCCGACGAGCGCGGCCGCGTACAGGAGCAGGTGCAGAGCGGCGCCACGGCCGAAGAGCTGCGGGCGCGGTTCATCCACGCCGGCTACCACGTCTTCAGTGTCAAGGCGCGCGGCGGCGCGGGTTTTCTGTCGCGGCGCAAGGTCAAGCTCGAACCTTTTCTGGTCTTCAACCAGCAGTTTCTCACCCTCATTCGCGCCGGCTTGCCCATCCTCGGCTCCCTGCAAATGCTGGGGAAGATCCAGAAAAATCCCCAGTTTTCGGGCCAGTTGGAAGATGTTTCGACGCGCGTAAAGACCGGCGAGGCGCTTTCCGGGGCCTTCGAGGCGCAGGGCGGGTTTCCGCTCATGTACACCACCACGCTGCTCGCAGGCGAGCGCGCGGGCAACCTGCAGGAAGTGCTGGAGCGATACGTCGGCTTCCAGAAGACGGCGCTGGCGTTCCGCAAAAAGCTGTTCGCATCGCTGATTTATCCGGCGGTGCTGATGACCCTGGTGAGCGCGCTGATGGTCTTCCTGATTACGGTGGTGGTGCCGCAGTTCGCTGTGCTCTACGACGAGATGGGGTCGAAACTGCCGGCCATGACCGTCGGCCTGCTCACATTCGGCAAGTGGATGCAGCACAATATTCTTTGGATCCTCCTGGTTGTGGCTGCGCTCGGCGGTTTGATCTACCGCTTTTCGTCGACCGAAAGAGGACGCGACTTTGTGGACAACTTCCGCGTGGGTCTGCCGGTGTTCGGGAAGATCTGGCTGAAGTACCAGGTGGCGCTGTTTTCGCGGACGCTCTCGACGCTGCTGACCGGCGGCTTGCCGCTGGTGCCGTCGCTCGAGACCGCGGCGCGGTCGATCTCGTCGCGCAAGGTGTCGAAGGCGGTGTTTTCCTCCGTGGGGACGGTGCGCGAGGGCAAGAGCCTGGCCGAATCGCTGGTTAAGACGAAGGCGTTTCCCAACCTGGCGACGGAGATGATTACCGTTGGCGAACAGACCGGCGCGCTGCCGCAGATGCTGAACTCCGTGGCCGAGTTTTTTGAAGAGGACGTGAGCACGGCGCTGACGGCGGCGATGGCGCTGGTGGAGCCGGCCATCCTGATCATTATGGGCGTGGTGGTGGTGTTTATTCTTATCTCGCTTTACCTGCCGATTTTTTCGCTGGGGCAGGCGGGCGGAGTTTAGGAGCGGGCAGCGATGGCCGATGCAGGTGTGATGACGGTTCCCGCGGCGGCGGGGTTCGACGAGCGCGCGCAGGCGGAGGCGCTGGCGCGGCGTTATCGCGCGGAGTTCGTAGACCTCAAGAACTTCAAGATCCAGCACGAACTTCTGCGCACGGTGCCGGTGGAGCTGATGTTCCGCTATAACTTTGTGCCCATCGAGCAGCAGCCGGATGCGCTGGTGATCGCGGTCTCGGACCCCTCGCGCCTGATGGTGCTGGACGAGATTGCCGGCCTGCTGGCGCAACGCATATCGCCGCGCGTGGCCACGCTCTCGCAGATTACCGATCTGCTTAAGAAGACCGAGCAGTCGCAGCGCGTGCTCGACGAGGCCAGCGAAGGTCTGACCTTCGACGTGCTCACCGGCGAGGACAATCCGGACGAGAACATCTCGATCGAAAAGCTGACCAGCGAGGCCGAAGACATCAGCCCGATTATTCGCCTCGTGGATACGACGATTTTTACGGCGCTCGAGCGGCGCGCCTCCGACATTCACATCGAGACCAACGACGACTCGGTGGTGGTGAAGTACCGCATCGACGGCGTCTTGCAAGCGGCCATGGCCCCCATTGCGCGCGAGCACCACTCTACCATCCTGAGCCGCGTGAAGATCATGAGCGAGCTCGATATTGCCGAGCGCCGCGTGCCCCAGGACGGCCGTTTCCGGGTGCGCTACAAGAGCCGCCTGATCGACTTCCGCGTCTCCATCATGCCTACGGTTCATGGCGAGAACGCGGTGCTGCGCGTGCTCGACAAGGAATCGATGAGCGAAAAGTTCAAGCGGCTGACGCTGGACGTGGTGGGCTTTGCCGACGAGGACCTGCGCCGTTTTCGCCGCTACATCCGCGAGCCCTACGGGATGGTGCTGGTGACGGGGCCGACCGGCTCCGGAAAAACCACCACGCTCTACGCCGCGCTCAACGAGATCAAGAGCGACGAAGACAAGATCATCACCATCGAAGACCCGGTCGAGTACCAGATTCGCGGCATTACGCAGATTCCCGTGAACGAGAAGAAGGGACTGACGTTTGCGCGCGGATTGCGATCGATTCTGCGCCACGATCCGGACAAGATCCTGGTGGGCGAAATCCGCGACCAGGAGACGGCGCAGATTGCCATCAACTCGGCGCTCACCGGCCACCTGGTCTTCACCACCGTACACGCAAACAACGTGGTCGATGTGCTGGGGCGCTTCCTGAACATGGGCGTCGAGGCGTACAACTTTGTCTCCGCGCTCAATTGCATCCTGGCCCAGCGGCTGGTGCGGACCATCTGCGACTACTGCGCGCGGGACGTCTCCTACGACGACGAGATTCTCAGGGCCAGCGGCATGGAGCCGTCGGAGTGGCGCGGGTTCGGGTTTCGCGAGGGCGCCGGCTGCATGGAGTGCGGCGGAACGGGCTACCGCGGGCGCACGGCGATCCACGAGCTGCTCGATCTGACCGACCCCATCCGTGAATTGATTCTGGAAAAAAAACCGACCTCGGAGGTGCGCAAGCTGGCGCAGAAAGAGGGCATGTCATTTTTGCGCGAGTCCGCCCTCGAACGGGTGCGCCGCGGCCTCACCACGCTCAAGGAGATCAACAAGGTTACGTTCATTGAGGCGGGGCGGTAGACACAGTGGACAGTGGACAGTGAACAGTGGTCAGTGTCGAGTCAGGGATCAGGGATTAGAGGTCAGCGTCAAGTCAGGGATTAGAGATTAGAGGTCAGCGTCAAGTCAGGGATTAGAGATCGGTGTCGGGCCATGGATCGGAGGTCCGCAGCACCGCAGAGCCGCTCCCGGAGGGAGCCATCGATAATAGCCCAGGACAAGCGCAGCGCAGTCCTGGGGAAGCGAATCGAATCAACCTTCGGCGTCCCGGAGGGACGCTATGATAATAGCCCAGGACAAGCGCAGCGCAGTCCTGGGATAGCCGCAAAACGAATCCACTAGCCCCGTAGGGGCGGCAGAATTACGGAAGAGATTTTCGACGGAACGGAGCCGAAGGACGCGGCCCACGCCACAAAACTGAGGGACGGGCTTTAGCCCCTGCGGGAAACGGGACGAAACGTGCAATCGATTTTTGGCAAAATGAAGACCGGAGCGGCACCGGGCGGGCGTCCGCCCGGAGCCGTCGAGCTTTCGCCCGAAGGCGTACTCGCGGCGGCGCTTACCTCCGCGGGCCAGCCGCCGGTCTATGCATTCGAGCCGCTGCCGCCTGGCGCCATCGTGCCGGGAATCGCCGAGCCTAATCTGCGCGCCTTCGATGCGGTTTCCGCGGCCATCCGCAAAACGCTCGAGGAAGTTTCACCGCGCAGCCGCTCGGTTTCGCTGGTATTGCCCGACACCGCCGTGCGCGTGTTTATGCTGGACTTCGATTCTCTTCCCGCCAAGCCGTCCGAGGCCGTCCCGGTGCTGCGCTTCCGCATGCGCAAGATGGTTCCATTCGACGTGGAACAGGCAGGAGTGGGCTACCAGGTGCTGGCGCAATCGAAATCCGAAACCAAGGTGCTCGTGGCCATCCTCCCCGCTCCCATCCTCGTCGAGTACGAAGGAGCCGTGCGCGCCGCCGGCTACGAACCCGGCGCGGTGCTGCCATCGAGCCTGGCCGCGCTCGAAGCCATCGATTCCTTGGAGGCGATTTTGGCCGCGAACCTCGGCGCCACGGCCCTCACCACTTCAATTACCAACGGCAATGACCTGCTGCTCTACCGCACCCTCGAGCTTCCCGAGGACCCCGCTCTGCGCATCGGCGAGGTGCGGCGCGGAGTGGCCGTGGCCGCGGCTTACTTCGAGGACAAGCTCGGGGCGCGGCCCCGGGCGCTGCACTACTCGGGCTCGGAAGACGCGCGCGAATTCGCGAGCTGGATCGAGGACGCGGAACTGGAAACGATCGATCTGGCGCGGCCGGACCTGGGCGCGGCAACGAACCTTGGCCGGGCAAGCGTGGCCGGCGCCGCCGGCGCTTTGGCGGGGGTGCGCTAGATGAGAATCGCGCTCAACCTCGCAACACGCCCCTTTGCCGATCTGGGGCCGATGATCAAGCGGCTGCGCATCGCCATGGGCGTGCTGGCTCTGGTCTCCGCCGGCCTGCTGCTGGGTTTGCACGCGCTGCACAGCAAGGCGGAGGCGGCGCGGGCGCGCGCGCACTCGCTCGACGGCGCCATTGCCCGCGTTACCGCCCAGCAGCAGCGCTCGATCGGCATGATGAAGGAGCCGGCCAACGCCAACCTCCTCCGCCAGACCGTCGCGCTCAACAAGCTCTTCGACGAGAAGGCGTTTTCCTGGACGCTGACCATGGAAAACCTGGAGACGGTGCTGCCGGGCGGCGTGCAGGTGGCCACGCTCGAGCCGGTGCGCGAGAAGAACGGCGACATCACGCTGCACATGCGGGTGCTGGGACCGCGCGACAAGGGCGTGGTGTTCGTGAGCAATCTGGAGCACTCGAAGCGCTTTCTGCTGCCGCGGATTGTGGACGAGAGCGCGGAGAGCGCCAATGCGCCGGGCCAGAAACTGGAGCCGGTGAGCGACACCAACCGCTTCAGCTTCGATCTGCTGGCCACGTACAATCCGCCCTCGCCCAGGGAGATCGAGGCCGGGGAGAAGGCGGCGGATTCAGCCCGCAAAGTTCCTAAAGAACAACCGGGCGCCGCGGCGGAGCGCGTTCCAAACAGGACTCCGTACAGCAGGCCTCGTTACAACGGACCTCCGTACAAGGGGATGGAAACGCCGGCGGCTTCGCAGAGGCGGGCGGGAGAGCAAAGGCCGGCGGGAATTGAGAGGCCGGCGGCGCGGTCCAAGCCCGATCCCGATGTTTACGCCAGGCCCGGAGGCCCGCAATGAGCAAGACGTCCGCAAAGGGTCCTAAAGCGCTTTGGCAGGAACGGTTAACTTCGCCGCTCACCTGGCATTACGCCGCCTTCGCAGTGCTGCTGGCGGTCGCAGTCGGGCTTTCGGTGCGCTTCGGGATGGACTGGGCGGCGATCGACACGCACTCGTCCGACGCGCTGGCGATCAAGCAGGTGCAATTGACGGCGCTGAATCTCGAAACCGCGCCCCTCCGTGACCTCGACGCGCGTATTGGCAAAACCCGCGCCGAGATGAAGACGTTCTACGACAAGCGCATCCCACCCGATTACTCGTCGATCGAGACCAGCATGACCAATCTCGAGGTGAATTCGGGGGTGCGGTTGACGCGCGTCCAATATTCTCAGGGCCCGCCGGGGCAGGATCTGACGGAGATCACCATGGACGCGGCCATCAGCGGCGATTACCCCTCGATCATGCACTTCGTGAACAGCGTCGAGCGCGCGCAGACCTTCTACATCATCCGGCAGATGGCGCTGACGGGCGAGCAGAGCGGGTCAGTGAACCTGCGCTTCCGGGTTTCCACCTGGCTGCGTCCCGCGGACGCCGCGGCAAGCGGGCTCCCTTCGACCCCCGCCGCGGCCCTGACCGGGAACGATGCCGGAGCACCCCCGTCCAACGCAAACCAGAAATCAAACCAGAAATCAAACCAGGAGAAAGATTAGCCATGGCGCTCAAGATGGGCACGGAAAACAAGCGCCAGGTCTACCTGGTAGCCGCTCTGTTCCTGCTGATCGCCGTGATTGGCGGCGTAGAGGCCTATGAGAACTTTTCCGGGCCCTCGGGGCCGCCGCGGCCCGCGCCCGCGCAGGCCGTTCGCCAGGCGGCCAAGTCCGGTTCCACGCAGGCCGGCGGCGAAGAGGCGCAAAATCTGAGCCTGGCGGCGATCGACCCTACGCTCCACTTCGGCAAGCTGGCGCAGAGTGAGGATGTGGAGTACGAAGGCACGGGCAGGAATATTTTTTCGGCTGACTCGGCGCCTGTGAACATTCCTGCTCCCATCAAGACCGCCCGTGCGGGCGGGGGTCCCTCGGTGACTGTCCCGCACCCGGCTGGGCCGCCGCAGCCGCCGGCCATCGATCTCAAGTATTTTGGCTACACGGAGGGCCCGAACAACGGGTTCGAGGCGTTTTTCGTTCGCGGCGAGGATATTTTCTTAGCCAAAGACGGGCAGATTGTCGATCATCGCTTCAAAGTTTCCGACATCGAGCCGGGCAGCGTGCATGTAACCGATCTTGCTTACAACAATACGCAGACGCTGGCCCGGTCGGTGAATCTGCATTGAAGCCGATTGGAGCAGAGATGGCTTGGCGTGCGTCTATCGATGCGGGTCCCTCGGCGGGTCCCTCGGCGGGTCCCTCGGCGGGTCCGTCGGCAGGTCCCTCGGCGGATCTCTCGAAGCATGCTCGGGGCGGACCACTTCGGCAAGCTCACGGCAAGTCTTCCACTCCAGCCGCGGCGGCGGCCTTTGTTCAAGATGAAGGCATGGAAATTGGCAACGAGCGCAGAGAAGGGGAAGAGGGCTACGTTCTGGTTGCCGTCATCTTCCTGCTCTTTATGTTCGCGCTGATGATGGCCGTGGCCGTCCCCGAGATCGGCAAACAGATCCAGCTTGACCGCGAACACGAAACCATGGAGCGCGGCAAGCAATACGTGCGCGCAATTCAGCTCTACTACCGCAAGTTCCACTCCTATCCTCCGTCGATCGACGCGTTGGTCAAGACCAACAACATTCGTTTTCTGCGCAAAAAGTACATCGACCCGATGACCGGCAAAGACGATTGGCGGGTCATCCATTTCGGGCAGGCCAAGACGCAGACCTTGGGGTTTTTCGGCCAGCCTCTGGCGAGCGCCACCGGTGGATCGGCAGGCGGAACCGTCATGGCAGGCGTGGGGCCGAGCGGCAATAATCAGAACCTCGGCGGCATCTTCGGCGATTCTGGGAGCCAAACGGGAGCGAGCGGAGCGACGGGAACCTCCGACGCAACGTCGGGAACATCCGGCGCCTCGGGCAGCACAGGCTCAACCGGCAGCGGAACAGGTACAAACTCCGGCTTGGGCAGCGGCCAGACTTTTGGCGGCCCAGGCATTATCGGCGTCGCGCCGGCGCTCGATAAGCAGTCCATCATGATTTTCAAGAAGAAGCAGAAGTACAGCGAGTGGGAGTTTGTCTACGACCCGCTGACAGATGTGCATGTCGCGCCCGGCAGCGGGCTGCCCGGCCAGTCTGCGGGAGGCACGACGACGCAGGGCAGCGGTTCGCCCGGGTTCGGTGGCCCCAACAGCCCGGGCTTTGGTGGCTCCGGTGGCCCCGGTTTTGGCGGATCGAGTACGGGCGGGACACCGCCCACTTCGGAGACACCCACGCCGCAGCCGCAACAACAGTAGGCCGGAACCCGACGAAGCAAAGTCGTTTTAGGACGACGCAAAAGGCCCGCACCCATTTCGGATGCGGGCCTTTTGCCTGATGGTTTGCGTCTGGTGACGCCTGGGCACGGATGTTTATAGCGATTCCAGAGAGGCTGTACCCACCTGTCGTGGCTTCCCACCCATGCGACAGAAAAAAGTCGCATGGATGGGGCACGGGGCTTTGGGTACAGCAACTGCGGAACTGCCTTAAACGTTGAACGAGGAGCCGCAGCCGCAGGTGCTCTTTACCTGGGGGTTCTCGAACTTGAAGCCGGCGGCTTCGAGGGTCTCGACGTAATCGACGGTGCAGCCGTTCAGGTACATCAGCGAGGTGGCGTCGATAAAGACTTTCAGGTCGCCGAAGTTGAAGACCTTGTCCATCATGCCGCCCTGATTTTCGAAGGCCATCGAGTATTGGAAGCCGGAGCAGCCGCCGCCGGCCACGCCAATGCGCAGCCCGGCGGGCAGAGGATCCTGGGTAGCCATGATCTCGCGCACCTTGGCGATGGCCTGAGGGGTCAGGATAAGGGGTTGCTTCTTTTCGGTTTCAACTTCAGGTGCGACGGTTGCTGTAGCCATGGATGCTCTCCAACTGACGGAAATTCTTGCCGTTCTTCTCACTTTACCGGTCCTGGGCCGGGGACACAAGTGCCTGGCACGGAACCTTTTTATTGGATGCGGGCCAAAACGGAAGGAAGCACCGGAACGGGCGCGCCGCCGCGCCAGAACCCCCGCCGCCGCAGGTATTTACAAGAAAAAGTCCCTACGGGGAGAAAATTATATTTGAAAGACCTGCTAAAGACAGCTTTTCGGGGCTATGATGGTCAACCAATAGGGCCCCGGCGTCCGCGAGACCGCGTTATTGCACCACGGCCCCGCTCGGTTTCCGGGACCGGAACCACCCTGAAAGCGAACCTGAAAGCGAAGCGGGAGGTGGAAAATGACGTTCGTTCCGATCATGTGGATTGTGTGGGGCGCCATCGTTGTGATGATGGCAGGGTTGCATTTGTACCGCGGGAACCTCGAAAAGGACGAGGAGGACCAGATCTTTCTCGATGACTCATTCGACCACGAGAAGAACCAGCAGGCGGCTATCGTGGCGCGGGTCAACAAGGTTGAGCCGTTTGTCCGCGTATCCCACTGGGTGGTAGCCGCGATGTCCGTGGTGGTGATTGCCTATTACGTTCGCGACATTCTGGCTCATCTGGACATCATTCACTAGGATGGGCCCATGCCGGTGCAGCCGCCCGAAGCGAGCGGCTGGCTAGTTTATTGCACTTCCGGCTTGGCGCGATAGCCGTCGCGGTAGATCAGCGTGTACTTGAGAGGACGGTGTTTCTCGTCCTGCATGCGCAGGGGCTGGCCCTCGTCGTCCACCAGCTCGACGCGCAGCTTGCGGTAGGTTCCGTCCTGCTTGGCGTCGGTGGGGGTGTAGACCAACTCATACTTCGAGCGGATGCTCTCGTTGATCGCCGCCATGTCGTCGGGCAACTCGCCCTCGAACCTGGGGCTGAACCATCGGCCGCCGGTGAGGCTGGCAAAGGTGCGCATTTCGTTGTCGGCCTGCAGATAGTCCATGTCGCGCATGGCCGCGCCCATACCCGGCTGGCCCTCGGTCATCGCCCTGATCAATCCTCCAGTCGAAATGGTGAAGATGGTGACGTTCTGCGATTCCTTGACCCGCTGCAGAATCTTGTCGAAGGTGAGCTTGGAGAAGGAATCGATGCCCGAGGCGATGAGGATGATATACTTCTGGCCCGGAATGCGGGAGAGCCTGTCAAGGGCGTTATTCAGTGCGTCGAAGATGTCTGTCTCGGAGAACGCAGCGGGCATGTAGACTTCGTTGGCAAGCATGTTGATGGCCTGCTGCAACTGATTCTTGTCCTGGGTGAAGTCGAGGACGATGTGCGAATTCAGGTCGAAGGTCATCATGGCCACGTAGTCTTCGGGGCGCAACTGCTGCGTAAAGGCCCAGGCCGCGTTGAGCATGTCCACCCGGAAGAGGAAGCCGCGCGCCGCGTACTCGCAGAGCAGCAGCGCGGTGATAGGCGCCTGAATGCGCTTGAAGCCGATGAGCTTCTGTTCCTGGCCGTTTTCGTAGACGCGGAAATTGCCGGGCTTGAGGCCGGGAACGAAGTTCCCGGTCTTCTGCAGCAGCACGCCCACATCGACCACGACTTCCGGCACCTGGAGCTGGAGGGAGTAGTTGGGTGCACCCACGGGATTCTTGAACTTGGGCGGCGGCGGCGCGGGCGGTGCTGTCTCCTCAATGGACTGCTTCTTTTTGGGGATGGCGATGGCGCCGGGGTTGGCCTCCGGGCCGCCGGCCGCCGGACCAACGTCGGTTGACGGCTGCTGCTGCGTCTGCTGCGCCGGCTGCGTCTGCTGCGTGGCGGGCTGCGTAGTCGTCTGGGTGGTGGTCTGGGCGCGGATCAAAGGCGCAGCGGCCAAAGCCAGCAAGGCGGCGGCCAGAGCAGCGAAGGGGAAATGGCGGCGAACGAAAAGCGGCTTACGCGGCTTAGACATGACAACCTCGTTCAAGAACAGCATACGGGAACACCCTCAACTCAAAATGATACAGCCCGCGCTGTTCAGCGATAGCCTGCCGCCGCCCAGGCGCCGAACAATCAATCGAGCGTAACTGTTCACTTGCCGCTGCCTTCTGACCTGGCCTGCAAACCCGGCTTTGCAGGGTCGCCCTCAAGCGGCAGCCAGGCGGCTGGCTGTAATCTTATAGACGTGGAAAACCGCCTGAAGGGAATCGTCCTCGCCGCATCGGCGCTCGCCATTGCGCTGGCCATCGTCCCCGCCGCGCCTGCGCAAACCCCGCCCGCCGCTCAGACCGCCGCAGCCGCAGCCGGTCCGCCGCCCTCGACAGGGGGATTCTTCCCCCTCGGCGAAGTGAAGCGCGGCATGACCGCAACCGCATGGACTGTATTCTCCGGTACCAAACCCGAGCCCATGGGCGTGGAGATTCTGGGCATCCTGCGCAATGCGCGCGGCCCTCGCCAGGACCTGATCCTGGCCAGGCTCACCGGCGCCAAGCCCGACTATACGGGGGTGGTTGAAGGCATGAGCGGCAGCCCCGTCTACATCGGCAAACGTCTTCTGGGCGCGCTATCGTATCGCATCGGCCAGTTCAGCAAGGAGCCGATCGCCGGGATCACGCCCATCGAGCAGATGCTGCCGGTGCGCAGCATGGCTCCCGCGCCCGCGCAGTTGGCGGATGCCGACCAGGCGGCGGCCGGCAGCGACAACATGGCGCTGAACTCAGGCGGCGGAGTCGATGCCGGCGGGATGGGGGCCGGCGGGATGGAGTTTCGCCAGATGGAGACGCCGCTCACCATGACCGGATTTGCTCCCGCGGCGATCGGCCTGTGGCAGCAGAAGATGGCCGGAACGAGCCTGGCGATGGTTGCCGCGGGTGGAAGCAGCGGCGACCCGGATGCAAGTATGAAGCCCTCGGTCGCCGCCGAGGCTACCTTGGAGCCGGGCTCGGCGGTCAGCGCGCTGCTGGTGAGCGGCGACCTGGAAATCTCCGCCACCTGCACCGTCACCTACCTTGACTCCAGGCATCTTCTCGCCTGCGGGCATCCGGTCCTGCAGGCCGGGCCTGTTTCATTGCCGATGACCACGGCCAACGTGGTGACCACGCTGGCATCGCCCCTCAATGCCTTCAAGATCATCAACACGGGAGCGATCGTGGGCTCATTTACCGAGGACCGGGATGCGGCGATCGGCGGGATCGTCGGCGCCCAGGCGCGGATGATTCCCGTACACATTACCGTCCACGACCCGGCCGGCGACCGCCAGGTGAACGTCGAGATTCTCGACCTTCCCAATCTCACCCCGCAGGCCTTCGAAGTGGTCCTCTACGATGCGCTGCTCCAAAACAACGACAGCGCGGCCGACACCAGCTATCACCTCACGGGAAACATCGATCTGGAGGGGCTCGCGCCCTGCCCGCTGAACATTTGGGCCTCGGGAGGAGATCAGATCGGCGCGCAGATGGGGGTCGCTTTGCAGGCCGGAGAGCGATTCTCGCAGCTTTATACCAACGGCGCGCGCCGGGGATTGGTGCGCGAAGTGGATGTCCACGCCGACGCGATTCCGCATGTGGTCAAGGTGGAGCTCGTGAATGCGCGGCTGGTCTCGAACAATATAGTTCACGCCGGCGATACAGTGGAAGTGGAAGCCACCGTCCGTCCGTGGCAACAGCCGGAGCGGAATATCCGTATTCCCATCAAGCTGCCGGCGAGGCTGGATGAAGGCAACGTGCGCCTGTTGATCTCCGATGCCGGAACCCTGGATCGCACGCTGAACCAGCCTCACCTTCCCACCGTGCCGCCGGGGTTGCCGGCGGTTCTGGCCGAGGACCGGCGCATGCACCCGCAAGACCGCATTTACGTGAGCCTGCTGGTGCCCGAAGCGCAGGCCGGCATGGACGGCGAAACCCTCACCAGCCTGCCTCTTTCCGTCGCCAATGCTCTTGAACCCGTGCGCTCCACCGACGAGGTGACGTTGAACGGCGAATCGGCCGTGGTGGCCGGAGACGCGTCCGCCGGAGGAGTGCTCGACGGTTTCGAAGTTTTGAATCTGCACATTGACGCGCCGGGCAGTTTAAACTAGACGCAACAGGGATTCATTGCGATCATGGCGCCGGCAGGTTTAACCTCCGGCTTTACGATCACTGCCCAGCAAGGACTCCGGGACGACCATGGCTCAAATTCATGGACTGGCGGCTCACGCAGCGGGAGCCGAATTGTTGCCTTTCAAATACGACCCCGGCGTGCTCGGCGCGCACGAGGTTGAAATCGCCATCACCCACTGCGGCGTCTGCCACAGCGATCTGCACCTGATCTCCAACGATTGGGGCAACAGCCAGTACCCGTTTATCCCCGGCCACGAAGTCATCGGGACGGTGGCCGCGGTGGGCGCGGAAGTGGGGTCGCTCAAAAAGGGGCAGCGCGTCGGGCTCGGCTGGCAGTCGAACTCATGCGGCGGGTGCGAGTGGTGCATCCGCGGGCTTGAAAATCTCTGCGCCTCGGCAGAAAGCACCTGCGTGCATCGCAACGGCGGGTACGCGGACCGCGTTCGCGCCAATGCGCGCTTTGTCATTCCCATTCCCGAGGCGCTTGACAGCGAGCGCGCGGCGCCGCTGCTTTGCGGCGGCATCACTGTCTACAATCCCCTGTGCAACCTCGGCGTTAATCCATCCTCGCGGGTGGGCGTGGTGGGCATTGGCGGGCTCGGCCACCTTGCCCTGCAGTTCGCGCACGTCTTCGGCGCATGGGTCACGGCCTTTTCCACTTCGGCCGGCAAAGAAGAGGAAGCGCGCGCCCTTGGCGCGCACAACTTCGTCAACACCCGCGAATCGAAGGCCATAAAAGAGATTGCGAGCACCCAGGATCTGATCCTGACCACCGTCAATGCCGATCAGGACTGGAACCTTTTTGTACAGGCGCTCCGGCCCACCGGCACTCTTTGCTTTGTTGGTGTGCCGCCGTCGCCGGTGGCCATCCACGCTTTTCCCTTGATCTCCGGCATGCGCGCCATCGGCGGCAGCCCCGGCGGCAGCCCTTCCCGCTTGCGCGAAATGCTCGACGTCGCTGCGCGCCACGGAGTACGGGCAACCACCGAACAGTTTCCCATGAACAAGGCGAACGAGGCGATCGAGAAGGTAAAGAAAAATAAGGTTCGTTACCGCGCGGTGCTGGCAAATTAGAACGCGCTGAAGCGCGAACCTTCCGGCAACGGTCGTTGAAAGGCTGTGACCGGCTAATCGACGTCGGAGCAAATATCGGACTTTACAGCTTCCACGCGAATCGCGCCTTGCTCGGCGCATATGGATCATTCTCGGCATACGCTCTCTAGGTCTCTGACAGCTTGATTTTGTACCAAATTGGGTGCCCCCGGGCAGCTTGATCTTGTACCAAATTGGGTGCCCCCGGTCTCGATTTTGAGACCGGGGAACCACGAAACTGAAGGCACGAATTCATCGTGTCAGAGACCTGGTTGCGTGCGCGCGGCGGGCCCTATCGTCGCGCTCTTTAAAAGCACCACGTATCTCAACTGTTATTCCGGCCTGCCCTGCGCCGCCACATACTGGACGATCTCAAGCGTGCGCCTGGCCGTAGTTTCAAAATTGAAACACCGGTCGAAGCATTCCCTGGCCCGCTGCCGCATGGCTGCAATCTCATCGCCGCTGAGCGTCATCCAGCGCTCGAATGAAGCCGTTGTTGCCGGCAAGGTATCGTCGCCGGCAAAGCCGGCGGAACTACCCACAATCTCTCGCCAGGTATTCACTTTGGTCGAAAGGATTACAGGCAGCCTGCAGGCCAGAGCCTCGGCTACCGCAATGCCAAAATTTTCCTGATGCGAGGGCAGCAAAAAAACTTCTGAAGCGGCAAGGGCGCCCCACTTCGGCGCTCCCTTCAACATGCCGGTCCATGTGATTCGGCCGCCGACTCCCAGCTTTGCCGCCAGCGCCTCGAGTTCCTTCTGCCAGCCGATTTGATCGGGACCCGCAATCACCAGGCGCCACGCCTCATCCTTCGCAAGGGTCGCCGCGAAGGCCTCGATGAGAATATCGGTGCCCTTTTTGGGATGGATGCGGCCGAGAGTCACCGCCAGGCGTTTGCCGCGGAGATGCGGCCAACGCTCTAAGAACTCGTCCCTCGCTGCGACCAGGTCCGTATCCGGCCCAAAGCTGCCGTAAGAGACCACCATTTCGCGCACCTTGTAGCGGGAAAATGACTGGCGCGCCAGAATCTTCTCTTCTTCGCATGTGAAGAGCACCCCGGCTGCATTGGCCAGAATCTGCCTCAGCACTGTATGCCAATAGATTGACTTCTTTAAATGTTTTAAGGGATAACGATGCTTAAAGTATGGATCGAGCATCCCGTGAACTAATACGGCGTAAGGTTTCCCCGTGCCTTTGAGCGCGCGATACGCAGCAACGGCGTTGTATTGCCAGATGCAGTTAATCAGCACCACGTCGTAGCTTCGAACATTGGCCTTGAGCCACGGCAGCGCATGAGGAGAGTATCCATAAACTCCCCGTCCCGGCCCCAGGCCGAAGACCTTGGCGGGAAACTCGACTTGTTCGATAACTTCAGGAGAGTCGAGCGAGGCCACCTCAACTTCATGACCGCCCATACGATAAATACTGCAGAATTGCTTCAGCCCTTCCGCGGGACCGCCGGCGGCGGGATCCACAGACGGGATGAAATGCAGGATTTTCATTGCAATCCTTACGCAAATCTCCGGCTCTCGATGGGAGCGCTGCGCCGTCTTCGACCGCGCGCCGGTCTTCAACATTCCGGTTTCTCGCCTCGGCGCGCCCTGGACAAGCGAACAAGAGATTGAGGACCCTGGAGGAGACAGGCATGCCCGCCAGTACGCCTGAGCCCGCGCGGTGCGGCCGGCCGCCGCGTCCGCCGCTTCATCCTCGAGGAGTTTGGGCTACTTCCAGGTCACAGTGGGCATAATCTGTGCCCTGTCCACCCGGTCCTTATACCGGATAGCGAAGTGCAGCAGCGAATCCAGCAGCGAGTCGGAGAGAAGATGCGGCTCCAATCCCAAATCCCGCAGTGCCGTATTCTTTGCGTTGTAATAATGCTCTTCCTTTTCTACGCGCGGGTTAGCCACGTGCTGGATCTCGATCTTCATCCCCGCCGCCGCGCCCACCCTCTGCACCATCGTCGCCAGGTCATAGACGCTGAACTGTTCGGTGAACTGGTTGAAGACGCGGAACTCGCCGGCCGCCGCGGGATTCGATACCGCGATCTCGATGCAACGAATCGTGTCGCGAATATCGAGAAAGCCCCGCGTCTGGCCGCCTTTTCCATACACCGTGAGAGGATGGCCAATCACCGCCTGAATACAGAAGCGATTGAGCGCCGTCCCGAAGACCTCGTCGTAGTCCAGCCGGTTGATGAGCAGTTCGTCGTATCCCGTCTGGTCGGTAAGCACGCCATACACCACGCCCTGGTTCAGATCGGTGGCGCGCAGTCCCCAGATCTTGCACGCGAAGCGGATGTTATGGGTATCGTGAACCTTGCTCAGGTGGTAAAACGATCCGGGCTGCATGGGATAGGGCAAGTGGTCTTCGCGCCCATTGTGCTTGATGGTGATGTAGCCTTCTTCGATGTCGATATTGGGCTGCCCATACTCGCCCATGGTGCCCAGCTTCACCAGATGAATTGCGGGGTTGAATTCCTTGATCGCATAGAGCAGGTTGAGATTCCCCACCACGTTGTTCACCTGGGTCATCACCGCGTGTTCCCTGTCGATCATGGAAAACGGCGCCGACCGTTGCTCGCCAAAATGCACGATCGCTTCGGGTTCGAATTCCCGCATGAAGCGTTGCACGAATGGATAATCCGTGATGTCGCCGACAAACAGGGCCATCTTCTTCCCTGTCAGCTCGGCCCAGCGGTCGACCCGGTGCCGTATCGGTGCAATGGGTGTCAGAGTATCCACGCCAAGGGTCAGATCCCAATGGCGCCGCACCAGGCTATCGACTATCCCCACATCGAAACCGCGCTCCGACAAGTATAGCGCGGTCGCCCAACCACAATAACCATCCCCACCTACAACCAGAACCTTCATTCACTCGATCCCTTGGATTCTGAATTTTCTAGAGAACTCAAGCCTTCCATCCGGCGGCAAGCGGCCGCGCTTTCCAACATCCCCCACTAGAGTGTCCTGAGTCGTAAGTTCATTTAACAATTAACCTGTCATCCTGAGCGCAGTTTGCCGCGTTTTTTGAGGCAAACGGAGTCGAAGGATCTGCGGTTGTTCTTCAACGAATTAACGACTCAGGACACTAGTCACCCAGCCACGCTGGTCAGCATCTGGCTCTCGATCCAATCGTAGGTCCTGGCCATGCCATCCTTCAAGCGAATAGATGGCTCCCATCCCAGATACTGCTCGATCTTCGTGTTGTCGCTGTTGCGTCCGTTCACGCCCTTCGGCGCGCTCAGATTGTAGCTCCGATGCAGTTCGATGCCGGCAATTTCTTCCACTATGTCCACGAGCTGGTTAATTGTCACTAACTCGCTGCTGCCCAGATTGATGGGCTCGTGTATCTCGCTTTCAAGAATTGCCTGAATTCCGTAGGTGCAGTCGTCAATGTACATAAAGCTGCGCGTCTGGTGGCCGGTGCCCCAGATTTCGATTTCGTGCTTGCCTGAGATCTTGGCCTCGATTACTTTGCGGCAGATCGCGGCGGGAGCTTTTTCGCGCCCGCCTGTATAGGTTCCCAGCGGACCATAAACATTATGAAACCTGGCCACACGGCACTGCAGCCCGAAGTCCTCCTCGAAGTGCCGGCACATGCGTTCGCTGAACAGCTTTTCCCACCCGTAACCGTCCTCCGGCAATGCAGGGTACGCATCCTCTTCCCGCAAGGCAATCACATCCGGATTGGTCTGCTTTTCGCCGTTATACACGCAAGCCGACGAAGAATAGAAGAATCTCTCCACGCCCGCATCGCGCGCGGCCAGCAGCATGTGGGTATTGGTAAGCACGCTGAGCATGCACAGGGCTTTGTTATTCTCGATGAATCCCATTCCGCCCATGTCCGCGGCCAGTTGGATCACTATATCCATGTCCTTTGCGGCGCGAAAGCAGTCACCCTTTTGCTGAAGATCGAGAACCATGCTCTCGGCGCCGGGCAGCCTTTGATACCACTCCTCCATGGGCTTTACGTCCACTGACCGTATCGCCGCCGCGCCCCGATCCTGCAGGCGCTTGACCATGTGGCCGCCGATGAATCCCCCTCCGCCGCAGACCACAACTCTCTTACCCGCAATATTCATGTTGAATACTCCTTGTCAGCTTAAGTTTGAATCTGGATGATCGGCATTCGCTTCAAGTGGGTTGTCAACGCTCCATACAATCGAATCTCCGCCAAAGGACTCCATGGGCGGGAGCCGCAGTTAAAGAGATAAGGTAGACAAAATCCGGTTACAACCCATCGCGCCAGCCCGCCGTTGCCCAGGCCCAAATTCTGCCACTGGAAGCTCCCGCGGCAGCACTTATTCCCGCCCGGAAGCACACACCCATGAATAATAAATCATGCGGCAATACATAGGTATGTTCGGTTCAGATTGTCGAGTGCGGTAATTGAAGTAAGGAAGGGCAGAAATCCCGAGTCAACTGCCGCATAAACAGACATGGCCGTCCTAAACGCCGTCGGCGCCCGGCCGAAATCCGGAATGCCGCCAACATCAATTCCCGTTCGCAATCGTGAGCTCTCCCAGCGCCGCGGCGCCATTGCCACTTTTCAAAAACATTTCGAGAAAGCGGTCCGCGATGCCTCCAATGTCAAACATCCGCTCTGCGTAAGCGCGCCCATTGGCTGCATACATTGCCCGCAACTCCGCATTCTCCATCAAGGACTTCGCGGCCTCCACAAATTCCTTCGCTCTGTCCGGCGATACCACAATCCCCGCGTTCGCTCTCTCCACCACGATGGCCGCGTGATTTTCCTTTGGCGCTGCCAGCAACAACGGACGCCCGGCGCACAAATAGGTGAGGATCTTGGAGGGCACTGCGAAGGCGCCCGCATCTGAATCGAGCAGAGCGATCAAAACATCCGAGGCGCCCATAACTTCGGAGAGTCTCTTATACGGTTGAAATGGAAGAAGCTTCAAAGCGTCAGTGTCTACCGCGGCCGCATTCTCGCCAAGCCAGTCGGCGCCCGCGCCTGCGGCGATCACAACCAGCTTTGCCCCGCCGTCCTTCTCAAGATGCTCACCGAGGGCCAGAAGCAGCTCGGGCCGATGCTTCATGCCCAGAGTGCCGCTGTACATAAAGCAAAACGCGCCATCCACACCTTGTTCGCACGCCCAGGCATTCTCCTTGCCGGTCGGCCGCACTTCGCCAAGCGGCGCCCAATTCTCGATAACCGCGATGCGCGACCGCGCAACGCCCCAACCTGCAACAATCTCAGCAAATCGGGGGGCGATGCACACAACACCGTCCGACCTCTTTAGGAGTTCCTTCTCCAGCCTCTCGTAGTACGCGCCGGCCGGAACCGCAAGCAATCCGAGCTTCTTTCTCAAAACAAACCGCACAGCGAAACTGTAGACATCCTGAAGCCAGAAAATGAATCCGGCTCCCTGCTCTTTCGCCGCGCCTTGCAGGATAGCTTGCGCATCGAGCGGCATGTTCGCCGAGAGCACGATATCGGGCCGGAACTCCGCCACCTTCGCCGCCGAAGCCTTGCCATAAGCCAAGTCCGCCTGTCTACGCGTCCGCAGCGAGAGCTTTGAAAACTTCATGGGTACGTGTAGGCCTTCGATCGCGAAACCCGCCACGTTATCCGCGCCGGCCGCCGTTTCGCCCTTTGGCGTGGAATCGTTGTCGGCGAAATAAAGGTGCAGCACCTGGTGGCCGCGGCGTGCGAGCTCGCGGCTCAACTCCATCTGAAAGGCATGGCCGCAAAACTCATTTACAAGAATGCGCATACACCGTGGTCCAGTTGCTAGGTCTCTGACAGCTTGATTTTGTATCAAATTGGGTGCCCCCGGTCTCGATTTTGAGACCGGGGAAACACGAAACTGAACGTACGAATTCATGTTGTCAGAGACCTAGGTCTTTTTCGATTCCTGCTGACGCATCCCAGCCATCAGTTCCTTTACCGGGCCCGCTTCTTTCTTCTCCCCCCGCTTGAGAAAAACCCCAGGCGTCTCGGACATCCAGTCACGAAACGCATCCTCGATGCTGAATTTCCATTTGTAACCCAGCTCGCGCAGCCGTCTGGGATCGATATTCGTCGAACGAAACAGCTTGCGCACCCTCACCGGGCTGATGGGCTGCTCGATCCCAAACGCGCTCGCCAGCCAGTCGATGGGATAGGAAGCCGCCAACAGAGGAAAGCGCGGCACTGTCAGCGTCAGGCGGCCGACTCCGGCCACCTTGCGAATCGCGTCCACGTATGTTTGCACGGTGGCCGGAGGGTCCAAGGAAAAATTGAGAAGAGTAACTCCGTCTCCGCTGCGATCCTGGTATTCCAGCCCGAATTGCATCGCAAAGCATAGCTCCTTGACATAGCCTCCTGCCTTGCGTGTTTCACGATTCCCGAGGTAGACAAAGTAACCCTTTACTACGCTCCTGACAAGACGAGTTACATTGCCGCCCTCGCCCGGCCCGAACACCACGCCCGGCCGCACAATGAGTAGCGTCCTTCCCGTGCCCCCCGACTGCCAGCCAGAGTGAATGGTTTCCGCAACCAACTTCGAGCTACCGTACGCGGTTTCCGGCACCGGCAATGAAGACTCGTCTCGCGGCTCCTCTGTAGCGCCATACGGAGCGATGCTGCTTATGAATACGATTCTCGCGCATCCCGCAGACGCCGCATATGCGCATATGTTGCGCGCCCCGTAAATATTCGTCTCGAAATACTCGTCCGGCCGATGTCCCGGCTCCCTGTGAACTGCCGCCAGGTTAAAGATAAGATCGGGAGGATCGGCCAGGAGCGACGCGGGAATCGGCTTGCGTACGTCCCATGAGAGGAACTTCACTCTTCCCGATTTTAAGCCCTGCTGAAGAAGAACCGCATAGGCATCCTGCCGCGGCGGATTCACATCCACGAGAGTGACGCTTTCCGACAAATCTTCCCGCAGCAAATGCTGAGCGAGGTGGGTTCCGATGAAGCCCGTTCCGCCAAAAACCAAGACCTTGCCTATAGTTTTCATTCTCTGTATCTCCACGGCAGACCGTGCAAGGCTCGAAACCACATGCCCTCGTCTCAGTTACTCTTTTATCGTACAACATTGCGCCACAGTCTTCGACCTGGGAAAGCACTTCGTGGCCAACAACCGGAACTGTCTTTGCGCGAAGACAAACTTCATTTCGATAGCTGACGAGGTTTGATTGGCTTCGCAGGCGAGCCGTAACAAATCATCCCTGACGGAAGATCGTCCAGTGCGGTGCTGCGGGCGCCAACGATCGCTCCCTTTCCGATCCGTACTCCGGGACCAATGAAGACATCGTTCGCAATCCACACTTCGTCTTCGATCCAGATCGGCCGTTGTCCAATTGGGAAATCGATCTTGCTGTAATCGTGAACCCCCGTACAAAAGTAGACGTCGTGCGCTATGGCCACATGCGAACCCAGCACAATATCGCCGAGACTATAGAAAACACAGTCATCTCCTACCCAGACGTAGTCGCCGATTGTAAGTTTCCATGGATAGGTCACGCGCGTAGTGGAACGAATTTGAACCTTTTCCCCGATCTTCGCTCCAAACATTCTAAGGAGAAAATTGCGCCACCCATAACAGATCTGAGGCGACATACGAAACAGCGTGTCCTGCACTATCCACCAAATTTGAACGACCACTGGCGAGCGGCCGCGAAAGTCGCGGGGCATGCGAAACAAGCTTAAATCCTGATACTGCCTTGCTTCACCCATGCTGTAGAATCCAATCGACCGTGGCGCGCACTCCCTGCTCTAAGGAGTATGGTGCGTGCCCCACCGCTTCTATGGTGGCCGACATATCGTAGTCCATCGGAGTAAGCAGATTGCCGAGACGAAACGAAGTAAGCGGCGGATTCGATACGCCAAGCTTCTTGAGCAGGTCGCCCGAATAGGCAAGCGCCTTCAGAACGGACAGAGGCGCCTCTCGCACTGGAGGTGCGCCGAAGGCTTTCTGAATCAGGCGCGCAAACTCCAAAACGTCCATATTTCCATCGTCGGAAACATAAAAAGTTCGTTTGTTGACTTTCGATTCATCGACAGAAAGAAACTTCCGTATTTGATAAACAACGTTTCCCACATAGCCGTATGACTTGCTTATACGCCTGCCCTTGGGATGCACATACACGCCCCTTCTTACCGTATCGAAGAACATGCGGTACGGAATCCGGAACCATGGTCCCCAGATGGAAGTCGGCCGCACCAGAACCCAGGGGATTTCCAGTCCGCTGGTGCGGACGATCCTTTCCACTTCGACTTTGCTCTCGCCATATTTCGTAAAGGGAGAATAAGCGTCCTCGCGCCGGGGAAACACCCCTGTCTTGTGCACGTAGCGCGACGAAGCGAAGACCGCACGGCGCACGGTGCCCACCGCCCGAATGGCAGCGACCATGTTATGAGCACCAGCCGTGTTGGCACTGTAATCCGCCAGGGTGGGGCCGTCCAAATCGGTCCTCGCCGCAAGATGTACAACAAATTCGGGGCGAAAGTCGCGAACCGCCGCAGTCAGATCGTTGCCATCCAGTATCTCCCCATTCCTGAAAAATCGCCCATGTTGAGTGTTTCGCGGCGGAGTGCAATCGTAGTTCATGATCTCCCAACCGTCTTCAAGGCAACTCGCAATAAGATTAGTGCCAATAAAGCCAGACCCGCCAGTGACGAGCAGTCGCGCCATTAGCCCTCCTCTGGACGTTGCGAACGATCGATGCTTTCTATATCCTGCAAGGCTAACTTGACCTCCGAAGTTATGTTGTTGACGCTCTTTCGCTCTGAACACCATGGATAAATGAGAATTCAGAACTGGTCTCCGAGACATGAAACAATTGAAAGCCGGCGTCCTTGAGCTGCTGGACGGACTTAACCGTAGCCGCGAGAGGCCGTACGCCTATCCTGTGATGAAACTCGATCATAAGCTGCCGAATGGGCACGCTGCTTTCGACAATGTCCCGAAGCAAATCGTACTCAGCGCCCTCTATATCGATCTTCAGCAGGTCAATGGCCTTTGTCCCAAGCTTATCGGCAATGGTAGAAAGACGGTAGACCGTCACTTGCGTCTGGACAGACGCCCCTTGGATATGTTTTTTGTCAAGCGAATACATTCCACCGTTTGCGGGAGCGAAGAAGTCAGCCGAGCCGTCTGCCGGACCGAGTCCCCAGGGATGAAATACATAATTCGCCGGCGTGTGCTGGGAAGCCACCCAATCTATCGCCGTTGGAGAAGGATCGAATCCGTGCACGGTAAGGCCAAAGCTCCGGATCAACTCCCGATCGAAGGATATGTCGTTTCCTACTCCAATGGAATAAACAACGCTTGATGACTTAAGTAAATCCGGAATAATTGTCCATCCGCCGTAGATTGAGCCGATATGCCGTTTTCCTGGCCGGACATCGAGTCTGTATTGTGCGTCTTGACCTCTCAGAAGGCGTACTGCTCGCTTCGCCATCCTGGCGTATCTGCGCAGTGACAGAGCGTATGCCATCGAACCTTTCCCATAACCGAAGATTCCGTTTTCCCCAATTCAACTACGAATCAGTATAGCTCCTGCTGTCTCTCTACCAGACACTTGCTTTCCGTAGCCTTATCTCATCGGCTGCGCCAGGAAGATCTCCTTCCGCTTCACGCACTCCGCATTTCGGTCTGAGTTCCAATGAACGTGCAAATCGAACAACCCGCCCGCTTGCAGAGCGCACGATGGTAACGAACCGCGGATAAGTCGACCACGGCATTTGTATTTTTGTCGTAGTCCTTCCCCCGCTCCGGCGTCCGATGGCTGAACGTCATCCCAAGGGTATCCAGGATCGAGGATCTCTTCGCTTTGGCAAGATACTCCGCTTCACTTTTGTGATGGTAATGATTGATCCACGCATAGTCAGCCGTAGGCGGTTGTGAGAGGCTGCCAAATACGCGTTTCCCCTTTTCGTTTACCGCAGTAGCAAACAGGCCTCGATAATACCAGGAATGCGAATTGCGGCAAGATGCCACCCTCTCCGGGCGGACAAAAACCTTGACGTGGGTGTTTAGGTCCGCTTGACGGCGAGTGTATTCGGCGATCACCGGTCCGGCAGGCCGACTTATGTGTCCGTTCGAACCGTAGTACCTCCAGTGAAACGCCGCCGCGGGGCATCGGCGAGGATAACTACTTAAGAACTCGTCAATGCGGCGATTATCCTTAACTACAACAAACTCGTCGGCATCGATGCACCCCATCCATGCATACCGGCCGATGCAGCGCAAAGCGCAGTCGTGCTCCGCGGCAGGAGAAATGGGCACATGAGGCCAGCTCTCAATAATGGTCGCCACTCCCTCCTGAACAAAGGGATCGAGAACGGCGTGAAAGTCGTCTGCGCTTCGTGCTTCGTAGAAGTAAAGATGACTGATTCCCGCAGCCAGGTAATACTCAACAAATTCCTGGAGATTCGGCGCTTCATCCCGTATACGAACACAGAGTGCGACGCCTTCTCCGCGCGGCGCATTCTTAACCGCCCCAATGATTTCACGCCTGAATTTTCCGGTATGCGCGTGAAGGAGAATCTGAGCGGCATATGCCGCGGTCGAAGCAATGGGCAGGTGCCGGAATCTCTCTCTCAATTCCCAATACAGTGACGACATACGCATCCTTAGAAAAGGCGAAATCCAGGCTCGCGAGGCCATTGCCGCATTCAGCCGCGAATGAAGTTATTGCCCGTACTCGCCTCTCAACAGTGCCGCACGCCGGAAACCTCCACGGAGAATCTCCACAGCCTTCGAGCCTTCCTTTGCGGGGCACGAGGTCTCTTTGCCACGACCCTTTTGACCTGAAACTTTAATCTTCCCGATCTCGACACGGCAATTCGCAGCCCGCTCTGCGGGGTGCGGCGACTCATGCATGAAGGCTAGCGCTACGGAGAGGGTGCTTCCGTCAAATAGCCTTCCAGGCGCTCCTGTTCGGGCCTTGCAACTGGCACATGGAAAAGAGTCGGCAGCGCATAAAGACCCCGCCAAATGCACACCGCGATGATCAAATCTCTGGCCCATATTATGTAGCTGGAGACGGCAGCTTCCGTCTGAAGAAACACAAAGAGAATATACAACACAGCTAAAAGCAGCCCCTCCTCATCAACCCAGGCTCGAAGGAAAGAGAATATCCAGCGATAAGCAACGCAGAGAAGCAGGGGATAGAGCATAACTCCCACGAGTCCGAAGTCGATAATTCCACTTGTTAATATCGAATTCGCGTCATCGGAATCGTAAAGGCCGAAGTGCTCGTTGGCCAAATCTTCTTCCGTGCCAATCTCCCTTACGGCTGCCTTGCTCTGACCCAGCGCCTTATAGAGCAAATCCGGAATCACCAATCGGAACCCAAGAGCTACATCGCGTCCCCACAAGGGGCTTGGCGTTTGCCCTCCGCGGCCAAGGAGGGCAAGATATTCCTCGAGATAAAGGGGCCGTTCTTCGTAATTCTCGCTAAGCTGCTGCCTGATCGCTTGCGGGTCGTTGATTACTTCATTGAAAACGATGGGCAGGATCGCACTCATCGAAAGCTCAGTCGAACCTCCTCCACTTGCGCCGCCCATCATATCCGAAGCCATGCGCACTGCCATAAGAGAAATGTTGGAAATAATAAACACAACCGCGAGAAAAGCAGTAAGCAGAATCTTCTGCATCGAAGTAAGGTTGACCTTCCATCCGGAAAGCCAGAAAGCGGAGAACAGGCAAAGCACAGCCGCATAAATCACAACTCGCCTGCCACTCGGCAATAGCGCGATGAAAGAGAGCAGTAAGATCAGTGCATATCGGACCCGTCGCAGGCCCCTGGATTGCAGCAAGCCGATGACCGCGAGCGCAGGGAGGATCGGCGAGATCGATGCCGAAACGCTTCCGAGTATCGAAACCTTTTGAGTTCCCGTCTGAACAGTCGCTCCCTCGTAGGTCAATTCGCCAAGAAAGTATGCAACGGCAATAACTCCCAGCATCGCCCAGAGAAAGCGTTCGAATTTCCAACTGGCCCGTACGATATGGGTGTCACCCAGTACTGGGTTCTCAAAAAATCCACCTGCCAGCAGCAGAGCGCAGGAAAAGTTTACCAGTGCCAGAGCGTACCCCGCGTAACCACTCGGTATTCCGAAGACGGCGAATATCTCGTAGTTACCGGAAAGTCCGTTGGCAAGCAATGTAGCCACGCAACCGCCGGCGTAGCCTATCAAAAGCGAGGACGCCAGAAGCCAGGTCAGACGTATGCTATAGATCCTTCTAATAAACAAATAGAGAATATAAATTCCGGCGCCGGCACCTACCCCGCAGCACAGGAAAATCACTACATCGCTCTGATTTCCGAGCAGGAGCAGCCCCATAAGAATGAGCGAATTGATCAGGATCAAAATGGACATGAAATTCTCGTTCGGCCGCTATCGCGAAACAGGACAACTCGCTTCGCAGCGATCCCCGGCACGGGCAAGCCCGCTACCTGACCACGCTGGTGGTATACGCAATGCCGTAAAGTGCGGTCACGGCAACGCTGGCTGCGCCGGCACTTAGAGCATCCTTGAAGGCGTTGGTTGGAATGTAGAGGACATCGTCGGACTTGAGGGCCACGTCCTGCTGCTTGCCGTACATCACTTTCTTCAGGTCCAGCATGATCTCGACGTGCTGGTTATCTGCGGTAGGGCGAATGATGCGCGCCTTCGAGAGCGCGGCCCCGTAATTGACCCCGCCGGCCATGGCGATGGCCCGGAGCACGGTGATGGGGTAGTCGCCCGCCAACGGGATTGCTAACTGGCTTTTCACCGCTCCGACCACGAAGACGTCTCCTACTCTGGGGACGATCACAGTATCGCCAGGCTGCAACTCAATATCGCTTCTGCCCGCCTGCCGAGGATCGGTTCCGAGTTGGACAGTGATGGTGTGGTCTGCGCGGCGGACTGTAATCGTATGGCTGGCCAATGGAGTGAAGCCGCCGCAAGCCGCAATCGCGTCGAGCAGCCGGATCTCGCCAAATGCCGGAACCGGAGCGGGCTTAACGACCTCTCCAATCACTGAAATCAAGCGGGTCGGCGAATCGACTAATTCGACACTTACCTGGGGATCGGCCAGGATACCGCTTTCTTTCAATTTCTTGGCCAGATATACGGCCGCTTCGGAAGGCGTCATCCCGGCGACCTTTACGATGCCCAGATAAGGCAGGTCAATTTCTCCGTTGGCTCCGACCTTTATTCCCGGAACAACGGGACCATTGCCTTGTATTATCGAACTCGAAGCAACCATCTCGGTCGTTGTCAGTTCGGGAACCCCGTAGGTCTGGATGGAGATCACATCGCCGGGAAGTATTTCAATCCCCTCGTAATTGGGGGCGCGCATGGCGGCGGAGGGCGCGCTCGCCTCCTGCGCGGGCGATGTGACCGCAGGTCCCGCATATTGGCCAAAGGACGCACTCGCGCCGGCGGCGAGGATGCACGACGCCAGCAATAAGCGGCCAATATTGAATCTTTGCTGTAAACTCATATGAACTCCTCGACCCCTATGCGCGTCACACGCAGTCTAACCCCGGTTCTTGTACTCATAGGAGTAGTAACCAAGGTATCCGTAGTATTCGGGAAGATTCGGATCTACGCCGTTCAGAACAAATCCGTAGATCTTAACCTGCACGTCGCGGAAGATCTCCGAAGCGCGCGCCAGCATGGCGCGAGTGCAGTAGCCCTGGCGAATGGCCAGGACCATGCCGTCAGACAAAGTCCCGACGATGAGTGGATCGGTAACTGACAACGCCGGCGGCGTATCGAAAATCACGTAATCGTACCGTTCACGGAGCAGATGCACAAAATCCTTCATCTGGTCGGAGGCAAGCAGATCGGCCGGCAGAGGCGGGCAAACACCGGATGGAACCAGGTCGAGGGTGTTAAGCGTCTTGTGCGTCTGGATGATTTCGCTGAGCGGTTCAAGGCCGGTGAGGAACTCCGAAAGCCCTTTCTTCGCGGACAATGAAAGACGCCAGTAAACGCTGGGACGGCGCATATCGGTGTCCACCAGCGCGACTTTCTTGCCGCCCTGTGCAAGCGCAGCCGCCAGGTTCATCGACAGGGTGGACTTGCCTTCACCCGGCTGACAACTGGTAATTGCGATCACTCGCGATTCGCGCGAGGTGCTGGAAAGTTGAATCGAGGTCCTGAATACCCGAATCGCTTCGGCAAAAGGCGACCGGAAGTCCCATAAAATTTCCGGTCCGATATTAAGATCGGAGCTATCCTCTTTGCTTTTCCAGTTGGTCTGCGGAATGATGGCAATAGCGGGGATGCCAAGAAGGTCCTGGATATCCTTGGAATCCCTCATGCGCGTGTCCAGCCGCTCGAGCAGAAGCGCGATCACCAAACCTCCAAAGAAGCCGCAGGCGAGGCCGATGAGTCCCAGTTCGAACCGAGACATACTCGACGGCGCCGTCGGAATGGAGGCGAGATCGATGATGCTGATGTCGGCCGAATCCAGTCCCGCATCCACGGCGGCCTCGCGCAGCCGCGCCAGTATGCTCTCGTACATAAGCCGGTCCGACTCATATTGCTCGGAGAGTAGCTCGTAGCGCACGATATCGTCGCGCTGGCCGTACAGTTCATGCACTCTGCTGTCCAGCACGGTCTGGGCCCGGTTCTCGTCCGTCTGCGCAATATTGAGCGCGTCTTTGGCCTGACTTATCGCCCGCTTTTGCATTTGTTCGATTTCGCCGTCGAGCGTCCGAACCTGTGCATTCAACTGCTTCACCTGCGGATAGTTCGGCCCGTAGACGGGCTGCAGCCTGGCCAGGTCGGCCAAGACCGTGTCGCGCTCCGAGCGAAGCATCGCAAGCTGACCTTGCGGCCCGTCGGTACCCAGCAGCGTTGGCGCCTCCTGTATCTGGTCCGGCGGCAAGGATTCGAGAATGCGATAACGCGCTTCCACGGCTACGCGCTGTTCCGTCGCATCCGATGCTCCCTTTTCAAGATCGCCTATCTGCTGCACGACCAGACTGTGGCTGGGGTCGAGCGCCGATATGCCCAGCTTCTTCTGCAAGTCGACCATCTTGTCCTGCGAATCCTGCACAATAGCGCGCAGGTCGTCGATTTGTCCGGTCAGCCAGTTAGATACCTGCTGCGTGTTATTGAAGTGCGCGGCGAAATTATTTTTAATGTACTCGCTTTCCAGGTCGTTGACGATGTCGGCGCACAGTTTGCGGGACTTGCTTTCGTAGGAGATCGTGATCATCTGCGTGCGCGGCACGCGCGCGACCGTAAGGTGCTTCTTAAGCTTCCTCAGAATTTCATGGCTGACGAACGGATCGTCGAGATTGCCGTGATAAAGGGCGATAGGAGTGCCGTGGATGAGTCCAGGCTTGATCGTGGTCTCGCCGTTAAGGAATTCGAGGTTGTCCTGAAGCTTCAACGTCCGTGCCACCGTCAAGAGGAGCTTGTCGCTTTCCAGGATGCGGATGTCGCTCTCCATCACCACGTCCAGCGTGCTCGTCGCCCCTGCGCTCAAGGCCGCGGCGACCGACTGCTTCAGGTCCGCGGCCGAACCGGGCTGAATCTGGATTTCGCCGGTGGCCGTGAAGCGCTTCCCGCGTATCGTGCCCAGTGTGACGGCCAGAATGGGCAGCCCCAATATCATGGCGATCAACAGAAAGCGCCGCTTTCGGATGATGAGCGACAAATCCGCCAGGGCTATGTCCTGCTTGGCGGGACCCATTGCGGAGTTGGTGACGCGAGCGGATGGTTGCAATCTAACCTCTCCATGTTCAAAACTTCGCTGCATTCTGGCGATGCTGAAGTTGTGGGGCGGTTCAACGCCAAGAGCGCGGCCTGCACTCGGTGATTAAAGGAACCGAGGTTATTTCTCGGGTGAATGGGGCCGGCCGCGGCAACCCTCGCAGCGTTTATCGTCTGCAGGTGGAAAAGAGGTCAGCCGGCGGGCGCGTACGAGATGCAAACGCGCTTCATCCGAAGTACGACGGAACTTCAAAGTAAACAACCCCCAAAGGCCAGCCTAATGGAGCCCGAGTTACCCAGCCGTGGCGGAATGCAGCGCTAATTCCTACGTGCCCCAAGTTCCCCATGCCGTCTTCGATGGCAACTCTCAACGATGCAGTCCGACCTTGGCCGCACGTTCCATTCCCCATCAATGCATCTGTTGGAACATCAGGCCAATTTTATTTCATCGTATTTATGCGAGTCAAATCAACAAGATCGCCCCAGAGCCGTGGCAAGAACCGCTGATTCCCGGCCAGCGCGAGGCCTCCATTAACTCCCCAATGCCCAGGCTCACTCTTGCGCGCTTGCGTGCTCCACTCACATGAAACGGATCCTTAGTCTTTACAAGGCCGTTCCACATCGTTTTCGGGCGAAGCTTCGCTATGCTCACTTGGTGAGCTCTTTTCCACAGGAAATTGAAACCAATGCCGAAAAAGGCAAAACTGTGGCGAGCGGCCATGCCGGGAACTACTCAGTGCTCCCCAACGCTTTTCGAGAGCCCTCATCGTCAATATAGCAGCAATCCCTCCCCGGTCGATCGATTCAGACGGGCTTCCTCGCGGGCTCGCTTAAGCCCGGCGTCATTCGAACCCTCGCGCCCTACCTGAGGCCGATGATTCTCACGCCGCTCAGGCAGGCCTATCCGAGCCTGACGCTTGAGTAAGGACAAACAAATTCCGGCCTCTCTTATCCACAAAGTCCGGGTTTTATGCCGTTGACCCTGCTTCCCCGCATCCTTAGAGTCAATACTCAGACGGCAATTTTTCGGCTTCCGGCACGTCACTAAAGAAACGGCTGCGTGCCTGCTGCGCCCATGGGGCCGTGATTCGGAGTAAGGATGCTCAAACTAAAGAAGATCCACATTCTCGGCTTTAAGAGCTTTTGCGACCGCACGGAGTTGAACGTGCCGGGGACGGGGATCGCCGTGGTCGTGGGACCGAACGGCTGCGGCAAATCGAACATTCTGGACGGCGTGAGCTGGGTACTGGGCGAGCAGAGCGCCAAGAGCCTGCGCGGCTCTCACATGCAGGACGTCATCTTTGCCGGAACCCGCGACCGCAAACCGCTGGGCATGGCCGAAGTGACGATCACCATGGCCGATCCGGCTGCATACCAGGGGCCGATTCCTGTCGAGCCTGAGGTTTCCGTCGGCCACGACGGCCCCGACGATTGGGACGAAGACGAGGTGCGCCGCGGGCGCGCCGCCGAGGCCGAGGAGATCGTCGCCGCCGAGCAGCCTGGCCAGGCGATCGATGACGACGCCGCGTCAGGCCCGGTGCGTGTGGACGATGCCGGCCAGGAAACGGTCCAGGAAACGGGCCAGGGAACGGGCCAGGAAGCGGCCCAGGAGTCCGGCGCACCGCAGGTGCTGCTCAAAATTCGCCGCCGCAAGTTCCAGCGCACGCCGCAGAGAGGCGAGATCGTCATTACGCGCCGCCTCTTTCGCAGCGGCGAAAGCGAGTACCTGCTCAACGGCAAGCTCTGCCGCCTGCGCGACATTCAGGACATCTTCATGGGTACCGGCCTCGGTCCCGAATCCTACGCCATCATCGAGCAGGGCCGCATCGGGCAGATCCTCAGCAGCAAGCCTACCGACCGCCGCGCAATCATTGAAGAAGCTGCCGGCATCACCAAGTACAAAGCGCGCAAGCGGCTGGCGGAAGCGCGCCTGGAA
>JBOGLX010000222.1:0-27230 GCA_050745765.1 Occallatibacter sp. | reverse complement strand
ATAAAGGACGGGCTTTAGCCCCTGCCGAGGTTTCGGGGTCGGATTCGCCTCCAATTCGCCCTTTTTCCGCAGCCTGTGAAGCCCGTACTCCTCAGGACGATTTGCGCGCGGCGGTGATCGATTATGTGGGCGGCGTGGCCGATCTGGACGCCGGCGTCGTCCGCGCCATTGGCCGGCCCGAGCTGCGCTTTGAGGAAGACCGGCTGCGGATGCTGCGCGGGGTGCGGTTTGCGGCGCGGTTCGGGTTTGAACTAGAGACCGGCACGCGGGCGGCGATGCGGGGGCTTGCCGCGCGCATCCATGCGGTGAGCCGGGAGCGGGTGCGCGACGAGCTGACCAAAATGCTCACCGAAGGCCGTGCGCGGCGAGCCTTCGAACTGCTCGACGAGACCGGGCTGCTGGCGCAGGTGCTGCCCGAAGTTGCGCGCATGAAGGGCGTGGAGCAGCCGGCGCAGTTTCATCCCGAGGGCGATGTCTGGACGCATACCCTGATGCTGCTCGAGCAACTGGAGCCGGGGTGCTCGATGGCGCTGGCGTGGGGCGCGCTGCTGCACGATGTGGGCAAGCCGGCCACGTTTCGCCGCGCGCCGGACCGCATTCGCTTCGATGGGCACGTGGATGTGGGTGTCGCCGTGGGCGCGGAGATTTGCCGGCGGTTCCGGTTTTCAAACGAGGAGACGGGACAGATTCTGGCGCTCATCGAGAACCACATGCGGTTTGCGGATGCGGCGCGGATGAAGGCTTCGACGCTCATGCGGTTTTTCCGGTTGGAGAATTTTGCGGAGCACCTGGCGCTGCACCGCATGGATTGCCTGGCGGCGAGCGGGAATCTGGACCACTGGGAGTTTGTGCGGGAGCGCTGGCTGGCAATGCCGGAGGAGGCGGTGCGGCCGCAGCGGCTGATTTCCGGGCGGGAGTTGATTGCGGAGGGCTATGCACCGGGAGCGGGATTTCGCGAGATGTTGCGGGCTGTCGAAGATGCGCAATTGGAGGGGACGATTGCGACGGCGGAAGAGGCGTTGCGGCTTGTGCGGGAGCAGTTCCCGCCTCCTGATCGCCCAGCCTATTGAAAAAATTAACTTAACTCTAGCCAAATATATTCGAAATTCTGCCGAGGATATATTTGAAATTCTGCCGTGGATATTCGCTGGCGGATGGGGCCTTGTGTCAGGGCACGACTTCAGTCGTGCCGAAGGAACTCCACAAGAAAATGTGGGCTTTAGCCCTGCGCGGGAGCGTGCGATTGCAACCAGACTTAGCGGCTAAACGCGACATCGGTTTGCAATCCCAATTTGTCGCACTCGTTCTGTTTAACATGATTCAGGTAAGAATCTATCGCACTGGGCAGAGCCGTGCCTCAGCCCAAAATGTTCGTTGCGGTTTTGCGTAGAATTAGGCCCGATCGGCGCACAATGAATAAATGGACGGCCTTGGTCTTTCAATCCTCCCATTTCGGCGAGGATCGCCACTACCCCTACCCTCGCAAAATTGGCGCAATTTTTGGCGCAGAAGCCACGTAAGTTTATCATAATCAATGAGATAGTAAATTGCACTATTTACCAATCAGTACACAAAATAAGCATTTTTAAGCCATTTTAGGGCATCTTGAGCCCTTTGGGCCGCTGTTCGCCAATCCCGATGCGGATCAGAACAAATCCGGGATGCTGTGGAAGGCGATGCGCGTCGGGGCGGCTTTGAAGGCCGTTAGCATGGTTGCGGGCGCGAGAGTGCTCATTCCGTATTTGTTGTTGAGCGCGTCCATGGCGGCAAGAAGGCGGGCGCGGCTCTGCTCGTCTTCGAGGCCGTCGAAAAGGTTGAGCGAGTGCAACCGGCTGGGGACAAGGCCGCCGAGCACTACGCCGATGAAATAGGGGTGGTCGTGCTGCGCGCCCGTGGGGCGCGAGTCCCAGAGGCGGCGCAGTGCGGCGATGAGCGTGGGGTTGTCCTGGCACTCGCTCAGCTTGATCTCGCCGTGCCAGCCGCGGGCGGGAACGCCGAAGCGGCTAATCGGCGCATTGTCCGCGCGGGGGACGGCGAAGCCGACGGCGAGGCCGATGCTGCCGGCCCATAGATCGGCGGCGCGCAGGCGCATGGCGGCTTTGTGGAGGAGCTTGAGCGCCACGGCCCAGGACTGCTCGGCGGTGCGCATCTCGGGCGCGAGCACGTGCTGGTGGCTGATGGACTTGAGGTGCCCGGTCTCGGCCATGTCGAAGTCTTCGCCGCGCAGCCAGTGCCAGAGGCGCTCGCCCCAGACGGAGCCCCAGAACTCGCCGGCCTGCTCACAGGTGAGGGCGAGGAGTTGCTGCATGGTGTGAAGGCCGCGCTCGTTGAGACGCTTCTCGGTGCGGGCGCCGATGCCGGGCAGGTCGCGCAGGGTGAGCTGGGCGAGCGCCTCGGGAAGAATGTCGAGGGGCAGGGCGACGAGGCCGTCGGGCTTTTCCATGTCGCTGGCGATCTTGGCCAGATAGCGGTTGGTGGCGAGGCCGACGGAACTGCGCAGGGCGTTGCCGGCGTGTTCGCGGATGCGGGCTTTGACTTTGCGTCCGAGTTCGAGCGCGGCAAGCAGCGGACGCTCGCGGCCGATCAGGCGGCAGGCCATTTCGTCGATCGAGAGGACGGCGGTTACGGGCAGGCAGCTCTCGACGGCTTCAACGACGCGGCGATGGTAGTCGACGTAAATCTCGTGGCGGCCTTCCACCAGGACGATCTCCGGGCAGAGGCGTTTGGCGTCTGCGACCACGGTGCCCGTCCTCACGCCGAAGGCCTTGGCCTCATAGCTGGCGGCGATGCAGACGGTAGTGTCGGCCATCATGGGGACGACGGCGACGGGACGGCCCCGAAGCTCCGGGCGCGTCTCCTGCTCCACCGATGCGAAGTAGGAGTTGAGATCGACGAAGAGCCAGTTGAGGGCAGGGCCGGCATCGGGTGCGGGTTCGGCGGTGAGGCTATGCTGCTCGCGGACGCTACCTGGCTGCTGCTCCAGAAACTGAAGCTCTTCCGGCCAATCCTCCGGTAGGATTTCCGGCTCGGGGATGGGCGATGCAGTCATTTTTGGAACTATTTTCGCTTTATATTCGCTAGATTACGAGAGTGTACTGCGATAGGGCCACGATTGCAAACCAACCCCAGGAAGTTTACGTCATACTAAGTATTCGGAGGAGTCTTGCAGAGACGCTCGCATGGGGTCGGCGTTGTGTGCAAGGAGGCGCGTCATGCATAATCTGTTTCATTGGCTGACGAGCGGCGCGAGCATTCTCGCCATCATCATTACGGTCGCCGTGGCCGTATTTCTGGTCTGCTGCCTGGAGTGCACGAAGTGCCCAGGGCGGGAAAAGGACGAGATTTTCAAGCGGCATGAGCTGTAGCAGACTGTGGTAGAAGTCTGGTTTTGAAGGGGCACGACTTTAGTCGTGCCGTAAAGCCAACAAAATCAGTGGGGCTTTAGCCGCTGAGGGACGGCTTTTCTGAAATCTCAACTTTCGCCACAGGCTGGTAGGTCTGGCCGTTGCCGGACCCAGGTCTGAAAATCCAGATCTTGGCCACCCGGTTGGTTCGTCTCTCACCTCGGATATTCCAGGCCATCCGCCGAAGACCCGCTCATCGCGATAATGCCGCGATGAACAGGGCACAGCCCCTCCTGGGCCTCACTCCCTATGGTCTGAAATCCATGAGCGGGCCACCTGCCGAATCGTGAGTAGCGCCGGTCTCCTGACCGGCTGTACTGGCGGCGTCCTCGCCGCCAGGGGAATTTAGTGGCAGCACAAGCATGGATGCGGGTCATGAGACCCGCACCACAGCCGGTCGGGAGACCGGCGCTACTATCTGCGGATAAGCTCTTAATCTCCGCTTCCGGCCGTCACCGGCGGCATCAGGTAGCGCTCGAATTGCGCCAGGATGCTGTTGTAGAGATGCGTACGCACGTCGGGGCCCAGAATGGCGTGAGTTTTGCGTGGGTAGATTTCGAGGCAGTAGGGCTTCTGGGCTTCGATGAGCGCCTGCACAAACTGCACCGTGTTCTCGATGTGCACATTGTCGTCGCCGGTGCCGTGGGCGATCAGCAGATGGCCGTGCAGGTTGGCGGCGTAGTTGACCACCGAGAAGTCGTGGTAGCCGGTGGGAAAGTCCTGCGGGCGGCTCATGTAGCGCTCGGTGTAGATGGAGTCGTAGTCGCGCCAGTCGGTGACCGGGGCTACGGCGACGCCGGCGCGGAAACGGTCGGAGTGGGTCATGGCGTAGAGGGTGAAGGTGCCGCCCCAGCTCCAACCCCACCAGCCCAGACGCTTGGGGTCGAGCACCGGGTACTGCTTGAGCGCGGCGTCGACGACCGTCAACTGATCTTCGAGCTGGACGGGGCCGAAGTCATGGTAGGCGAACTGGGCAAAGGCGCGGCCGCGGCCGCCCATGCCGCGGTTGTCCGCGTGCAGAACGGCGAAGCCGTGCTCGGCCAGCAGCTCGTCGAACAGCAGCCCGTCCGCCCAGCGGTTGGCGATTGACTGTTCGCCGGGGCCCCCATAGGGGTTGACGATGAGCGGCACGCTGGCCGCGGACTCTGCGCCCGCGGGCAGCAGCAGTGTGGCGTAGAGGGTGGTTCCGTCGTGAGCTTTGACCTGAAGCTGCTCTGGGGCGCGCAGATGGTAAGTCTCGACCGCGCGCGTGGACCAGAAGACGCTGCATTTGCCTGCCGCACGGCAGATGCGCAGCGTGGGCGGGTCCATGCGTGTCGAGAACTTGTCAGCGAATGCGCCGCCCACCGGCGCGAAGGTTGCCTCGTGGGACCCCGGTTCGGTGGTGAGCTGCCGGCTCTTGCCCGCGAAGTTCGCCTGCCAGATCTGCTGATCGAGCACGTTGCCCTGGTTGGAGGCGTAGTCCACGACGCCGGCCGCGTGGTCGACTTTGTACACTTTGCCGACCTCGAAGCCGCCTTTGGTCAACTGGCGCTCCATCGCGGCTTCTCCCGACATGGGGTGCGACTGCTTGTAGGTGTAGAGGTAGAGCTGATTGTGGCCGCCGGTCCAATCGGTGAGAACGATGTCGCCGCCACCAACCGAGACGTCGTAGTTTTCGTCGAGAAACTTCGCGTCGTCGATCTCAAGCGCCTTCTGCACGTCGCCCGTATCCGCATCGCCGAAATACAGTGCGCGGTGCTTGTGGTCGCGGGTCAGGGTTTCGATCCAGACGGTCTTATCGTTGGCCCAGCCGAAGCGGGGAATGTAGTCGTCGCCGGGCTGAATGGGCACTCGCATCCACGTCACGCGCCCGCCCTTGGCGCTGACCACGCCCACGCGCACGTCCGGGTTGCGATCGCCGGGCTGCGGATAGCGCTGCATGACGACGGTGGCGTGGGTGGGAATCCAGTCTTCGATGGGGTACTGCGGCACCTGCGCTTCGTTCATCTGCATAAAGGCCAGATTTTTCGAGTCCGGCGACCAGAAGTAGTTGCTGCGCACGTCGAGCTCTTCCTCGTAGACCCAATCGACTTCGCCGTTGAGCATGTCGGGGTTTTCCGAAGGCGCGACCTCGGCGGCGGGCGTGCCTGCTTCGCGCAGGCGGAGCACGGTGAGACTGTGGTTGCGGATGAAGGAGATCATGGTGCTGTCGGGCGAGAATTTGGGATCGTCTCCGGAACCCGAACCCGTGAAGGCGACCTCCACGCCGGTGCCGTTGGTGAGGCTATAGACCCAGAGCCGGCCTCCGGAATCGAACAGGAGGTGATCGGAGTCGGGGGCCCAGATGTAGCTGGCCATGTGATAGCGGGCGCGATGGGCGATGTCGCGCTCGGTGCCGTCCTGGCGGTCGAGGGGTGCGAGCTTTTGGCGGTCGATAAGCACGTGCGGGCGGCCCGTTGTCGAGTCGATTTCGATCAACTGGCCGCCATCGAGATAGGTGAGGTGCTTGCCGTCCGGCGACCAGGTTAATTGCTCCGGCGGATGGCCGATCAGCGGGCCGTGGGCGAAGATGGCTTCGACGGTCAAGGGTTTTTGCGGCGCGGCGGCTTTTTGCTGCGCAACTGCGGAGAACGGTAGAGTTGCGAGGGACAAGGCGATAGCGGCGGGTAGCAGAAAGGTGGCTGCACGCATCAAAAAACCTCTCTTCCGGGAAAATCCTCCTGGAGCGGAACCCGATTTGGCCTGTGAAGCCGCGGTTCAAGACGCGGGCGCGTCCAGATAAGTCTAAATCACGGGGTTTGCCGGGTTGCGCGGAGAGGCCAGCGAATCCGGAACCGTTGCACGAGTGCGGGTAGGCGTCGAACATACAATGGACCGGTATGCCCACAACCGTCCGCTCGCACGCGAAAATCAATCTTGGCCTCTATATTGGCGCGCCGCGGCCGGATGGGTTTCACTCGCTGGTTACTGTCTATCAGACGCTTGAGATTCACGACCTGGTGACGGTGTCGGCGCGGATGGCGGCGGCGACTTCGCTGCGGGTGACCTCGAACGACAGCCGCGTGCCCACGGACGAGCGCAATACGGCATGGAGGATGGTGGCGCTGGCGCTTGATGCGCTTGGATTGACCGCCGAGGTTGAGATTCATATCGAGAAGCGGCTGCCGGTGCAGGGGGGATTGGGCGCGGGGTCGGCGAATGCCGTTGCGGCGCTGGTGGGGCTGGAGACGGAGTTAAGCGCAGGAGTCAAGGGTCAGGGATCAGGGGTCAGGGCGCCGGCTGAACCAGAGAATGTGGGCCGGTCCCACCCATCGGGCAAAGAACGCCCGATGGATGGGGCACCCTCGGAAGTTGGCATCTCGGAAGTTGGCAACTCGGAACTTGGCAATTGGAATTCCCAACGCAGGTTGGAGACTGCGGTGCGGGTGGGGTCGGATGTGCCGCTGTTTTTGATTGGTGGGACAGTGCTGGGGGTCGATCGGGGGCAGAAGGTGCAGGCGCTGGCGGAGATCGAGCCGACCTGGTGCGTGGTGGCCGCGCCGGCGGTGGGGGTTTCTACGCAGCAGGCGTTTCGGGACTGGGATGTGCTGTGCGCGGCGGAAAGTTTGACCGCGGAGGCAAGCGCCGGTAAACTAAAGGAGTTGAGTCGCGCCTACTTGAGCGCCTTCTCGGAAGCGGCCCCTTTGACGGGGCCGGCAACGGAAGGACGGCAGGGAGCCGGCTCCTCCGGTGTCCTCTTGAATGGAGAGGACCTGGCCGGACCGCTTGAGTCCGTGCTTGTCCGCACCGGGATTCTTAGCTGGATCGAAAACGACTTCGAGCGCGTTGTCTTTCCCCAGCATCCCCGTCTCAGTGCGATCAAGCAGGTTCTTGCGGCAGCCGGCGAGCCGGAGGCAGCCCTCCACGCCTCGCTGTCGGGGTCCGGCTCGGCGCTCTTCGGGCTCTACAAATCCCGGAGAGATGCAGAAAAAGCGCAGGCCCGGTTGCGAGAGTGGTTGCGGGAACAGTTTCGGGAGACGGAAGTGCGGGTCGAGTTAACGCGCACGATTCCGCGATCCGAGTACTGGCACGAAATGGTTGTGGAAGAAAGGGATTGACAGCCGTCCGCGGTGCGAGAGAGGCTCGCTTGCGGCTGGCCACATTGGGCGATCGTTCAATGGTAGGACAATGCCCTTTGGAGGCATTTATCCTGGTTCGAATCCAGGTCGCCCAGCCAAATTGAGGGTACCGCGCGCGGCTGTTACGGCAGCGCCGTCAGTACTGTGTTAGGCAACGACGGAGTACAGCCAAAGCAAACCAGCTTGGAGGGTATTTCAGATGGCGGTTGGGACAGTCACGGTGGTAGTGCAAGGCGCGCAGCAGGACGGCGCGAGGACAGCGACAATGGACGCGGCGGCAGCCGAGCCGGCCAAGGCGAAGGAGCCCAAAGTGGCCCCGGCGGATAAAAAGCGGTCGCGGTTGAGCGAGGACAAGCGCTTCAAGCTGTTCTCGGGGACGGCCAATCCCAAGCTGGCGGAGGCCATCGGCAAGCATATCGGCGTGCCGGTGGGCGAGGCCAAGCTGCAGCGCTTCGCGGACGGGGAAGTTTACTTCCAACTGCTCGAAAACGTGCGCGGCGTGGATGTGTTTGTGGTGCAGCCCACGTGCTATCCGGTGGACCAGCACCTGGTGGAGTTATTGGTGATGATCGACGCGCTCAAGCGGGCTTCGGCGGCAAGGATCACGGCGGTGGTGCCCTACTACGGGTACGCGCGCCAGGACCGCAAAGACCGGCCGCGGGTGGCCATCAGCGCCAAGCTCATCGCCGACTTGCTGACCACGGCGGGCGCCAACCGCGCGCTGTTTGTGGACCTGCACGCGGCGCAGATTCAGGGGTTCTTCAACATACCCGTGGATCATATGTTTGCCAGCCCGGTGCTGGTGAGCCACTTCCGCGAGCAGGCGCTGCCCAACCTTACGGTGGTTTCGCCGGATGCGGGCGGCGTGGAGCGGGCAAGATTTTTCGCGCAGAAGATGGGCGCGCCGCTGGCCATTGTGGACAAGCGGCGGACGGATTTGAACGTGGCCGAAGTGATGCACGTGATCGGCGCCGTCGAGGGCCAGACCTGCCTGATCATCGACGACATTATCGACACGGCGGGGACGCTGGTGAAGACGGTGGACGCGCTTTACTCGAACGGCGCGGCGAGCGTACATGCCTGCGCCTCGCACGCCGTGCTTTCGGGGCCGGCCATTGAGCGCATCGCCAATTCGCCCCTCGAACAGTTGGTTGTGACCGATACGATTCCGCTGCGCGAGGCGGCGCAGAAGGTGCCCAAGATCAAGGTGCTCACCATTGCCGGGCTGCTGGGCGCGGCGATCGAGAGCATTCACATGGAGACTAGCGTGAGTACGTTGTTTAGCTGAAAGCGACCAGTGATCAGTGGTCAGTGATCAGTGTTCAGTGAGAGGCGGACAGCAGGAACTGTCTCGCTTGACAATTTAGCTGGTTGCCGGGACTCGGCGTGCAGTGGGTCGGTTTTTTTCTGACCACTGACCACTGATCACTGACCACTGGCTTTTAGAAACGAGAGAAAAATGCCGGAAGTAGTTGTAGCCAGGCCCCGCGAGGGCAAATTCAACAAGAACGCCGCACGCCGCGTGCGCGCCGCAGGCAAGATTCCCGCCGTGCTTTACGGCTCCGGGCACGATCCGGTGGCCATCGAGGTGGAACCGAAACAGATCTCCCGGATTCTGTTTTCCGAGACCGGGCACAACACCATTTTCGACGTCGAAGTGGCGGGCCAGGCCACGGCCACGGCCATGATCGTGGACTGGCAGCGGGAGCCGATCAAGGATCAGTTGATCCACATCGACCTGAAACGGATTGCGCTGGACAAGACGTTGCGCGTGAGCGTGCGCGTCAAGCTGATGGGCGTGCCGGTGGGCGTGAAGACGGAGGGCGGCATCCTGGACCAGGTGCTGCGCGAAGTGGAGATCGAGTGCCTGCCCGCCGATATTCCCAGCCACGTAGATGTGGACGTGAGCGGACTGGGATTGCACAGCGCGATCCGGGTGAGCGATCTGCCGCACTCGGAGAAGGTCAAGTACCTGAACGCCGAGGATGCGACGGTGGCGCACGTGATGTCGATCCGCGAAGAGGCGGCGCCGGTGGCTGAGGAAGGTGCGGTTGTGGAGGGCGCAGCGGCAGCGGCTGAACCGGAAGTGGCCAAGAAGGGCAAGCCGGAGGGCGAAGCCGCCGCGGGCAAGAAGCCCGAGGCCGCGGCGAAAAAGCCCGAGGCGAAGAAGTAAGTCTTGGGTGAGGCGGCGCAGTCCCTTCACTCCGAGGTTGGCGGGCGAGTTGGTTCCTCCGCCGGCCCGTTTTTGGTGGTGGGGCTTGGCAATCCCGGCCTCGAGTATCTGTGGACCCCGCACAACGCGGGATTCATGGCCATCGACCGCATCGCCGGGCAAGAGGGCGTAGTGGTCCAGAACCGGCGCTGCCGGGCCGTTACCGCGACCTGTCGATTGGCGGGGCGGCAGGTGGTCCTGGCCAAGCCGGAGACGTTTATGAACCTGAGCGGCGCGTCCGTGGCCGCCCTGGTTCGAGAGTTCGAGGCGGACCCTGCGCGGGACCTGCTCGTGATCTACGACGAGCTGGACCTGGCGCTGGGAACGCTGAAGATCAGGGAGCGCGGTTCGCCGGCGGGGCACAACGGAGCCCGCAGCGTGACCGGCGTCCTGGGCAGCCAGGAGTGGCTGCGATTGCGCATCGGCGTGGGGCCGAATCTGCCGCCTGAGGCAATTGCCGCGGGCGGCAAACGGCCGGGCAGGGATTATCTGCTGTCGCCCATGCGCAAGGCGGACCTGGCTGTGCTGGACGAGGTGCTGGACCGCGCGGCTGCGGCCGTGAGGAAGATTATTGGCGAGGGTCCGGCGGCGGCAATGAACGAGTTTAACCGGAAGGAAGACAAAGAACAGGGAATAGGGAATAGGGAATAGGGAACAGAAACCGGGAATTGGGAGTTTGAGAATGACGGGCAGAGCAGCAACATCCACGCCAGCAATTGAGAACCGAGAACTGTGAACTACGAACTGTGAACCATGAACTGTTAGTTGTGTGCGGAAGCGACTCGCTTCTGCGGAAAAGGAATACAGATGGCGCGAGTTTATGAGGTTATGTTCATCGTGCGGCCGGATGCGGCCGACGAGGATGTAGATAAGCTGATCGCGGGCTTTACGACGACCGTCACGCACGGCGGCGGGGTGGTGAAGTCGGTGGAGAAGATGGGCCGGCGCAAGCTCGCCTATCTGGTGCGCAAGTTCAACGACGGCAATTACGTGCTGCTGACCATCGAGGCCAACGGCGCGGTGGTGCTGGAGCTGGAGCGCCGGCTGCGCGTTACCGAGCCGGTGATCAAGTTCATCACCGTGCGCATTGACGAAGAGGAGAAGCGGCTGGCCAAGGTGAAAGCGCTGCGCGGCGAGCGCCGCAAGGTGAGCTCGGAGCCTGCGGCTGCTGCGCCACGCGCGGAAACTCCTGCTCCTGCGCCTGCGGCCGCTCCTGCGCCTGCGGCCGCTGCTGCTCCTGCGGCTGCTCCTGCGCCTGCTCCGGTGGAAGCTGCCGAGCCCGCTCACATCGGCGCATAGGACAGGCACGTAAGAAGGCTGTGGCGATTTGCCGCGAACGGTTTGCAATGCATTAAGGCCGGCGCGGCGCGATTCAACCTTCCTGGCGCAGAAGGCGCGCCTTGGAAGAACGAAGAGAGTGAAGAGGAAACAGTATGCCTGAAGAGACACCATCGAGGGCGCCCGAAAGCGGCGCATCGGCAAGCCCGCAATCGAGCTCTGGACCGGGTTCCGGACCGAGTTCCGGATCGGATTCCAGACCCAGCTCGGGACCCCGCTCCGGCGGACCCCGGCCGGGCGGCGCCGGCGGACGCGGCAAGTTCTTCCGCCGCAAGAAGGTCTGCAAGTTTTGCACGGAGAAGATCGACGCCATCCCCTACCGCGACGTGCGATTGCTGCAAGGATTTGTGGCGGAGCGCGGCAAGATTGTGCCGCGGCGTCTGACTGGCGTCTGCACCACGCACCAGCGCCGCCTGAGCCGCGCCATCAAGCAGGCGCGGAACATCGCGCTGCTGCCGTTTGCCACGCGGCACTAATGCGCGACCGCCGCGGCGAGTTTGGATTCAGGCGTGTTGCTCGCTCGTACTGCCGGCGCTCTTGTCCAAGACGCGCTGGCGCCGAATGAATGGAGATTTTGAAATGGAAGTGATCCTGAAGGAAGACATCGTGAACCTGGGCCAACGCGGAGAGGTGGTCAAGGTGGCCGACGGCTACGGCCGCAACTACCTGCTGCCGCGCAAGCTGGCGCTGCAGGCCACCGCGGCCAACAAGGCCGTGATCGATCAGATGAAGCACGCCGCCGCGCGCCGCGCAGCAACGGAAAAGGCGCAGGCCGAGGAACTCCAGACCAAGCTCGAGCCCGTGTTGCTGAGCTTTACGCGCAAGGCAGGCGAGCAGGGCCACCTGTTCGGCTCGGTCACCTCGGCCGACATTGCCGGCGAGCTGGCCGCGAAGGGTTTCGAGGTCGATCGCCGCAAGATTCAGCTCGGCGAGCCGCTCAAGAGCGTGGGCGAATTCACGGTAGCTATCAAGCTTTACCGTGAAGTGACCGCGCGCTTGAAGGTGAAGGTCGAGGGGGAAGCGACGGATGAAGCTGCGGAGAGCGTTGCCGTGGAGCCTGCGGACGCAGAGCCCGCGGCCGAAGAGACGGCTGCCGAGTAGGTTCCTCTCAACCTCTGCCGCCTCTCAGTTAACCGAGGGGCGGCTGTATTTCCTTACCCACCATCGCCAGCGGCCGGCCCCGATCCGTGCGCAGCGTCGGCACCGCGGCCAGCAGGCTGCGCGTGTAGTCGTGCTGGGGCGCTGTCAGCAATTGCGCGCTGGCGCCCGTTTCCACCACCTGCCCGGCACGCATGACCGCAACGCGGCTGGCCACCTGACCCACGACTGCCAGGTCGTGAGAGATGAAGAGCATCGCCAATCCATGCTCCCGCTGCAAGTTGCGCAACAGTTCCAGCACCTGCGCCTGCACGGTTACGTCGAGAGCCGTGGTGGGCTCGTCGGCGATGAGCAGGCGCGGACGGTTGATGAGGGCCATGGCGATGAGGATGCGCTGGCGCTGCCCGCCGGAAAACTGGTGCGGGTAATCGCCGTAGCGGCGCGCCGCATCGGGAATAGCGACGGATTCGAGCGCGGCGATGGCCTTTTGCTTCGCTTCTCTTGCCGACCACGAAGGATGATGCGCGGAAGCCGCTTCGGCCACCTGGCGGCCGATGGTCATGACGGGATTGAGCGCCGTCATGGGCTCCTGAAAAATCATGGCAATCTCGCGGCCGCGCAGTCTTCGCAGTGCGCCGGGCGGTTGGCGAAGCAGGTCGATGGTGTCGCCGCCCGGGCCGTTCCGCAATCCGTTCGCATGGCCCGCGGAGGCGCTTCGCCAGAGGATCTCGCCTTCGACGCGCGCCGCTGGTCCCAGCAGCCCCATGATTGCCAGCGCTGCGCCGCTCTTGCCCGATCCCGACTCGCCGACCAGCCCCAGCACTTCGCCTTCGTCGATGCGCAAATCGATTCCACGCACCGCTTCCAGCGTTCCGAAACGGATGCGCAGGTTACGGACTTCGAGCAGAACAGCCATAAGGCCATCGTACCCCCGGCCTCCGAATTCCGCCGGCAAACGCGAACTGCGCCGCGGAGATTGCTAGCCAAATATATTTGAAATTTTGCCGAGGAAATTCGCTCGCGGATGAGGCTTTGTGTCAGGGCACGACTTCAGTCGTGCCGAAGAACTCCCGCAAAAGAATGTGGGCTTTAGCCCCTGCGAGAATTTGCGATTGCAACCGGACTTAACGGTTAAACGCGACATCGGCTTGCAATCCCATTTGTCGCAGTCGTTTTGTTCAACATTATTCAGATAAGAATCTAACGCCCCGCCCAGGAAAGCACCTGTATAAAACGATTTTCTCACCGGATCCCCGCCTTGACAGCGGCTTTAGGGGAACGTTAGAGTTGGGCGCGGGGCTGGGGCAGATTCATTCTTCGCCGTAAACGCGGCGCAAGCCTTGGACGGCCCAATTGCGAGGACATTTGATGAGGACCTTTGGATTGCGCCTGGCTGCGGCATTGGCGGTTTGCGGAGCGGCTTTTGCGGTTTTTGCGCAGGACGCGCAAAAGCCGGCGTACCTGAACCCCAAACTGCCGGCTGAAGTGCGGGCGGCGGACCTTGTACACCAAATGACGCTCCAGGAGAAGGCCAGCCAGCTTGTCAATCAGGCGCGCGCCATTCCGCGGCTCGGCGTTCCAGCGTACGACTGGTGGAGCGAGGCGCTGCACGGCGACGCAGTGAACGGCACGACGGAGTTCCCTGAACCGATCGGCCTGGGCGCGACCTTCGATCCGGCGGGTGTTCACGCAATGGCCGTCGACATCGGCATCGAGGGGCGCATCGAGCATGAGCAGTCGGTCCGTGACCACAGCAATCCGTTTCATCATGGGCTGGACTTCTGGGCGCCGAACATCAACATCTTCCGCGATCCGCGCTGGGGCCGCGGCCAGGAGACCTACGGCGAAGACCCGTTCCTCACCGGGCGCATGGCCGTAGCCTTCGTCACTGGCATGCAGGGCGACGATCCGCACTACTACCGCGTCATCGCCACACCCAAGCACTTCGACGTACACTCGGGCCCCGAGCCTATGCGGCACATGTTCGACGTCGCAGTGAGCAAGCACGACGAGATGGATACATATCTGCCCGCCTTTCGCGCCGCAATCGTCGCGGGCAAAGCCGATTCCATCATGTGCGCGTACAACAGCATCAACGGCCAGCCGGCGTGCGCCAACCAGTTTTTGCTCGACGACATGCTGCGCGGCAAATGGAATTTTCAGGGTTACGTGGTTTCGGACTGCGACGCGGTACACGATATTTTCAGCGGCCACTACTATGAGCCCACTCTGCCGCAGGCCGCGGCGGTGAGCATGGAGCGCGGCATGGACAACGATTGCGCCGACTTCAGGGTCGTCGTAACGGACGATCACGATTACAAGCCCTATATCGAGGCTGTGCAGGAGGGCTATCTCAAGGAAAGCGACGTGGACCGGGCGCTGATCCGCCTGTTCACCGCGCGCATGAAGCTGGGTATGTTCGATCCGCCGTCGATGGTGCCTTATACGAAGTTTCCCGAAAGCGATCTGAACAGCCCGGCGCACCGCGAGCTGGCCCTCAAGCTGGCCGATGAGTCGATGGTGCTGCTGAAGAACGACGGCACGCTGCCGCTCAAAACTTCCGGCATCAAGATCGCGGTGGTGGGTCCGCTTGCCAATGAGACAGCGGTGCTGCTGGGCAATTACAGCGGCACTCCCACGCACACGGTATCGATCCTGGAGGGGATCAAAAAGGAGTTCGCCGGCGACACGATCAGCTATGTGCCGGGCACGGACTTTCTTATGCAGGAGCATCCCAAGCCGCGGCCGGACGGCTGGTCGCAAGCCGATCTCGCGCCCGATCCGGCGGCGATCGCCGCAGCTAAAAACGCCGATGTCGTAATCGCCGTGGTGGGCATCACCAGCAGGCTTGAAGGCGAAGAGATGAGGGTGGACGAGCCGGGATTTCTTGGCGGCGACCGCGTCCGCATCGATCTGCCGCAGCCCGAGGAGAACCTGATTCGCGCTCTCGGCGCCACAGGCAAGCCGCTGGTTGTGGTGTTGACCAACGGCAGCGCGCTGGCCGTGAACTGGGCCAAAGAGCACGCCAACGCCATTCTCGATGCGTGGTATCCGGGCGAAGAGGGCGGGACGGCGGTTGCCGACACGCTCTCGGGGTCGAACGATCCCGCGGGCCGGCTGCCGGTAACTTTCTACACGGGAATAGATCAGTTGCCTTCGTTCGTCGATTACTCGATGAAAAACCGCACTTACCGCTATTTTGAGGGTAAGCCGCTTTACCCATTCGGTTATGGGTTGAGTTATACAAAATTCTCTTACAGCGGTTTAACTATTCCGGCGAAGGAGATAACTGCCGGCAAACCATTGGCGGTCGAAGTTACCGTAACTAACACGGGAAGCCGCGCGGGCGACGAAGTGGCCGAGCTTTATCTGAACTTCCCTGAGGTTCCCGGCGCGCCATTGCGCGCGCTGCGGTCCTTCGAGCGCATCCACCTCGATCCGGGCGCTTCGCAGAAGGTTCGCTTCGAGCTTTCGCCGCGCGACATGAGCATGGTGACCGAAGCCGGCGAACCGATTGTGGCCGAAGGCAAGTACACGGTCTCGGTTGGCGGCGGGCAGCCAGACACCGGCGTGCAGGTGCTTACGGCTAACTTCAACGTAAAGGGCACAGTGACGCTGCCGGAGTAACGGCAAAAGGACTGCTGGAAGGCTGTTAAGTCGTTTGAAGGCTGTTTGAATCCTACTCTTCGCGCAGCACTTCCAGCGGCCGCAGCCCGAGGATTCGGTAACTTGCAACCCATCCGGTCACCGTTGCCAACACCGCGGAACCGGCGAGAGTGATGACGGTTGCATCCCACTCGATGTGGAACTGAATTCCCAGCCGGTGCAGCAGCTCCCGCGTAAGAACATTGGCAAAGACCACCCCCACAGCGCCTGCAAGCAATCCGAGAACGCTGAACTCCACGCTGAAAGTGCGCACGATCCTCATGCGCGTGGCGCCCAAAGTCTTCAGCACCACCGCCTCGCGCATGCGCCGGAAGCGCGTGCTGGCGATGCTCGACGCCAGAATCATCAGCCCGGCCAGGATTGAAAAGCCAGCAAGAAAGCGCACCACAAACGTAATCTGATTCACCACGCTGTCAATGCGGTCGAGCACATCGGCCACGTTGATCACGCTGATCGTCGGATACATTGCAAACAGCCCTCGCTCCATATCGGCCACCCGCTCCGGTTCCATGTGCAGCCCGCCGTACCAGGTGGCCGCCTCGCCCGCCAACTGCCCGGTAGGCAGCACAAAGGAAACGCGCGCGCCCAAGTGCTGCCCGTCGGCGCGATAAACAGCGGCAACCGTGAGCTTGCGCGCCACGCCGCCCGTTTCCAGCTGGAGCGCCGACCCCACGCCAAGATGCAGCCGCTGCGCCACGCCTTGCGCGACGGCCAGATCCGCCGCATTCGCTTTCGTCCACCATTTGCCCTGCGTCACCGTGTCGCCTTCGGGAGGCGCATCCGCGGGGCTGAGCTCGGCGTTTTCAAGCATCCGCCGCGGAAAGTGCCGGCCCCGCAAATCTTCGACGGACTCGCCGTTTACGGAGATGAATCGCCCGGTCACAACGGGGATGAGATTGAGCGGCTCGATCACGCCCGCGCGGTGCGCAAAGAACTCCTTCACGCCCGCAACCTCATCTGGCGTGATGTCCACCAGAAATACATTGGGCAACTTCGGCGAGGCGGTCTCGCGAATGTCGCGCAACAATTGCGACTGCATCAGGTAGACCGCGAGGATGAGCATCACCCCCGTGCCCAGCGCCGCCAGCACTGCGGCCGACTGATTGCCCGGCCGGTAAAGATTGGCCAGCCCATGCCGCAGCGACGAAGGCAGCCGCAGCCGTACGCGATTAAGAAACACGCGCAGTGCAAACAGCGCGATCACCGCGAGTGAAAGCAGCGCCACGAGGGCGACGGCAAAGACGATCGCGAAGACTGCGCCCACCATTGCCGAATCCGACAGCGCCCACGCAATCGCGCCCAGCGCAATGACAACAATGACGGAAAGCACAAGTTGCACCCAGCGCGCGGCCCAACGTTCAACGAACGCGCCAAAGCCACCCGGCCCCTGCTCCACCATGCGCCGCAGCACCAGCACCGGCCGCACCGATCGCACATCGAGCAGCGGAGGCAGGCAGAAGAGCAGCGTGGTCAAGAGGCCCGTTCCCAGGCCCGCGGCCATCGATCCCCACGGGAACCGGAGCGCAGTCTGAATGCGAAGCAGACCCCCGAAGACCGCCGGCAGCAAAGCCATCACGGCGACGCCCGCGCCTATTCCGAGCAGCGCCCCAGCCAGCCCTAGTCCCAACGTTTGCAGCAGAAAGATGCGCAGCAGATCGCTCGAATCCGCACCCACGGCCTTCAGCACAGCAAGCATGTCCATGCGCTGCTCGAGGTGCGCGTGCATAGCCATCGCCACGCCGATGGCGCCGAGCACCATGGCCACCAGGCAGATCAGACTCAGAATCGCCGTAGCGTTGTCGAGGCCCCGGTTGAGTGCGGGATTGCCCTCCTTATAGTCCATCACCTGCGCATCGGGCAGCGCCGACTCCAACTGCTTGCGCACCACGCCGAGATCGGCGCCCGCCGGCACTTTCACCAGCAGCCGTTGGCTGGCGCGGCTCCCAGGCGCAATCAGCCCCGTGCTCTTGAGCGACGCCTGCGAGATCATCACGCGCGGACCTATCCCTGCGTCCGATGTAATGCGGTCCGGCTCCTGCTCAATCACCGCGGCGATCTTGAAGTTCTTGCCTCCGAGGCGAAGCGTCTGACCCACATGCGCATTTAAACGAATCAGAAAATCCTCGGCCACCGTGGCGGAGTTGCCCGCGAGCGCCTGCTTGAGGCTCATCGCCGGCTGCAGCTCAACTTCGCCGTAGAACGGATAGGCGTCCGGATCCACGGCCTTGAGCGAAACCAGCAGCGGTACGGGATCGGGCGGAACGGAGGCCATTGAAACGGTCTCCGTGACCCACGTCGTGCGAACGCCCACGCCTTCCGGCTTGAGCGCCGCCGCAACTTTGCTGTTGTCCTCGGCCGTCGGTTCGTGAAAGATGCGCGCGCTCAGGTCGCCGGCCAGCAGCGACCGCGCATCGGTCGATAGCGTGTGCCGAAAACTGTCGCTGAACCCGCGCACGCCCACCAGCGCCGCCACTCCCACTGCAACCGACAGCACCACAAACGCGAACTTGCCCGGCGCGGATTTCAGATCCCGCCATGCAATCGTCGAAGCGCGCTTCCAACTCAGTGCCCGGTTAGACATTTTTCTCCTGGCTCTTGACTGCGGCTTCAGTTGAACCAGAAATTGCCGCTACAAAAGGCAAGGTGTCTTCGACAATCATGCCGTCCTTCAGCACGATCTTGCGGTCCGCGCGGCTGGCGACCTCCGGGTCGTGAGTCACGAGCACCAGCGTAGTTCCCGCCTTGCGATTGCGTTCGAGCAGCAGGTCCAGCACGAGCCGTCCATTCGCCGAATCGAGATTGCCCGTCGGCTCATCGGCCATCACGATCGGCGGGTTCACCACAAACGCCCGCGCCAGCGCCACACGCTGCTGCTCGCCGCCCGATAGCTGCACTGGGTAATGATCGACGCGCTCCTTCAAGCCGACTTCGTCAAGCAGTTTGCGCGCCTGTTCCAACCCGTTACCCTCCACGTTCAGCTCGTAGGGAAGCAACACATTCTCGAGCGCCGTCAGCGTCTGGATCAACTGATAGGACTGAAATACGAAGCCGATCTTGCGCCCGCGCACCGCCGCCAGCTCCGCCTCGGCCAAGTTATGAATTGGCGCGCCGTCGAGCCAGATCTCGCCGGCGCTCGGCGTGTCCAGGCCAGCCAGCAGCCCCAGCAGAGTGCTCTTGCCGCTGCCGCTTGCGCCCACGATAGCCACAAACTGCCCGGCAGGAATGCTCAGGTCGATCCCCTTCAGAATCTCCACGCAGCGCGCGCCGTTCTGAATCCACTTTTTCGCGTCTCGAACTTCAATCACGGCCGCCTCCGGCTAAGGGACTAGGGACGTAGGGACTAGGGACTAGGGATATAGGGACTAGGGATATAGGGACTAGGAGTTGTGGCATTGGCGCGTTCGTAAAACGAATTGCCCTCGTACGCAATGAAATATCCGTAGGCAATGCCAATGAGCACTGCAGTCTCGACTTTTTGCTTTCTAGTCCCTAGTCCCTATGTCCCTGGTCCCTTTTCTTCCCGCATTCCCGTCCAGCTACACTGTAGAAGTGGATGTTCGCCGCACGCTTCTCGTCTCATTTTGTCTGCTGTTCGTGCCCGCTTGCGCCTTCGCCGCGGCCCAGCCATTGCTCATCTGTTACGGCGACAGCATCACCGCCGGTTACGGACTTCCCTACGGCCAATCCTATCCCGCCGACCTCCAGCACTTGTTAAATGCAAGCGGCTACCATTACCAAGTTAGAAACATGGGATCGAGCGGCGCCACCACGGCGGATGCGCTTGCCAGTCTGCCCAGCGTACTCCGCCTGCGCCCCGCCGTGGTCATCGTCGAGTTCGGCGGCAACGATGGCCTGCGCGGACTGCCCCTCGAACAGACGCGCAGAAACCTCGACGAGGTACTGACCGCGCTCCAGAATGCGCATATCGAAATCCTGCTCGCCGGCATCACGCTCCCGCCCAACTACGGCCAGGCTTACATCGACTCCTTCGACCAGCTCTTTCGGGCCCTCGCTGAGAAGCACCACGTCGCGCTGGTGCCCATGATCTACAAAAACCTGATCCACGTCCCCGGAACCATCCAGGCCGACGGCATCCACCCGACGGCCAAGGGTTCCGCAATCATCGCCAGGACACTCTTGCCGTATCTGAAGCCGATGCTTAAAAGCAGGGAGTAGGGAGTAGGGAACAGGGAACAGAAAGCCCGTTCCAGCGCGATCACTTCGATTTTTGCTTGTGCGTAAGAATCGGCGCGAACTTCGATCCCGCACGAGCACAAAAGCTCGAATCGCCACCAAATTAACTATTCTCTACTCCCTATTCCCTGTTCCCTGACTCTTCACCCCATTACAACCACCGGCTGAAACAGCGTTCCCGCCACTCTCTTCGCAATGCCAACCAACTCGCGCTGCCCGGCAAACACTTTCACCACCTGCGCCTGAGAAAACTCAGGCAGATTGGCCTGGCCGCCGTTGCGCATCCGGCCCAGCGCCACGGGGTCACCGGTCACGGAAGGCATCTCCGGCAGCAAGCTGCGCGGATGCACACAAAGCTCCTCAATGACCTCGATCTTTCCTGCCAGAGCCTCCAACTCATCGAGCGTGTGCGCCTCGGCAAGTGTAAAAACTCCAGCCTGGGTCCGCCGCAGCCGGCTCAAATGCCCGCCGCAGCCCAGGCCGCGCCCCAGTTCATGCGCCACCGAACGCACGTACCCGCCGGAGCTAATACTCATCGTGAAGCTGGCCTCGGGGCCGTCCAGCGCAGCAATCTCAAACCGAACAATACGGACCTTCGCGGCTTTGAGTTCCACCGGCTTGCCCGCGCGCGCCAATTTATAAGCGGGCTTGCCGCCGATCTTTTTTGCGGAAAACGGCGGGGGCGTCTGCTCCATCTCGCCATGGAAGCGCGCCGCCGCCGCGCGCACAGCCCCAAGCGTCACCGTGGACGCAAATTCTCCCCAGCGGTCCGGCCCGTCCGGCTCGCCATCGGCGTCGTAAGTATCGGTAGAAAATCCGAAGCGGAACGCCCCGGCGTAGGTTTTTTCCGCGGTCGAAAAATACTGTGCCAGCCGCGTAAATTTCCCCAGCAGCAGCGGCAAAACACCAGTGGCCATAGGGTCCAGCGTCCCCAGGTGGCCAATGGATTGCTCACCGGTGATCCTGCGCAGCCGGCTCACCACATCGTGGCTGGTCATGCCGCCCGGCTTGTCGATTACGAGAAGGCCGTTCACCTATCTACTCTAGTCGAGCGGGGCCGCACTTCAAACCGCACCCGCTCCCGATGGCCGCACCAGCGACAGGAACTCTGCCCGCGACTCTTTCTGCCGGAAGCACCCGATCATCGCCGAAGTCACCGTAGACGAATTCTGCTTCTCGATGCCGCGCATCATCATGCACAGGTGCCGCGCCTCGATCACCACGCCCACACCCTGCGGTGTAATCGCCTCCTGAATGGCGTCGGCGATCTGCCGCGTCAGCCGCTCCTGCACCTGCAAGCGCCGCGCAAAAACCTCCACAAGCCGCGCAATCTTGCTCAGGCCGATCACCTTGCCCTTGGGAATATAGGCTACGTGAACCTTGCCGAAAAACGGCAGCATGTGATGCTCGCACAGAGAGAACATCTCGATGTCCTTGACGATGACCATCTCGTCGTAGTCCACATCGAACAAAGCGCCGCGCAGAATCTTGCTCGGGTCTTCGCGGTAGCCCTTGGTCAGGAAGGCCATCGACTTCTCCACGCGCTCCGGCGTGGCCGCCAGGCCGTCGCGCGCCGGATCCTCGCCCAGGCGGGCGATGATTTCGCGGTACATCTCCTGCGTGCTGAACGCGCTCAAGCCCTCGTCGATCTCCAGCACGCGGCGGGTCGCCTTACTCACTGCAATGGGCTGCGCCACTCTCTATCCTCCTGCCCGAACCGGGCGAAACGTCACGCTCCGCTGTACTCAAAGAAGTTGTTTTCGGTCTCCTCCACGCACACCTGCACAAGCTCCGCGGGCGCAACCGATCCTTCAAGCAACTCGAATGCCGCTTTACAGAGATTCTCCGTAGTGGGCACGCGATTCCGAAAGAGCGGATCGAGATTCAAATTCGTATGGTCAAAGCGGCGCAATACTTTTTCCCGCACCGCTTCATCGAGTGCAGCAAGATCGGCCACCATGCCTGTTTCCTCATCGACTTGCCCGCCAGTGAGCACTTCTACAACATAATTGTGCCCATGCCCGTGCGGGTTATTACATTTCCCGTAAACCGCGCGGTTCTCCTCCGCGCTGAGTGTGTCCGCGTGCAACTGATGGCTGGCGCTGAGCATGTAGCGGCGCCCGAAATAAGCTCTCACGCCTCACCTCGATACTCGGCAAAAATCTCCGGCGTCTCGTACACGCGAATGCGGCTTAATCGTGCTCCGCCGGCCGCGGTCACCGCCGGTTCCAGCCGCTTCCACGCCGCAATAGCGATGTTCTCGGTCGTCGGATTCGCGTGCGCAAACTCCGGTGCCTCAAGGTTCAGATGGCGATGATCGTAGGCGGCCATCACCTCGCTTTCAATCGCGTCCTTGAGCCATTTCAGATCGACAACAAAGCCGGTCACCGGATCGGGTTCGCCGGCCACCGTCACCTCCAGCGTGTAGTTATGTCCATGGCCGTTGCGGTTGGCGCAGCGCCCGAACACCTGCTCGTTTTTCTCCGCCGTCCACGCTTCGTTCCAGTAGTAGTGCGAAGCGGAAAACGTGGCGCGCCGCGTAAGGGAAATCATTCAGGTCCTCTCAAAACAAGATGCTGTTGCAGTGGCGATAGCTTCATTCGGCTCGGGAAACCAGACGGCCAGCCAGCATCATCCCGGATAACTCCGTCCCTTCCAGCTTACGCGCCTGGGTACGCGATGCTGAAACCAGCTTTGGTAAAGCAGCCACACAAATAGCGGCAACCCAAGCGGCGAAATCGCACAATCGGCAAATGGGAAATTCGACTTGGCCACGCGCCAGTAAAACCGGAACAGCGTCCGAATCCACAAGAGGGCCAGCACCCAGCCGGCTCCCAACCATTCGAGCGACCGCGCCGCAAACTGCGCGTTCCACAGCTCGATCGCCAGCACCGGCAACAGCGCCAGCAGCGCAATGTCCAGCGCCCGCCAGAAGGCCAGCGTGAGCGCGTTGTCAAACAGCAGCTTCAGGTTTTTGGTCCAGCCTTCGATCATCGCGCCTGTAGACCGGTACATCCGCGCCGCCACCGCATCGTCGGCGTAGCGGAAGCGCAGCCCCAGCTTGCGCCGCTTGGCGATAAAGGCCAGCTCCACGTCTTCAAGCACCTTGTCCGCCACGCTGGCATGGCCGCCGAGCCGCCGGTAGGCCTCGCGCTCAACCAGCAGAAACTGCCCGTTTGCCGCCGCAATCCGCTGCGCCGGGTCCGACACCTTGGAGTGCGGATAAGCCAGCGCCAGTTCGCTGAAGATCAGCGGCATCAGCGTCCGCTGCGCCAACCCCTGCACAATCTGCCGCGGCGAGTAACTCAGCACCCCGGCCCTGTGCCGCACCGCTTCGTGAATGGCGCGGTGCAGGTCGCCCGGCTCATGAATCGTATCCGCATCGGTAAACAGCAGCCAACGGCCGCGTGCTTTGCGGGCCGCGGTCCATACAGCGTTGGTCTTCCCCGTCCATCCCGGCTCCAGCTTGCCGGCTTCCATCAAAATCACCCCGGCAAACCCGCGGGCGATTCCTGCCGTGCGGTCCGCCGAGTGGTCGTTCACCACGATCAATTCCCAGTCGCGTCCCAGCTCGAAGGTCTCCTCCGACTGGCTCACCAGCGACTGCAAGCACGCGCCCAGCACATCCTCCTCGTCGCGCGCCGGAACGATGACTGTAAGCTCGATTAGTTCGTCAGGCTCCGGCTGCTCGAAGACCGAGCCAGGAACCGCGACGGCCGCCCAGCTTCGCCAATCCTGCGGCTCGGCCTCGCTGTCAGCCTCGCTGGAGAGCCCCAGCACCGGCTTCCGGCTCTTGGTTCCAGTCAGTTCGCTCGGCCTCTGCCCTTCTGGTGTCATCGCGCGCCCTTTCGTTCCGGCCCTTTCGCTCCGTATTATAAGGATGTGCGGGTCCCGCGTTTCTTAAGCCTCATTCTTCTGCTGCCGCTGGCGTTGGCGCCTGGCTGCAACCGTGGCGCGCGCCCCTCGCAGCCCGGCCGCGTCGCGCCCGACTTTACCTTCAGCGAGGGCCCAAAGACCGTCAGCCTGGCCAGCTTCCGAGGCCGAGTGGTGCTGGTCAACTTCTGGGCCACCTGGTGCGCGCCCTGCGTAGCCGAGCTGCCCTCGCTTCTTGAGCTCCACCAAGACATGCCCAACCTGGTCATCATCGCCGTCAGCGTGGACGAGGACCCTGTGGCCTACCAGCGATTCATCGCCCAGCATCGCGTCGACCTGATCGACGTCCGCAATCCCAGCGAGTCGATTCCCACGCTCTTTCACACCGATATGTGGCCGGAAACTTATCTCATCGATCGCAAAGGCATCATCCGCTACAAGTTCGTCAGCAACCAGGATTGGAGCGACCCGGAGATTCGGGCCATGATCAAGAGTCTCTAAGCGGCTGCCCACACGTTCCCGCCGGCGCAACCCGCCCCGTGCGAACTTGGTATCATCTCCCTATGACCACGGTGGACATACTTTTCCGTTACGCCACGCCACCAACCGAACCCGTAGCCTTCGCGCTCGCGGGCATCTCCGATGTCTACGGCATCCGCGGCGTGCGCCTCGACCGCGAGGCTCATACGCTGCGCGTCGAGTACGACGCCACTCGCCTGAACGCCGCCACCGTGACCGGGCTGGTCCGCCTTGCCGGCCTTGAGATCGCCGAGGAACTGCCCATGATTCCGCCTCCTGCGCCCGGACCCGAGCCCGCCCCAGCAGCCTGAGCGCACGCATTGCGCCGCAGCTCGGAATCCTGATACTCTACTTAAAGTTCCGGCGATTCTCCTTGAGGAGTCGTCCTTTGTGCGCCCGTAGCTCAGCTGGATAGAGCGACTGACTACGAATCAGTAGGTCGGGAGTTCGAATCTCTCCGGGCGCACCACTAAATCAAATAAAATCAAAGAGATACTGAAACGCTGAAAATCGGCGCGCACGATCTCTGTTTCCGTGTCACCACTGTGTCACCAAACTCGTCTCAGCGCCATCGATGGGCCTGTTACTCTTTTTGGTCCCCGGCTGTGGCGTGCGATGGCGGCCTCGCCGCGGTTCCACAAACCGCAGCTCCCGGCCTTTTCGACGGCGAAGATAGCATTTATCTCTATTTTCGATTACCATAGAAATCGAAAATAACGCACTTCGCTATTTTCGAGCTGCCGCGACCATGAGCAAGCCCGCAAACATCCCCGGCAAGAGAGTGTCCCAGGGTTCGTATTCGGCCTTCGTGCCTGCCCCGCTGCCCCCGGCACTGCGGTGGACACCGCGCCTGCTTGGTGTTCTCTCCGAAGCAGACCGGCTCATTGGCAGGCTGGCCGGAGAGGGCGGTCGGCTTCCCAATCCTCATGTCCTGATGCGGCCCTTCGTGCGGCGCGAAGCTGTCCTCTCCAGCAAGATCGAGGGCACGCAGGCCACACTCGGCGAATTGCTGGCCGCCGAGGCTGGAGCGGTGGTCGAGCGCAGCCCGGAGGATCTCCGCGAGGTTGGCAACTATGTTGTCGCGCTGGAACACGGCATCTCTCTACTCAGGAAACTTCCCCTTTCCGTGCGTCTGGTTCGCGAGCTGCATGGAAAGCTGATGGATGGCGTGAGAGGACAACACGCCGCTCCGGGACGCTTCCGAACCACGCAGAACTGGATCGGCCGGCCCGGTAGCACCCTGGCGACGGCCAGCTTCATTCCTCCTCCGCCCGGCGAACTGGAGTCGTGCCTCGCGGCTTGGGAGAAATTCCTCCACGCATCGGAGTTGCCGCCGCTGGTCACCATTGCGCTGGCCCACTATCAGTTTGAGGCCATCCATCCATTCCTCGACGGCAATGGCCGAGTGGGGCGTCTGCTGATCACGCTGTTCCTGATCGAACGCAAGATTCTTCCGACGCCCCTGCTTTACCTTTCCGCGTTTTTTGAAGCCACGCGGCGCGACTACTACGACGGCCTGCGCGGCGTGAGCGAGCGCGGCGCGTGGCTAGACTGGCTGGAATACTTTCTGCTGGGAATCGCGCGCATGCCCGAGGATGCGTTGAACCGGGCGACGCGCATAAATGATCTGCTGGCCGAATGGCGAAATAAGGTCGCGGGTCACGCGACGAATACTCCGTTGCGCGTGGTCGATCTCCTGGCCGCCAACCCTTTCCTCACCATCACTGGCTCCGCCGGCCAACTGAAGCTCGCCTTTACGACAGCCCAGCGCGCGATCGAGCGCCTCGAGAAAAATGGCATTGTCGAGCAGATCTCCGATGCGAAGCGCGATCGGGTCTACTGTGCGCGGGCGCTCCTCGACATTCTGGAAGAACCGGCGCACCTCACGCCAGCGAATGCAGTATGACCGATGACGGATCTATGCGGGTAGGAATTCGACAATCCGTCTGTCCAGCGTCTGCGCAGAGTATTCGGTTAACAGAGCAGTCGTAATCGCTGGAGTACGTATGTTTTCAACGGAGTAGGAAGGAATCCGAGGTCGTTTTCGGAGCGCTTTCGGCACACAATTTGGCGAAGAATTTGGCGAAGTTCTTCGCCGGGATTGACCACCACTCGGTCGGCACCCTTCGGGAACCGGCCACAGCCGCTTCTGGAAACCTGGTCGTGGACAGAACGGACGAGTGCGACGGATGTTGAGCTTTTGTGACGTGAAGCCCGTTTCAGGCGACCTATCGGGCGCTCGACTCGTGATTTGTTCTGGATGAGTGGTAAGGCCCGTTAACAGCCAACAGTCCGCTATCAGGAACGGTTTTCCAAGTTCTCACTCCTCTTTTTTAAGGTTGCACTCGGGTCTGACCTCGTCAGCGGGAATTGTGTTGCCGCTGATGCCCACCCGATCTTCAGCGCATTGCTCGAGGCGCCGAAGCTGAATATTCCAGAAGGCAGTCAAGATTGTCCCCTGACCAGCAAGCCCGTTTGAGACACGCTTGATAGTCTTGTGAGGAAAGCGGCGCGCTACATAGTCCTCGGCGTCGGAACCGGGAACCACATAAACGGTCTCGACTTTCTCCTGCAGTGGCTTTACAACGTGCTGCAGGAATTCCTTGCGATCCGTTAGAAACGGCGCAATCACTTCCTCGCCGGCGGGACAGACTGACAGGCAGTATGCCGCCTTGTAGTTCGCTCCAAACGAAAGGCTCTGCCACATGGAGACCGTTTCGGCGTCCGAAACTCTGTTTCTATAATCCAACTTGTTCTTGCTGTCGGCGATCGTCTCGACCCAATCTTTAAATCCGCCCATGAACTCGCGATAATTGTGCGTATAGC
>JBOGLX010000221.1:0-22969 GCA_050745765.1 Occallatibacter sp. | reverse complement strand
TACTTATACCGCTCCTGCTGTCGGCAGCCTGCCTGGCGCAGCAAACCAGGCAACCCCCTATTGAGGATGCGCCGCCCGAGCATCAGCAAATTTATTATGCCCAGTCCGGCGTCACGGCTCCCGAGTTGATTCCTGCTCACTTACCCGCATCAGGCGGCCGGCGCTGCACGAAGGTTGACGGCACGGTAGTGCTGACCGGCATTGTGGATGCGGCGGGATCGCCGCGCGATCTCTCCGTAATGCAGTCGGGAGGAACAGCCTTTGACAAATTGGCCCTCGATGTCGCAACGAAGGACCGATTCAAGCCTGGGACCTACAACGGCAAACCAGCGGCAGTGGCCATGGAGTACGAGATTGGACTGGAATCATGCCGGGAGCCCGCACCCAGTGCGGATGGTAGGCAAACGGCCCACCTCTCGTTGCGCTCTCAACCTGTCCAGGCAATTTTCACGCTTCGCCCGCCCTTGAAAAGTGCGGACGATGAAGCGCCGCAACTGCCCTCGCTCATACCCACGACCCGAAAAATGGGAAGTGGCATTACGCCTCCTCGTCCGTTGAATTCCGTGGCGGGAAATTTTCCCACCCCGCGGCCGAGGGGCAAAGGAAGTGGGGTGTGCTTCGTCGAGGTTCTTATCGATACAAAAGGGGTTCCCCGCGTGCCGTATATAGTCAAAGGCGTTGACCCTGCGGTCGACAGCGAAGCCCTCCAAGCAGTCATGAAATACAGATTCAAGCCAGCTATGAAGGGCAATCAGCCTGTCCCTCTTGTCATCACTGTGGAAATCAATACAGGTCAGTTTTAGGAGCGTTCTCCAGCCCCTATATTCCACCTTGTCCTCGCGACGGGGGCAAGGCCAAAGCGTACCAGGTGCGACAAGTTATGAAGGCCATCGACAAGTTAAAGGAGATGCAAGATGAAGCTCACGGTGAAGAGCAATCCTAAGAAAGATCGATACACCTATCGCGTTACCTGGTCTCAGGAAGATGGAGAGTACGTGGGCCTGTGCGCCGAGTTCCCCTCGCTCTCCTGGCTGGCAGGCACTCCGGAAGACGCTCTTGCCGGCATTCGCAAGGTTGTGCGCGCGGCCGTCAGGGACATTGAAGCATCCGGAGCGGAAGCTCCGTTTCCATTGGCGGTGAGAAATTTCAGCGGAGAGTTTCGCGTGCGCATTCCGCCAGAGGTGCACCGTTCGCTGGCGCTGCACGCGGCCGAACAGGGTGTGAGTCTCAACCGGCTTATCAGCTCCAAGCTTTCTTCCTAACACTCTCAACTCACGCGTAGCTGCTCACCGCCGAGGACCGGCTGCCGCGTTCGCGGGCAATGCGCTCCACGTAGCCGCCGGCTTCGAGCGCGGCCAGCGGATCGGCGGGCAGGCCGCGCGCTTCGCGCCAGGCGCGCACCATCGGGCGTACATCGCGCCAGAAGGCCCCACGGAACAGCTCCTCGGCAGCCACCAGGCAGCAGGACTGCTGATGCTCGGCCAGTTGCCCGCGGTCGATCAGCGCGGCCTTGAGATAGAGCTCCTGCGCGGCAACCACGGTCTGAACCATGGCTTCTATCTTGCCCTTGAGGTTGTGGCTCTGGTCGATCATGTAGGCGAGGTCGAGGGTGAGGCCGTCGGCGGCAGCGGCGTGAATCTCATGAAAGATGCGGAAGATCTGGTAAGGATCGATGGAACCCAGGGTCAGGTCGTCGTCGGCGTAGCGGCGGTCGTTGAAGTGGAATCCGCCCAACGCGCCGGTGTGCAGGAGCCATGCGACGATCTGCTCGATGTTCTGCGCGGCGTAGTGGTGGCCGGTATCGACGAGCACGCGGGCCTGCGGTCCGGCGAAGCGCGCGAGGTGTGAGGACATTCCCCAGTCGGCGATGTCGGTGTGGTAAAAGGCCGGCTCGAAGGGCTTGTACTCGATGAGCAGGCGCTGATCCGGCGCCAGATGGCGGTGGCAGACCTGCAGCGCGTCTTCGAGCCAGCCGATGCGCTTGCGGATGCTTTGCGTGCCGGGATAATTGGAGCCGTCGGCCAGCCATAGCGAGATGTCGCGCGCGCCGAGCGCCTTGCCGACTTCGATCGAGTGCAGCATGTGCGTGAGGGCCTGCTCGCGAATGGCCGGCGAAGGGTTGCAGAGCGAGCCGAACTTGTACTCCTGGTCCTGAAACAGGTTGGGATTGATGGAGCCGGAACGAATGCCGAAGCGCTGCTCCAGTTCCTTGACCTCGGCAACGCCGGCGAGCCCGCTGGGGAGGTCCCAAAGCACGTGCAGCGCCAGCGTGGGCGTAACGCCGGTGAGCCGGTTCACCTCGGCGGCGTCGGCGAACTTCTCCTCGATGGTGGTGGCCGCGGCCGCCTGCGCAAACTTGCCGAAGCGCGTGCCGGTGTTGGCGAATCCCCAGGAGGGAATCTCGATCTGAAAACTGTCCAGAGCCTTGAAGGCAAGGTCGGAGTTGGCGAAATTTCCGTCTTTCATGGATGGTCACCTCGTGCCGGTGAGTCAAACTCCAAACCCCGGCGTTCAATTCAAAGTGGCTTGCGCCGTTTCGTCCCCAACTTCGTCCCGAGCCTCGCCCCGGACCTCGTCCCGAATCAGGATTACGTGCAGAAAACGCGGTCCGTGAACGCCCTTGATGCGGGTCATTTCAATGTCGGCCGTAGCGCTGGGGCCGGAGATCCAGGTGACGAGCACAGGCGCCTGCTCGCAGCGGGCAAAGTACTCCGGCAGCGTCTCCACCACCTGGCTGGCGCGCAGAATGCAGAGGTGCCAGTCAGGCAGCAAAGTGAGCACGCGACGGCCCTCCGCGACCGAGTGGTGGAGCACGATGGTTCCTGATTCGGCCACGCCCAAAAAAGCCGCGGTCACGACGCCCTCGGCCTTTTCGATTTCGCCGGCCGGCAGGTTGCAATCGATCTTCCAGTCGAATCCGGGGACAAGCCACGCGGCGGGCAATCCGGCAGGCGCAACAAAAGTGTGTTTGCCACTGGCGGCAAGCTGTGCGGCTATCGCGCTTACAAGCTCCGCCGGCGCGCACTCCACCACCTCGGCGTCGTACTCGCGCAGCCGCTCAATCATGAGCGCAAGTCGCTGTTCGGCGCTCATTGCGCCCTGGCGGCGGTAGGCGCGCGGCAGAGCGGCGTAGGCCTCGGCAAGCTGGGTCGCGGCCGGCGCCGCGGACGGAGTGGCCGCGCGCACCCGCTCCAGAATCTGTTGGCGGCTTGAAGCGGCGCTGCTCATTTCGCCTCCTTGCTGCGCGACGCCCACCAGTCGTGAAAAGTCTGGTCCGGCAGCCCACGCAGATCGCGGGTCTGCGTCCATTCCGCGCCCAGGCCGGGCAGCGAATGGATCCAACCGTCCTTACGCGTGAAGAAGCCGAGGCCGATGCGGCCCATGCGCTGCGCCGCGTGAAACAGCCAGGCCCTCGCAAAAATCAAGCTCGCAATCCGCATCCCCAGGTACATCGGGTCGAAGAACCGCCGGCTCCGCTTGCGTTCCTGCTCGGTGACCTGCGCGCGCAGCTCGATCAGCACTTCGGGAATGTTGATTTTGACCGGGCAAACTTCGTAGCAGGCCCCGCACAGCGACGATGCATACGGAAGCGACTGGGCGTGATGCAGCTCCTGAAGCTGCGGCGTCAGGATGGCTCCGATTGGTCCCGGATAAACGGACCCGTAGGCGTGGCCGCCCGTTTGCCGGTAGACCGGGCAGGTATTCATGCACGCCGCGCAGCGGATGCAGCGCAGCGTCTGCCGCTCCGTCTGCCCGGCCAGAATGCGCGACCGCCCGTTGTCGAGCAGGACCACGTGAAGCCGCTCCGGCCCGTCGCCCGGCGTTATGCCGTTCCACAGCGACGTGTATGGATTCATGCGCTCGCCGGTGGCCGAGCGCGCCAGCACTTGCAGCATGACTTCAAGGTCCTCAAAGCGCGGCAGCACTTTCTCAATGCCGGCAAGCACGATCAGCGTCCTGGGCAGGGTCAGGCACATCCGCCCGTTGCCCTCCGACTCGACCACGGTCACGCCGCCGGTTTCCGCAATCAGGAAGTTCGCGCCGCCGATGGCCGTGGGGATGGTGAGGAACTTCTGCCGCAGGTAGGACCGCGCCGCCGCCGTCAGCGCTTCAGGGTCGTCGGAAAGGCGCTCGATGCCCATCTTGCGCGCGAAGATTTCGCGCACCTGGCTGCGATTGACGTGCAGCGCCGGCACCACGATGTGCGAAGGCTCATCCTCGCCGAGCTGCAGAATAACTTCCGCCAGGTCGGTCTCGTAGGCCGCGATGCCCGACTTCTCAAGAAACGGGTTCAGTTGAATCTCGGCCGAGGTCATGGTCTTGATCTTGATGACCTCGCGCGCCTTCTCCGCGCGGAGAATGTCGAGGATAATGGCGCGCGCCTCGGCGGCGTCCGCGGCCCAGTGCACCTGGTCGCCGGCGGCCGTGCATCTGGCCTCGAATTCCTCCAGATACGCGCCCAGATTCTGAAGAGTATGGTCCTTGATGGCCGCTGCCGCCGTGCGCAGCGCCTGCCAGTCGGTTTTTTCGGCGACCAGTTTGGCCCGCTTGGCCTGGATCACGTCGACGGCGTGTGCGACGTTCTTGCGCAGTTGCGAATTGCGCAGGATGGGCAGCGCCGCCACGGGAAATGGAGGCGCCAGCGCGGGGTCGAGTATGGGGCCCCCGGCAAGCCGGCCTTTGGCTTGCTGGGGTGAAAGAATCGGGCCCCCGGCAAGCCCGCCTTTGGCTTGCTGGGGTGAAAGAATGGGGTGCTCCGGGTTCGTCGGTCTGGCCTGGCTCATAGCGTCCCCCGCGCCGGCTTGGCCTCGGCGCCGGCCAGAATTTCGGCCAGATGAATGGTCCGCATCCCCGCGTACTGGCGGTGCATGGCCCCGCCCAGGTGCATCAGGCAACTGTTGTCGACGCCCGTGCAGAACTCGGCGCCGGTCTCCATCACATCCAGCAATTTGGCCGCCAGCATGGCCGACGAAACCTCGCCGTTCTTCACCGCAAAGGTGCCGCCGAAGCCGCAGCATCGGTCCAGATTCGCCAAAGCCACCAATTCCAGGCCCCGAACCTTCCTGAGCAGCCGCAGAGGCCGGTCGCCCAGGTTCAGGCTGCGCAGCCCGTGGCAGCTTGCGTGATAGGTCACGCGGTGGGGAAAGTAGGCGCCCACGTCCTCGACGCCCAGCCGGTCCACCAGGAACTCGCTCAACTCGTAGACTCGCGGCAGAAGCGCGGCAAACTCGCTGCGCATCTGGGCCGTCCCCAGCTCCTCGAACAAGCCCGGATACTGGTCCCGAATCATGGCCACGCACGACGACGAAGGAATCACCACGGCCTCGGCATCGCGGTAGAGCCGCACCAGCCGCCTGGCCTGCGAGAAAGCCTCGCCTCGAAACCCCGTATTGGCGTGCATCTGTCCGCAACAGGTTTGCCCAGGGTTAAAGTCCAAATCCACTCCCAGCCGCTCCAGCAGCCGCACCAGGGCGCGGCCGGTTTCCGGAAAGAGCGTGTCGTTATAGCAGGTAATGAAGATCGAAGCGCGCATGACTCATACCAGCTTACCGACGAGCAGCCGGGAAAACGTATGATATTCGATGAGAAACGAATTGTCTATTGCAATCTGAGTCTCTATTGCAATCTCAGTCCAACCTGAGTTTCAGACTGTCCCTGTCCGTCGCCGCGCGCTCATGCCCGGCCGCCCCTGGGACAGAATGCCGCGGCTTTCCTAACCGCCAATCGGCAATCGCCTCCAGCGCATCGGAAATTATCGGCTCGCCACGGGCCCCGAAACCATTGAGGGAACCGCCGAGCACCTGCCGCCCGGCGCAGCCACGTCAACCCTGCCGCCGGACCCGCGTCTATTCGTTTAGTTCTTCTGAGGTGCTCCATTCCTGAGCCGCACCCCCCCGCCGCCCATTCGCTTGCCTGGTTCCTCTCTCTGTCCTTGCCTGCTGCGGGCGTCCCGGTTGACTTCCGGCTCTTATTGCAGTCCAACTGATTCTCCCAGCTTCATAGGTCCTCTATTGCGGAGTCGAACCGCGCGTTTATGATGGCTGATACATCTCAAACTGGCGCTGGACAGATTGCGTCCAACCCTTCTTCCGATTTTTGGGATCGACAAGGCAACTTTCCGGCATTCCGGGGGTTGTCTTCAACGAAAGGTCCAGGACCATCATGGCAAATCCGCGTCTGCTCTCCCTCTGTGCAGTGGCGTCTATACTTCTGTGCTCCACCGCGGCGCTCGCCCAGCAGCCGGCGATTAAGGCCGCGCCTTCGGTGCGCATCACAAGCCCCATCGACGAGAGCCAACTGGTGACGCTGCGCGGCACGGTGCATCCGCTGGCCAACGCGCGCAACGACCGCGGGGCCGCTGCCGACGGCATGGCCCTTAACCGGCTTCACCTGGTCCTCAAGCGCAGCCCCAGCCAGGAAACGGCGCTGCGCGAGCTGATCCAGGAGCAGAACACCCCCGGCTCGGCCTACTACCACAAGTGGCTCACGCCGGCCCAGTTCGGCGCCCAGTTCGGCCCCTCCGATCAGGACGTCTCCACGGTGGAAAACTGGCTGAGCGGCCAGGGATTCAACGTCCTCAAGGTGGAACCCGGCAAGCAGACCCTGGAAGTTTCCGGCAGCGTCGGCGACTTGCGCTCCGCCTTCCACACCCAGATTCACAAGTACCTGGTCAACGGCGAGATGCATTACGCCAACGCCAACGCCGTGCAGGTTCCGGCCGCGCTGGCGCCGGTGGTCGGCGGATTCGTCTCCCTCAACAACTTCCGCCCCAGGAGCTACGCCGAGAAGCTCGGCGAAGCCAGCTACAACCCGGCGACGGGCCGCGCCAAGCCCAGTTGGACGATCGGCAGCGGCTCCTTCGATTACCAGACCTACAATTTTGTTCTTTCGCCCGCCGATTTCGCCGTCCAGTACGACCTGAACCCGCTTTATAACGAGGGCATCAACGGCGCGGGGCAGACCATCGCCATCATCAACGACTCGAACATCAACATCGGCCTGGTCAACCAGTTCCGCACCCTGTTCAACCTGCCCACCAACCCGCCCCAGGTGATCATCGACGGCAACGACCCCGGCGTGGACGGAATCAACGACCCAGACGGCCCCAACTACGACTCGGTCGAGGCGTACCTTGACGTCGAGTGGTCCGGAGCCGTCGCCCCAGACGCGACCGTTGACCTGGTCGTCGCCGCCGACACCTCGCTCGAGACCGGCCTCATCCTCGCCGCCGAGCACGCCGTCTACGGCGACATCGCCCCGGTCATAAGTCTCAGCTTCGGCTACTGCGAATCCGGCCTCGGCTCGGAAAACGCCTTTCTCGAAGCCCTCTGGGAGCAGGCCGCAGCGCAGGGCCAGACGGTCATGGTCTCGGCCGGCGACAGCGGCTCGGCCGGCTGCGACAACGATAACTCCCAGTACTACGCGGTCGAAGGCCAGGCTGTGAACGGCTTCGCCTCCACGCCCTACAACGTCGCCGTCGGCGGCACCGACTTCTATTACAGCTCTTACGGCTCGAACAACGATGCGACGATCAACTCGCAGCTCGAATCCGACTGGAACACCACCGCCAGCAACAGCGCAGCCACGGCCTCCCTAAAGGGCTACATCCAGGAACAGCCCTGGAACGACAGCCAGTTCGGGCAGAACCTTTTTAGCGTATACACCGACACCGACGACCAGCAGACCAGCATCGCCGGAGGCAGCGGCGGCGCCAGCAACGCCGCGGTTTGCAGCAGCAGCTATGACGCGACCACCGGCGCTTGCTCAGGGACGCTCAGCGGCTATGCCAAGCCGTCCTGGCAATCCGGAACCGGCGTGCCCAAGGACGGCGTCCGCGACATTCCCGACGTCTCGCTGTTCTCCGCCAACGGTTACAACGACTCCTACTACGCCATCTGCGCCACAGACGGCGACTGCCAGCCCGTTCCGAGCCCCGGGACGGTGCAAATCTATGGCGTGGGCGGAACGTCGGCCTCATCGCCCTCCTTCGCCGGCATCATGGCCCTCGTCGATCAGAAGTACGGCCCCCAGGGTCAGGCCGACACCATCCTTTACCCCCTGGCCGCCCAGTTCCCCGCCGCTTTCCACGACGTCATCGTCGGCACCAATGCTGTCCCTTGCGCGTACTCGTCAACCCCGGCCGACGACTCACCCGACTGCATCGCTGCTCAGCCCAGCAGCTTCGGCTACACCATCGACGATCCCAACTATGGCGAGGCAAACGAGGGCGAGATCGGCACCGGAACCGCAGCCGAGTACAACGCCACAACCGGCTACGACCTGGCCACGGGTCTCGGCACCGTCGACGCCGCCGTCCTGCTCGACGATTGGGGTAATGTAAAGCTCGGCAGCAGCACCACCACGCTGACGGCTACGCCCGCCTCGATCACCGTCGGCAGTGCCGTTAGCCTCTCCGGCACGGTCACCGGCAGTTCCCCGACCGGCAACGTGGCCATCATGACCGACAGCACCGAGCCCATGCAGCAGGGTCGGATGAACTACGCCCTGAGCAGCGGCTCCTACTCAGGCAGCCTCAGCACGCTTCCTGGCGGCAGCTACAACATCTGGGCATCCTACGGCGGCGACAGCAGCAACGCCCCCAGCGTCTCGGCCAAGGTTCCCATCACTGTCAACCCGGCTGCCAGCGGCATCGCCTTGAACGTCTTCGAGAACGGCTCAAGCAGCTCTTTCAACGCCAGCCAGACCGGGACGATCGACTACGGAACCCAACTGATGCTCAGCGCCGAGGTAGGCCCGACCGCCGATCTCTCCGCGCTCCAGACCTGCGTCATCGACCAGTTCAACTACGAGACCTGCCCCACCCAGAACTTCCCGACAGCCACGGGCGCCGTCACCTTCGCCGACAATGGCTCGGCCATCAATACGGCCGTGATCAACGCCGAGGGCGACGCCGAATATAACCCGCCCTTCGCCGTCGGCGCGCATTCGGTAACCGCCAGCTACCCCGGCGATAACAGCTATAACGCCTCGTCCACCACGGCTTCGCCGATCGCCTTTACCGTCGCCAAGGACACGCCGACCATCGACATCTATTCGGCGGCGGAAGACTCGAGCGGCAACTTTTATAACGGCCCCGGCCAGCCCACAGTGGTCACCGTCCTCATCGACAACACGGCGCAGGCGACCTCTTCGTATTTAGCCGTCCCTGTTTTGGCGCCCTCGGGCAACATCACGGTGACCAGCAGCCCTTCGGTCTCGGGCCTCTCGGGCACCGTTGCACTGCAGTCTGGGGTCGATCCCAATACCGGCGCGGTCGCCGGCATCGCCAGTTTTGTCGTCCCCGCCACCAACGGCACATACAACAACAACTACAACCTGTCGATTACCTATAACGGCGACAGCAACTACAACTCCGCGTCTGAGTCCGTTCCCCAGCCCATCCTCCCCACAAGCAACATTGGCGGCGTAAACTCGACTACCGCCGTCACCAGCATGTCTGGCAGCATCTCCCCCACCACGACGCTTACGATCGACGGCACCGTTACCGGCAGCGGAAAGACCGCGCCAACCGGCCCGGTCTACGTCTACGCATCGAGCGGCTTCGAAACTTCCGCCTACCTCGCGCCTCCGTCGAGCGGCGACATCTCCACGTTCACCCTCGTCCTGAACAGCCAGACGCTGATCCAGGGGGCGAACTACCTCTCGATTGAATACTTCGGCGATAATACCTACAACCCCTCGGGCGTAACCGTTAACAGCAACGCGGCCACTCAGAACCCGCTCACCGACTTCTCCATCGTGCCGGAGACGACGATCGTGCCGGTAGCCGCGGGCAGCGGCGCCGCAGGAACGGACACGCTCAACATCGCCGCAACCAATGGTTTTAGCGGCGCCGTAACCCTCACGTGCGCAGCGCCCACCTGGATCACCTGCGCGCTCTCGTCGGCCACCGCCAGCCTGACCGGCGGCAGCGCCAGCGTGACGGTCAACCTTACCGCCGCTGCCTCGTTAGCCAACGGCAACTACAGCGTCACTGTCACTGGGACCGACCCGACCGGCACGTACATTCATACGGCAGGCATGGAAGCTGACGTGACCAGCTCCAATGCCTCCTTTACGCTGGGCAACACCGGCAACATCACCGTGGGCCAGGGCGCAACCAACAACAACACGACGACCATCAACGTGACCCCGACTAACAGCTTTGAAGGTGCGGTTTATCTGCGCTGCGCCGTCACCACCGTGCCCTCGAACTCCACTAGCCCGGCCACCTGCCTTATTACCCCGTCGGTTAGCATCAACAGCAATACGGGCGCGCAGACCGCGACTCTCACCGTCAACACAACCTCCGCCACCACGGCCGGAAGCTATGTAGTCACCGTCACGGGAACGGCGGCCGGCGTTACGCAGACCAACCCCGTCGACGTGACGGTGAGCACTGCCGTGAATCCGGCCTTCGCCATTGCGGCGGCCACGCCGGCAGCCGTCTCGCCCGGTTCGAGCACCACCTCGGCGCTGACCGTAACCGCGTCGAACGGCTACGCGGGCACGGTCACGTTCGTCTGCTCGCTGAAGACGTCGCCTTCGGGCGCGCAGGACCCGCCGGGCTGCACCGTCAGCGGCACGGTCACGCTGACCTCCAGCTCGGCCAGCGGCACCGCGACCGCAACCGTAACCACCACGGCGGCCAGCACCTCCGCGCTCGTCTATCCCAGGATCGGCCGCAAGATCAGCAACGGCCGCGGACTCGCCGGAGCCGCCGGCGGCGCGCTGCTCTCACTGCTGGTCTTCTTCGGCATTCCCGCCCGCCGCCGCAAGTGGCTCTCCATGCTCGGCATGTTCGTCGTCATGGTGGCCCTCGGCAGTCTCGCCGGATGCGGCGGTGGTGGAAGCGGCGGAGGAGGAGGAGGCGGTGGTGGAGGCGGCACCAGCAACCCCGGAACCACCGCTGGGCAGTACGTCTTCACCGTAACCGGCACAGGCAGCCCGTCGGTCACCCCGCAGCCGACCCAGACCTTCACGGTCACCGTCAATTGACCGCGCTGCACTGCGCGACGGAAAGGCCCTCCCTTCGGGGAGGGCCTTTGCGTTCGTGAATCAGTGGGCGAGCGGTAAGAGTATTCGGGAGCAGGGCAAAGTGTCAGGGCACGACTTCAGTCGTGCCGGAAACGCCACAAAACAATCGTGGGCTTTAGCCCCTGTGGGAAATTTCCTCGCGCTTCATCTTCTTCAAATATGCCGAGCCGTATGGATATTCATCCGCCGCGTTCGCCAGGCCCGCCTTCACCGGATTATTTTTAATGTACTCTCGATGCTGTCGAAAACTAAGTTCGTCCGTGACACGCATGTCCGAAAATCCCCGCTGCCAGATTTCGCCTCGAAACCCCAGATCCTTGCCGGCTCGAAACGAAAAACCGCCCTTGATCAATTGCACGGCTTTCTCTACGCTCATGTCGCCGGGAAGGGTCAACAGGACGTGTACATGATTGGGCATGGCGACAAAATCGTGGACGGTAAACTTCGAGGTGCGCAAATAGGAGCGAAGGACGTCTATGAAGAGACTCGCCATCCGATCCGACTGAAAAAGCGATCTGCCGCCCGCCGTTCGCGTGGTCACAAAGAAGATGCGCGACTGGCCGGTTGCGTGGTTCGGGTCCGATGGACGAGAGGGTTTGGACATGGAAGGGGCTGAAGCCCTCATTCATGTTATTGCATTTTCGGCACGACTGAAGTCGTGCCCTGACGCTCTTCCCGGCCCCGAAGACGCCGGCAAAATTTTCCCACCCGTTTTTGCATAGAATTATGCCCACTTGGCGCACAATCTAAATTAAGGAATCAAAGGAGCCACCGCGGAAGGGGCCGGATCGGGCGCAAATCCTCAAAGTAGGGCGCCACCCCACCCCCCCCTCCCACCAAAACAGCAAAAACTCCGGTGCACAAAATACATAAGTCATTGTGAATAATAGATTTACAAAATGCACCAGTAGCCAATGAGTAATAAAACCTAAGCGTTTTTAAGCCAACTTAAGGCCATTTAAAGCCCTTCTAAGGCTTTTGAAGCTGTTTTAAGCCGTTTCTAAGGCCGCCTAAAGACCGTCCCATGGCAAGGGGAAGCCGGCTTAGGGATCTACTTCGAGATTTTGTCGAGGACCAGGTTGAGCTTGAGCACGTTGACCCGCGGCTCGCCGAGAAAACCAAGCTCGCGCGGCGACGTGTGCTGCGCGATGAGTTGGCGCACCGCGGCCACGCTCAACCCGCGCGTTTTGGCCACGCGCGGCGCCTGGTAGTTGGCGTCGTCCGGCGTAATGTCCGGGTCGAGCCCGGAGCCCGACTCCGTGATCAGGTCGATGGGCACCGGCTTGCCGGGGTTCTCCTTCTCAAATTTGTCGATGTCGCCCTGAATGCGCTTGATCAGGATTGAGTTGGTCTGCGCGAGGTTCGAGCCGCCGGAGTTGGTTGCGTCGTAGTTGTTCGCCGACGGCCGCGGGTGAAAGTACCGGTCGGAGGTAAAGCTCTGCGCCAGCAGAGACGACCCGATCACCCGGCCGTTCTTCAAAATCAGGCTGCCGCCGGCCTGGTGCGGAAACACAAGCTCCGCAATGCCCGTGACCGCGAGCGGATAGCCCAGCCCCACAAGGATCGCGGTGACGACGGTGAATAGAATCGAAGTCTTCCAAACCGAATGCACGATGAACCTCCTTGCCGAAACAAATCGCGTCAGGCCAGATGCAGCGCCACCAGGCACAGGTCGATGGCCTTGATGCCGATGAAAGGAATAATGATGCCGCCTACGCCGTAGATGAGCAGGTTGCGCCGCAGCAGCGCATCGGCCGGCTTGGGCTCGTACCGGACGCCCTTGAGCGCCAGCGGGATCAGCGCCACGATAATGACCGCGTTAAAGATCACCGCCGATAAAATGGCCGAATGCGCCGAATGCAGGTACATGATGTTGAGCACTCCCAGCACCGGAAAAACCCCGGCAAACATGGCGGGAATGATGGCGAAATATTTGGCCACGTCGTTGGCGATCGAAAAAGTGGTGAGCGCGCCGCGGGTCATGAGCAACTGCTTGCCGATTTCGACGATCTCGATCAGCTTGGTGGGGTTCGAGTCCAGATCGACCATGTTGCCGGCCTCTTTGGCGGCCTGGGTGCCGGAGTTCATGGCCACCCCCACGTCGGCCTGGGCCAGCGCGGGCGCGTCGTTGGTGCCGTCGCCGGTCATGGCCACCAGCTTGCCTCGGCCCTGCTCGCGCTTGATCAGGTCCATCTTGTCCTTGGGCTTGGCCTCGGCCAGAAAGTCGTCCACCCCCGCCTCGCGCGCAATTACCGCCGCGGTGAGCGGATTGTCGCCGGTGATCATGATGGTGCGGATGCCCATGGCCCGGAGCCGCGCGAGGCGCTCCTTGAGCCCGCCCTTGACGATGTCCTTGAGGTAGATGGTGCCCAGCGCGCTGGCGTTTTCGGCGACGACGAGCGGCGTTCCGCCGGCGCGCGCAATCTGCTCGACGTTCTCGCGCACCTTCTGCGGCAGCGCGGCGCCCTGCTCCTCGAGGAAGCGCGCAATGGCGTCGACCGAGCCCTTGCGGATACGCGTGCCGGGCAGGTTCACGCCGCTCATGCGCGTCTGCGCGGTGAAGGGAACGAACTCGGCATGAATCTCGGCGATCTCGCGCCCGCGCAGGTTGTACTTCTCCTTGGCCAGCACCACGATAGAGCGGCCTTCGGGAGTCTCATCCGAAAGAGACGCAAGCTGCGCCGCGTTGGCCAGCCGTTCGTGGCTCACGTCGGGCGCGGGCAGGAACTCCGTGGCCTGGCGGTTGCCGAGCGTGATGGTGCCGGTCTTGTCGAGCAGCAGCGTGTTGACGTCCCCGGCGGCTTCGACGGCGCGGCCGCTCATGGCCAGCACGTTGTACTGGACCAGGCGGTCCATGCCGGCGATGCCGATGGCCGAGAGCAGGCCGCCGATGGTGGTGGGAATCAGGCAGACGAGCAGCGAGACCAGCACGAAGATGGTTTGCGGCGCGTGCGAGTAAATGGCGAACGGCTGCAGCGAGACCACGGCCAGCAGAAAGATAATCGTCAGCCCGGAGAGCAGAATGCCCAGCGCGATCTCGTTGGGCGTCTTTTGCCGCGACGCGCCCTCGACGAGCGCAATCATGCGGTCGAGGAACGTTTCGCCGGGGTTCGACGTGATGCGGACCTTGATCCAGTCGGAGAGGACTTTGGTGCCCCCGGTGACGGCCGAGCGGTCGCCGCCGGCCTCGCGAATCACCGGCGCGGACTCGCCGGTAATCGCCGACTCGTCCACGGAAGCCACGCCCTCGATAACCTCGCCGTCGCCGGCGATGTAGTGGCCGGCCTCGACGTAGATAACGTCGCCGGCGCGCAGCAGGCCGCTGGCCGTGTCTTCAAGCGCGCCCGTGGCCGTGTAGAGTTTGGCGATGGTCTCGCCCTTGGCCTTGCGCAGCGTATCGGCCTGCGCCTTGCCGCGTCCTTCGGCCATGGCTTCGGCAAAGTTGGCGAACAGCACCGTGAACCAGAGCCAAAGCGTGATCTGAAGGTTGAAGCCGAAGCCGGGTTTGTGGTTCATGGCATTCACGACGAGCAGCGCCGTGGTCAGGACGCTGCCCACTTCCACCACAAACATCACCGGGTTCTTGACCATGCCGCGGGGATCGAGCTTGCGCAAGGAGTCGACGGCCGCCTGCGACAGGATCTGCGGGTTCCAGAGACTTGTTTTCTCAATCATGACTCAACTCGGCTCTCAGCTATTAGCTCTTAGCCATCAGCTCAAAACGTGTGCCCGGCGTGCAAAAGCAAATGCTCCAAAATCGGCCCCAGGCTCAGCGCCGGGAAGAATGTCAAAGCGCCGACAATTACCACCACTCCGGTGAGGAGCACCGAGAACAGCGGCGTATTTACCGGGAAAGTGCCCGGCGAGGGCGGGACGGACTTCTTCTGCGCCAGGTTGCCGGCCAGGGCCAGCACCGGGATCATCATCAGGAAGCGGCCCATGAGCATGTCCCAGCCCATCGCGACGTTGTACCACCAGTTGCCGCTCAGGCCCGCGAATGCCGAGCCGTTGTTTCCCGCGCCCGAAGTGAAGGCGTAGAGAATCTCGGAAAGCCCGTGCGGGCCGGGGTTGAGAATGCCGGAGAGGCCGGTTTTGGTGAGCACAAAGATTGCGGCCAGCGTGAGAATGATGAGCGGAAAGATGAGCGCGTAGAGCATGGCCATCTTCACGTCGAAGGCTTCGATTTTTTTGCCCAGGTACTCCGGCGTGCGGCCCACCATGAGCCCGGCAATGAAGACCGAAATCACCACGAAGATGAGAATGCCGTACATGCCGGCGCCCACGCCGCCAAAGACCACTTCGCCGAGCATGATGTTGACCAGCGGCACCATGCCGCCGAGCGGCGTAAAACTGTCGTGCATGCCGTTGACGGCGCCGCAGCTTGCGTCGGTGGTGATGGTGGCGAAGAGCGCGGTTTCGGCGATGCCGTTACGCACCTCTTTGCCCTCCATGTTGCCGCCAGGCGAACCGGCGGTGCGCGTTTGCTGCACGCCATGGATGAGCGGGTTCGGCTGCGACTCCGCCCAGTAGCACACTGTAAAGCCAGCCGCGAAGAGGATGAACATGGTGGCCAGCACCGCCCATCCGTGGCCCGGCGAGCCGGTCATGCGTCCCAGCGTAAACGTGAGCCCCGCAGGGATGATGAAGATGGACAGGATCTCAAGGTAATTGGTCAGCGGGGTCGGATTTTCGTAGGGATGGGCGCTGTTGGCGTTGAAGAATCCACCGCCGTTGGTGCCCAGCATCTTGATGGCTTCCTGCGAGCCGACCGGGCCCTGCGCGATGGTCTCGACTTGTGCAGGATTCTCGAGCGTGTGCGCGGCCGTGTAGGCGTGAAAATTTTGCGGCACGCCCTGGGCGATCAGCAGCAGCGCATAGATGAACGAACCGGGGATGAGCACGTAGAGCAGGGTGCGGGTCATGTCGACCCAGAAGTTGCCGATGGTGGCGGCGGTGGTGCGCTTGATGCCGCGGATCAGCGCCACGGCCACCACGATGCCCGCGGCCGCCGACCAGAAGTTGTGGGTGGCGAGGCCAGCCATCTGGGTGAGATAGCTCATGGTGGTTTCGGGCGAGTAGAACTGCCAGTTGGTGTTGGTGGCGAAGCTGGCCGCGGTGTTCCAGGCAAGATCGGGCGAGACGTTGGCCAGATGCTGCGGGTTGAAGGGCAGCCAATGCTGCACGCGCTCAATCAGGTAGGTCATCACCATGCCGGCGGCCGAGAATCCCAGCAGCGCGTAGGCGTATTCGCGCCAGTTCATTTCTTTTTCGGCGTTGACTTGGCAGATCCTGTAAACGATGCGCTCGCACGGGCGCAGAACGGGGTCGAGCCAGGTGCGCTCGCCCTCCAGCACGCGGGCAAGATAAATCCCCACGGGGCGGACCGTTGCCAGCAGGACGATGCAATAAATGGCGAACTGCAGCCAGCCATTAGCGGACATGCTAGAACTTCTCCGGGAACAGCAGCGTGAGCGCGATGTAAGCCAGCAGCAAAATGGAGAGGATAAGAGCGATTAAAGGAACCAGGCCGATGTGCATTGGCTACCTCAGTTTCTGACAGGCCTTGACGTAAAGAAAGGCCAGGGCGAAAAAAACCGCTGTGAACAGCAGCATCAAAACATCCTGCATGGGAATTCTCCTTATTCTGGCCGCGTAGCTAGCCACCGACGGCCGGTTGCGCGCGACGAATCCAATTTTCGCGGCCGAGCAAATCGCCTCGCTCGATCTTCAGTCTCGCGCATGCCGCATTTGAGTATCGAAAATAATTCCTAAGAAAAGCGTAAGGGTGCGCGCAAAACCGGGCTTGAATCGAATTGGCATAGGAAACTTTTTGCCTTTGGCTCTCATCCAGATGCGATCCTAATCGGATAGAAGGTGTCTTATGATTGCCGAATTCAATGCCCTGGCATCCGGCTCGTTCTCACAGGGCCATTTCTTCGAGCACGTCTTCGACAAGTGGTCCACAGGGGCGCAGGAGTTCGTCAGCGACCGGCTGCCCCACCTGGTTGTGGACACGGTCATCGCTCTGGTGCTCATTCAGATCCTGCACATGCGCCTGGAATAACACGTACAACTGGGGACGCGATGGCGCTCAATACTTTTTCAGTCCCCGGTACAAATCCGGCGACGATTATCCCCGGCGCTACTACCAAAAGCTTCTCCGTAAGTGAGCGATCAGGGCAACACCTGTTCAACTTTGATAGCGTGAGGACATGCCCGAACTCGTCACCCACCCCGATCAAGCCGCCCTCAACCTCGAATCCCTGGCCGCGGACGTTGTCTTGCTGGCCATGAAAGCCGGCGCCAGCGACGCCGAGGCCGTCGCGCGCGAGGGCGACGAGTTCAGCGTCGTCGTGCGCATGGGCGAGGTGGAAACGCTGAAGGAGTCCGGCTCGCGGGGCATCGGCCTGCGCGTGCTGATGGGAACGCGGTCGGCCTCGGCGTCTACCAGCGACCTGACCGCGGACGGAATCCGTCAGCTAGTCGAGGGCGCGACGGCGCTGGTCAAAGTTACCGAGGAAGACCCGTTCACCGGCCTGCCCGAAGCGGCCGAGTTCGGTGCGGTCGAGGGCGACCTGCACCTCTACTTCGACGATGTTTACTCGCTCTCAAACGCCCAGCGCATCGAGTGGGCGCGGCGCACCGAAGCCGCTGCCCTCGCGGCCGATCCGCGCATCTCGAACTCCGACGGCGGCAGCTTTGAGGCGGCCACGGGGCGCAAAGTGCTGGCCAATTCGCGCGGCTTTGTGGGCAGCTACCGCACCAGCTTCGCGGGCGTGTCGGCCTCGCCGCTGGCCAAAGACTCGAACGGCCAGATGCAGCGCGATTACTGGTGGTCGAGCGCGCGGAGCTTCGCGCACCTCGATTCGCCTGAAGCCGTGGGCGCGGAAGCGGCGTGCCGCACGCTGCGCCGGCTGGGCGCGCGGCGCGTGCCTACGCAGAGAGTTCCGATCGTGTTTTCGCCGGAGACGGCGCGCTCGCTGATCGGCTCGGTCTTCGACGCCGCTTCAGGCGACGCCATCTGGCGCGGCGCGTCCTATCTTGCCGGCCGGCTCGGCGAGCAGATCGCCGCACCCAGCCTCACCATCGTCGACGACAACGCCATGATGCTGCCCACCGGAGCCGGCGGCTTCGGGACTTCACCCTTCGACGGCGAAGGGCTGCCTTCGCTGCGCACGGTCGTGGTCGAGGAAGGCGTCCTGCGCAACTACCTGCTCAACACCTACACGGCGCGCAAACTGGGGATGAAGTCAACGCACAATGCCGCGCGCGGCCTGGCGGGCACGCCGGGGACCGGCTGCGGGAATCTCTACCTCGAAGCGGGCACACAAACGCCCAAGGAGATTTTGGCCGGTGTTCCGGCGGGGCTCTACTTGACCGGGCTGATGGGATTCGGCGTGAACGTGGTCACCGGCGACTACTCGCGCGGGGCTACCGGCCTCTGGATCGAAAACGGAGAGCTGACGCACGCTGTGGAAGAGATCACCATCGCCGGCAACATGGCCGAGATGCTGCACAACGTGACGGCGATTGGAAGCGATCTGATCTTTCGCGGCTCGGTGGCTTCGCCCACGCTGCGCATCGACGGCATGACGATTGCGGGGAGTTAGCGGAGTTAGCGGGGCTAGGGGAGTTAGCGGGGTTGGCGGGGTTAGTGGGAATTGGCGGGATGAATGGAATGGAGCAGGGCCGGGTGGCTTTGAGGCGGCATGAGGGCGGTTTGACGGAGCATATCGCTTTCGACCCCGCAAACCCGAAGGCCGCGCTGGTGCAACTGCCGCGGACGCCGGCGGTCTTCGCGCTCTACGGCGCTGAAGCGCACGCCGAGCCTTACGTAGGCCGCACGCCGAATCTGCGAGCGCGATTGGAACGGCTGCTGCAACCTTCCGCAAAACATCCTCGGCGGCTGCAATTGGCGGGGCGTGTGCGGCGCATTGCCTGGCGGCTGACCGGCTCGGAGTTTGAATCGCTGCTCGCGCAGTTTTCTCTTCTGGAGGAGATCTACGGAGCGAAGGCTTTGGAACGTATGCACCTGCGCCATCCGGCGTTTGTGCGCTTTCTGGGCGGCAATCCCTATCCGCGCGTCACCGTCACTTACCGCCCCAGCCAGCGCGAGGCCGATTGGGCTTATGGGCCATTCCCCTCGCGCGCCGCCGCCGAGCGCTACGTGGACGAGGCGCTCAAGCTGTTCCTGCTGCGCCGCTGCACGTTCGAGCTCGATCCCGACCCGAGCTACCCCGGCTGCGTCTACTCCGAGATGAAGATGTGCCTCGCTCCCTGCTATAAAGGCTGCACCGACGAGCGTTACGCCGAGGAGTCGGCGGCTGTGGAGAGCTTTCTGTCCACGCGCGGCGAGAGCCGGCTGGTGACGCTGCGCACCGAGCGCGAGCGGGCCTCGGCGGCGCTCGAATTCGAGTCGGCGGCGGCGCTTCATGCGCACGTGCAGAAGTTGGAATCGGTGCGGGGGCTGGCCGCGGAGCTGGTGCGGCCGCTAAGCCAACTGCGGGCCGTGGTGCTGCAGGCGTCGGCGAACCCGGATGAGGTTGACGTTTTCCTTTTTGAAGGCGGCCGGCTGCGGGGGCCGGCTGCGTTTTCCACGCTGGGCATGAGAATCCAGAACGAACAGTCGGGCTCGACCTCGCTCTTCGCGCAGCCCATGGCGATTGAGGCGATACCGGAGACAACAGAGATCGGAGATCAGGGGTCAGAGATCGGGGATCAGGGGTCAGGGGTCAAACAACAGGGAATAGGGAACAGGGAACAGGGAATAGGGAACGGCGAGGGCTCCGCTATGGGGGTTCAGGGTGTTACTGCCCCCCCGCCGGCCAGGCTCGCTCGCGGCGCTCTCGAATTCCGCATGGAGGAAGCTCTTGCAGCTTTATCCGCGGCTTCCGGTTCGCCCTCGGCAACCGTTCGGCAGGGCCATCTGGCGCTGCTCAAGCGCTGGTACTATCGCCCCGAAGCGCGCCGCGCCGGCGAAATCTTCTTTCCCGACGCCGAAGGCCGCTGGCCCATCAAGGCTATGCTGCGCGGAGTGGGGCGAGTCTTCGCCGCCAAACTCAAGCCAGCCACTCCGAGCACCTGACGCCTTTTGGCCAGACCGTTCCATCTCATTGTGAGTCCTCTGCGGCCTCGCGATGACGCTGCTATGATGCTGAATTAAGGAAAAGAGCTCATCTGATGCCAAAAGAGGAAGACCGCCCCGGCGAGAAGGCGAATGAAATCCTACGTCAGATGCGAAGACGCGGGATCGAAGAAACATCTCGACCAGCAGAAAATCAGGGCAGAAGCAGCCTTGCGCCGCGCCGTCGAGGCACGAGACGAAGAGGCGTTCCTTGCCGCTCTGGCAAGCCTCGGAATCGATCCTGAAGGGGAAACCGGAAAGGCGCACTTGCGCGGATTTCGGCAACTGGGCGGGAAGCGCTACTGAAGATGAGAAACGGCCCGTTCCGCATCCGTTACCGCCTGCTCCCGCTCTTCTGCGCTCATCTTTTCAAGCGAGGCGGAAACGGAAACCATGACGCTGGCGAGGAAATCCTCCTCCGCCTTTTCAACGGGCGCCTTACCAACAGGCTTGGGAGTGCGGACTGCATGGATTCGCGAGCGCGCAGAAGTTGCCATCAATCGATCTCCGTCAACGTTACTTCATCATTATACGCTCAGTTGCGACTCATCGCGCCCGCTCTCGACGTGTCCGCAGGGCAAGCGCATGAACATCGATGCGTGGCGGTGGAGCGTCTCGTCGCGCCCCTCCGGGGCGCAAACTTGTGATTGAAATGCCATCCCAAGGGTGCGCTGCGCTTCCCCTGGGCTATTTTCGGGCCCTCCCTCCGGGAGGCAAATGCGCGGAGCGCGCGCTCCATTTCCGCCTGCGCTTCAGGCAGCTTTGAACCCTCCCCCGGACTGATACACTGACCCCGTGCAGGCACTCCTGCGCAGCCACCTATGGTCGAGCTGCTTCCATCCATTTTGTCAGCCGATTTCGCCCACCTGGCGGACGAAGTCGCCGCGGCCGAGCGCGGCGGCGGAACGGCCATCCATCTGGACGTCATGGACGGCCATTTTGTGCCTAACATTACCATCGGCCCGCCAGTGGTCGAGAGCCTGCGCAAGGCCACCAACCTGCCCCTAGACTGCCACCTGATGATCGAAAACCCAGACGAGTTCATTCCCGCTTTTGCCGAGGCAGGCGCCAACTGGGTCAGCGTACATTACGAGGCCTGCCGCCACCTGCACCGCTCTCTCGAGCACATCGTCGAACACGGCATGAAGCCCGGCGTCGTGCTCAACCCCGCCACCCGCGTGGACCTGCTCATCGACATCCTGCCCATGGTTCACCACGTGCTGATCATGAGCGTGAATCCCGGCTTCGGCGGCCAGAAGTTCATCCCCTTTTCGCTCGACAAAATCCGCCGCCTGGTTGCGCTCCGCGAGGAGCTGGGCCTCGCATTTAAAATCGAAGTCGACGGTGGCGTGGCTCACGACACGGTGGCCCAGGTCGTCAAAGCAGGAGCGGAACTGCTGGTTGCGGGCAATGCGGTCTTCGGCGGCGGCCAGGCGGAGCGCGATGCCCGCGCCCTGCTCGGAGCCGCTCGAATTGCCGCGAGCTAAACCTGGGTCCCTAACGACCGCTCTTTGTCGTTGGGGTGGGAGCCAAACCGAAGGCGAAGAGAGTAAGATTCACTAGAAAAGCGCTACTAAACGGGTCAGCGGCCTGTCGACGGGGCCTGAACGAGGTGGTATGAACCAGTTGTCGAAAACGATTGCGGCTGCGGCCCTTGTGGTCCTGGTGCTGGCCGGGCTCCCCGCCAACGCCAAGACCAGGAAGAAAAAGAAGGACTTCAACTTGAACGCCAATCCCCTGGCGAAACTGAAGTCCCAGCAGCCGGACCTTGAGCTCTACGATAAGGCCATGAAGGCCATGAAGAAGGGCCACTACGACGTCGCCCGGCTCGACCTCCAGACCCTTCTCAACACCTATCCGGACTCCGAATACCGCATGAGGGCCAAGCTGTCGGTGGGCGACTCCTGGTACAAGGAAGGCGGCTCGGCTGCCCTGATGCAGGCCGAGGCCGAGTACAACGACTTCATCACCTTCTTCCCCGACGCTCCCGAGGCCGCCGAGGCGCAGATGAAGATCGCCGACATCTACTACCAGCAGATGGAAAAGCCCGACCGCGACTTCACCAACGCTCAGCGCTCGGAAGAAGAGTACCGGAAGATGATCAACATGTTCCCGGACTCGCCGCTGGTGCCGCGCGCCAAACAGAAGCTGCGCGACGTGCAGGAGGTTCTGGCCGATCGCGAGGCACAGATCGGGCTCTACTACGAGAGCGTGGAGAACTATAACGCCGCCATCGCCCGCCTTGAGACCGTGGCCGACACCTATCCGCTTTACTCCCAGAGCGACCAGGTGCTGATCGCCATCGGCGACGCCTACGAGGGCGAGGCGCGCAACGTGCAAGTGGCCAGGGGATTGCCCGGCGCCGTGCGCGAGCGGCTTGAATCGGATTACGAGGACCGCGCCGCCAAGGCCTACGACAAAGTCATCACCCGCTATCCCATGGCCCCGCACGTGGAAGATGCCCGCGACCGGCTGGTGGCCATGAACCGGCCCATCCCCACGCCCACGCAGGCAGAGATTGCCGAGAGCGACGCCGAAATCCGCAGCGAGCAGCCGCTTCGCTTTGTCGACCGCACCCTGGGGCTGATCAAGCACGGCCCCACAGTGGTTGAGGCGGTCCACGTGGGCGAGCCGACGCTCACCGACCCTGCGCGCACGCTTGCCACCGATATCAACGCGCAGAACCGCGAACTGTTTGTAGCGGCTCTCAATTACGGCAAGCCGGCGCAGCCTGCGGCTGTCCTTACGCCAACAACCGCCAACGAGCCGCCGCGCACCGGAGTGCCCTCCGAAGCGCCGCTGACCGAG
>JBOGLX010000220.1:0-28893 GCA_050745765.1 Occallatibacter sp. | reverse complement strand
CTCATGCCCTGCGTCTTTCCGGTGCTCTTCCTCAAAGGTCTGGCGCTGGTGCAGTCGGGCAGCGAGGAGCGGCGGAAGCTGCGCGCACACGGCTTCGTCTACGCGGCCGGAATCGTAGTTTCGTTCTGGGTGTTGGTGGCCGCGCTGCTGGGGCTGCGCGGGGCAGGCGGGACCCTCGGATGGGGTTTCCAGTTCCAGTCGCCCGCGTTTCTGTTTCTGATGGCGGGGCTGCTGTTCTTCCTGGGGCTTTCGCTGGCGGGGCAGTTTGAGATTGGGCTGACGCTGACGAGCGCCGGCGGTTCGCTTGCCGCTAAGCAAGGCTATACAGGGAGCTTTTTTACGGGCGTGCTGGCGGTGGTGGTGGCTACGCCGTGCGCCGCGCCGTTTATGGGGGTGGCAATTGGGTACGCGCTGGCTCAGCCGGGGGCGGTGACGTTTGCCGTGTTTACCGCATTGGCTTTGGGCCTCGCCGCGCCTTATGTGGCGCTCACATTGCAGCCGGCGTGGACGCGCGTGCTGCCCAGGCCCGGCGCGTGGATGGAGATCCTTAAGCAAGTCGTCTCCGTGCCGATTTTCGGGACGGCGATCTGGCTGGCGTGGGTGCTCGCGGGAGCGTACGGCGCGAATTTGCTGCTGGCGCTTCTGGTGAGTTTTTTGCTGCTGGCGATTGCGGGGTGGTTCCTGGGGCGCTGGCCGGCTAAGCGATGGGCAACTGCCGTGGCGATGCTGATTGTCGCTGCAGTGGTGGCGACCGGCGCTCTGAGTCCGAAGAAACTGGCGGCTTTGCCGGAAACTCAGGGTGGAGCGCAGACGCAGGGCCAGTGGCAGCCGTGGTCGGCGGCGGCGGTGAACAGTTCGCTCGCCGCCGGGCAGCCGGTTTTTGTGGACTTTACGGCTAGCTGGTGCCTTAGCTGCCAGGTGAATGAGCGCGTGGCGCTGGATCAGCCGGAGGTGATGCAGGCGTTTGAGGCGCATCATGTGGCGCTGCTGCGCGGAGACTGGACGCGCCAGAAACCGGCCATTACGCAGGAGCTTACGGCGCTGGGGCGAAGCGGCGTGCCGCTTTATGCGCTCTACACGCCGGGGCAGAGCAGCCCGCAGCTGTTGCCGCAGGTGCTTACGCCGGGGATTGTCGTCGATGCTGTAGACAAGCTGCCGCAGACTGCAACCCAGACCGGCGCGGGATCGTCCAATTGAATTAAGAGCAGGTCCGAAGCCCAAGTCCATACAGGTCTACTCGTCTGAATTTCACTCAGGAGGTTGACTCTCATGGCGAATCTATTTCGCGGCTTCCGGTTGGCCCTTTTCTCCCATCTGGCTCGAATCTCAAGCTTCGCTGCTCTCGCGGCCGTGCTCATGCCTGCGCCGGCGTTTGCGCAGGCGCGCGTGGGTGCGCCGGCGCCCGCATTCACCGCAACCGACTCGCACGGCCAGACCCACACGCTGGCCGAGTATCGCGGAAAGTACGTGGTGCTCGAGTGGCATAACCAGGGCTGCCCTTACACGCGCAAACAATACGTCAGCGGCAACATGGAAGCCTTGCAGCGCGAGTGGACGTCCAAAGGCGTGGTCTGGTTCACGGTGATCTCTTCGGCGCCCGGCCAGCAAGGCTACGTCACCGACCCCGAGGAGAACGCTTATCTGGTAAAGATGCACGCCGATCCGACGGCCGTTCTGATGGATCCCGAGGCCAAACTCGGCCGGCTTTACGACGCCAAGACCACGCCCGAGATGTACGTGATCGACCCCGAGGGCAAGTTGATCTATGAAGGCGCGATCGACAACCGGCCCACGCCGGACGTGAGCGACATCAAGGGGGCGGATAACTATGTGAACGACGCGCTGACCGAGGCCATGGCGGGCAAGCCGGTGGCCACGGCGTACACGCGGCCTTACGGCTGTTCGGTGAAGTACGGAGATTGAAGAATCGCTGAAATCGGCACCGGCGGCGCCGCGCTTCAGGATTCCTGGAGCGGATTAATCCAGCGTAGGCCGGGGAAGCGGGCGAAATCACGGTCGGTGGTGTAGAGCACGCCGCCGAATTCGAGAGTGAGGGCGGCTAACTGCGCGTCTGTGGTCATCGGTCCTCTTGCCCGGCCTTCCAGTAGCATGCGCTGCAGCAGGCCCCAGTAGCGGTCTCCGGGAACAAGCAAGCGCACATTCGGCAGCTCCATCCACCGATTCACGACGCCGAGCGACACCTCAATCGGTGCGCCGCCGAGAGTGAGCCTTGGGTTCGTCGAAATGCGCAGAAATGCATGAATGGTTTGCCAGGGTAGCCCGACCCATTCGGACCCGTTCATAACCGATTCAACCCATCGTTTTGCTGCTCGATGAGAGCTGGAAGTTGGATCGGAGGCGTAGAGAAGTAAATTGACGTCGAGAACGATCACTTGTGCATTGGTCCTTCAACCGCTTCCAGAAGCTCTTCGATGTTGTCGTAGCTCAAACCCGGCGGCAGCCCCATCGGCAACGGAGTCACGACAAAACGCTTGCGCTTTTCCTTTTGGCCGCTCGCCATCAGGCCCTTGCGCAGCAGATCGTTCACGATTGCCTTGAAGGAATCGCCTGACCGGCGAACCTTTTGCTCCAGAAGCGCAGCCACGTCGTCGTCGATGGTGAGAGTGGTTCGCACATCATGATGCTAGCCAGAAAGGCATCATGATGTCAAGACGCGGCAACCCAATCGTGCATTCGAGAGCAGCTGCGCACGTTGCCACCCTCAAATTCCAGGTGATAGCCTCTAGCTTGGCGTGCGCAACGGAGGAAGATCGAAGAGGCTATGCAAACAAGCTATAACGGGCTGGAGTTGCCGAAGGACGGCGAAGCGATCGACTACAAAGACGGGCAGTTCGCGGTGCCCGATCATCCCATCATTCCATTTATCGAGGGCGACGGCACGGGACGCGACATCTGGAAGGCGTCGCAGCGGGTGTTCGATGCGGCCGTCGAAAAGGCTTACGGCGGCAGGCGCGCGATCCGGTGGTTCGAGATCTTTGCCGGCGAAAAGGCGTTCCGCAAATTCAATACGTGGCTGCCCGACGAGTCGGTGGCCGCGGCGCGCGATCTGCGCGTGTCGATCAAAGGGCCGCTGACTACGCCGGTGGGCGGAGGGATTCGCTCGCTCAACGTGGCGCTCAGGCAGATTCTCGATCTCTACGCTTGCGTGCGGCCGGTGAAGTATTACCAGGGCGTGCCCAGCCCGGTGAAGCGCCCGGAGCTGGTCGACATTGTGATCTTCCGCGAGAACACCGAGGACGTGTACGCGGGCATCGAGTTCAAAGAGGGCAGCGAGGATGCGGCGCGGCTGATTTCGTTTTTGAATGACGATCTGCTGAAGGGCGGAAAGAAAAAAATTCGCACGGATTCGGGCGTAGGCATCAAGCCGATCTCGATCTTCGGGACCAAGCGGCTGGTGCGGTATGCGATTCGTCATGCGCTGGAAGTTGGGCGCAAGACCGTGACGCTTGTACACAAGGGCAACATTCAGAAGTTCACCGAAGGCGCGTTCCGCGAGTGGGGCTACGAAGTTGCTACCGAGGAGTTTCGCGCGCAGACGGTGACCGAGCGCGAGAGCTGGATTCTCGGCAACGTGGAGGCGAATCCCGGGATTTCGATTGAGGCCAATGCGGGGCTGATCGAGCCGGGGATGGAGTTTGGCTCTCCGAGTTTTAAAGCTTCGGTTTGCGAAGAGGTCGGGACTGTGCTCGATTCGATCGGCGCGTCGCATGGCAACGGCGCATGGAAGTCGAAGCTGCTGGTCAACGACCGCATCGCCGACTCGATCTTTCAGCAGATCATCATCCGGCCAGCGGATTACAGCGTGCTGGCTACGTCGAACTTGAACGGCGATTACATTTCCGACGCGGCGGCGGCGCAGGTGGGCGGGCTGGGCATTGCGCCGGGCGCGAATATCGGCGATGGGTACGCGGTGTTCGAGGCGACGCACGGCACGGCGCCCAAGTATGCGGACAAGGATGTGATCAATCCGGGCTCGGTGATTCTGTCGGGCGTGATGCTGCTCGATTTTATCGGATGGAAGGAGGCGGCGAAGCTGATCGAAGCTTCGATGGAGAAGACCATCCTGCAAAAATTCGTCACTTACGACTTCGAGCGCCAGACGGCCGGCGCGACGAAGGTTGGAACAGGCGAGTTTGCGACGCGGATTATCGGAAACATGTAGTGCAGTTCACAGTTCTTAGTTCACAGTTCACAGTTCTTAGTTCACAGTTCACAGTTCTTAGTTCACAGTTCGCAGTTGTGCGGCGCGATTTACGGTCGGGATGCATGGTACGCGAACCGGCCTCGACAGAGAGCTTCGAACTTTGAGCAGGAAGCGCAAATTAAGAACTGTGAACTACGAACTATGAACTGCGAACTATTCAGGAGAAAACAAAATGAGAAAGAAAGTAAGCATTGTGGGCGCCGGCAACGTGGGCGCTACGGCCGCCCATTGGATTGCGGCCAAGGAACTGGCCGACGTGGTGCTGATCGACGTGGTCGAGGGCGTGCCGCAAGGCAAGGCGCTGGATTTGCTCGAAGCCATGCCCATCGAGAAGAGGGACGTGAATGTGGCCGGGTCGAATGACTACGCGGCGACGGCGAACTCGGACATTGTGATCATCACGGCGGGGCTTCCGCGGAAGCCGGGGATGAGCCGCGACGATCTGCTGCACACCAACTTCAAGATCATGTCGGACGTGGTCGAGAAGGTGGTGGCGCAGTCGCCGGAGTCGATTTTGATTGTGGTCTCGAACCCGCTGGACGCGATGGCGCAGACGGCGTTCCGGCAGGCGGGGTTCAACCGCGAGCGGGTGATCGGGATGGCCGGTGTGCTGGATTCGGCGCGGTTCCGGACGTTCATTGCGGCGGAGCTGGACGTGAGCGTGGAGAACGTGACGGCGTTTGTGCTGGGCGGGCACGGCGACACGATGGTGCCCCTGCCGCGCTACTCGACGGTGGCGGGGATTCCGATTACGGAGCTGATTGCGCCGGAGCGGCTTGCGCAACTGATCCAGCGGACGCGGGACGGCGGCGCGGAGATTGTGAAGTACCTGAAGACGGGCAGCGCTTACTATGCGCCTTCGTCGGCCGCGGTGGAGATGGCCGAGGCGATTTTGAAGGACAAGAAGAAGATTCTTCCCTGCGCGGCTTATCTCGAGGGCGAGTACGGGATCGAGGGCTACTACATCGGCGTGCCGTGCAAGCTGGGCGCGGGCGGACTGGAGAAGATCATCGAGATCAAGCTGACCTCGGAGGAAGATGCGGCGCTCAAAAAGAGCGCGGCGGCGGTGAGGGAGCTGTGCGCGGTGATCGGGGTGTAGCGCGGATGGCCCCGAGGAGACAACGCTGCGGGCTGTTGAGCTTTCCCACCCTTTCCGCAAAGACCGCGGAAAGAATGGGACGCGGCCGCTTGGCTCTTTATTCCTGGTAGCATCTCCAAATCCGGGTGAGATCCAAAACGAGGTTCTCCACCGGCCCCTCGCCGGCCATCCGATCGCCGGCTACCAACTCGCTGATTGAGGAGGGCAAAATAGCCGCGTGGCCTTGTTCAGACCGTGGGCTCAGTCCATGGCCATGCTGAGCTGGTGGCGAACATCGGCGCCGCGAATCCAGAAGATGACGTCGGTGGCGATGTTCGAGGCGTGGTCGGCGATGCGCTCGAGATTCTTGGCCACCAGGATGCCGACCATTGCCTGCGGGGTGACGGCTGGCTTCTCCTGGATGAGTTTGAGCAGGTCGGCATGGGCGCGGCGGTTCATGCGGTCGATTTCGTCGTCCATGGCGCGGACGGACTCGGCGAGGTGCACGTCGCCATCGAGCAGCGCCTGCACTGCGGAGCGGATCATGCGCCCGGCAAACTCGCCCATGGCGGCGAAGTCGACCGGGAGATCGGTCTCATCGGCGGCAAGAATGTCCTTGGTGCGGCGGGCGATGCCCATCGACTGGTCGCCGATGCGCTCCAGATCGGCGTTGATCTTGATGACGGAAAGAATAAAGCGCAGATCGATGGCCATGGGCTGCTCTTTGGCCAGAAGCTCGTAAGCCATTTCGTCCAGCTCGCGGTGCGCCGCGTTGATGGCGGCCTCATTCTGCTTGACGTACTTGCACAGGCCCCGGTCGCGCTGCAGATAGGCGTCCACGGCGGACTCGACCGCCTGCTGCGCCAAGGCAGCCATGGCAAGAAGCTTGTCCTTCAGTTCGGCAAGCTGTTGTTGAAAGTGAATGCGCGGCACTTCTCACCATCCTTCACTTGCCCATTGTGCACGAGGAATTGTTGCCGGGGGACAAATTTCCCTGTCGTTTCCCGGTCCGCACCAGAACCGTCACGCCCTCCGGGACGGCTTCCCAGTATGGACCTTTAACGATTAGACGCGGATTGGCCCGCAAGGGTGTGCCAAACCGCGTGACCAATCCGCCCTATTTGTCTGCAACGAAGGCGATCCGATGCATCCCGCTTTCGCGGCGCTCCCAGCCAACGCTCCTCCCGGTCAAACTGTCCGGCTGTGCAAGGGCATTTGTTCAATTCTGCCCAGAAGCACGATATAAGCGGCGATTCCGATCACCAGATAGACGGCGGAGACGCCGAAGGCCCACGCGTAGGAGTGGAAGGCCGTGACCAGATAGCCGGTAACGATGGGCGCGGCGATGCCGGAGAGCTGGTTGGAGAAGTTGAGGATTCCGCCGACTTTGCCGACGTCGTTGGGCCGGGCGATGAGCGAGGGGATGGACCAGCCGACCGGAGCCGCGGCGGCGAGGCCGCCGAGCGAGACGCTGATCCAGAGCAGCGCTTGCGCTGCGTTGTGCTGGTGAACTGCGCCCAGAATGCCGAGGCCGAAGGCCGTTCCGCCGACCAGAACGATCTTGCGGACAAGGCTCGCGTTGGGACTGGCGCCGCGGCCACGGCGAATGAGAAAATCCACGAGCCAGCCGCCGATGAAAAGATCGGTGAACGTGGCAAAGAACCACGGGACGCTGGTGTAAAGGAACGAGTGCAGCAGATCGATGTGCAGCGCGAAAGACAGGTAACTCGGCAGCCACGTGAGCAATAAGTAGAAGACATAGTTATAAGAGCCGAAGCCGAGAGCGAGGCCGAGGACTTTGCGCTGCGAAAGCAAGTAGGACAGCGAGGATGGCGGCGCGGCAGCGAGTTCCCGCGGAGCCGGCGATTCCTGGCCGCCTCGCCCGTCCCGTTCGATGGCCTGCTCGATGTATGCGCGCTCTTCCGAACTGAGCTCGGGGTCGTCTTCCGGGTCTTTGTAAATGCGCCAGAAGGCGAGGAAAAAGATGAAGCTGACGGCGCCGGTGACGGCGAAGCTCCAGCGCCAGCCGGCGCGGATCAAGACAATGCCGATCACAGGAACGCCGATGGCAGAGGCCAACTTGGCGGCGGCGTCGAAGAGAGACGTGGCGAAGCTGCGCTCCTGCGGCGGAAACCAGCGGCCGATGGCTTTGGCGTTGGCGGGGAAGGTTGGCGCTTCTCCTATGCCGAGGAGGAAGCGCGCGCCGAACAGGCCACCCAGCGTGGGAGTGGCCGCGGCGGCAAAAGAGGCAACGCTCCAGACGAACGTGCCCCCGCGCTGCACGCGGCGCACGCCGAATCTGTCGAGCACCACGCCGATGGGAATCTGGCAGGCGGCGTAGGTCCAGTTATAAGCGGCGGAAAGATAGCCGAAGGCTATGTTCGAGATTCCGAAGGCGGCATAGAGCGCGCCGTGGGAGACGGAGAGATTGACGCGGTCGAAGTAGTTGATGAGGACGCCGATGCCAAGCAGCCAGGCGATGCGCCAGCGGCGGCTGGGAACTGGTGCGCAGATTGCAATATCTTGATTCGCCACGGCTCCTCACCGCTGGTGTTCCGAGTCTGAAATCCGTTTCCGAATACTGCTGTCATCTTAGCGGGTGATACAAGTTGCGCATATCTTTGGTGCAATGGCAGATAATATGGGATTTGTTCGCTGTGTGGGAACTGTGAGGGAAATTGTGCGAATTTTCACCGATTTAGCTGCTGCGAGGTAAAACCGGCGGCGGCATGGTGGCGGAGCCCGTGGCCAGATCGCCGTTGCCAGAGCCACCGGCAGCGTGTTGCCTCACCGCGGCCGATTGCGGCGAGGCCGCAAGAAAAGCGGCCTACTGAAATGCCGCGCTCAGGCTGTTCAAATCAAGGCCGGAAAGGAATCTCTGCGCCTCGGTGGAGAGCAGATCGTAAGTGGCAGCACTGGATAGATTCTGGTGCACCTTGTCGATCCGAATCATGATGGAAACAGGATGAGTTTCTCGCTCCGCAACTTCGCCTATGTGCGGTTTCAGGAGGAGGATTCCGATCTTTCCGCGAGATGCAAGCGGCTGAAACTGGGAGCATGAGGCAGAAGTGCAGAAGGCATTGAGCAAGAGAGTGTCGGTGATTCCGTCGCTATAGAACTCGGTCTTGAGCGGAATGGACTTGCTGTGCGCCGTGACGAACTTCCGGTTAACCACGATAGAGGGGTACAGGCCGCGCGTCAGCCAGCAGGTGGTGGCATCGTGGATATTGAACAGTGGGGCAACCCACACGCCAAGGGTAATCTCGTCCGATCCAGGCGCGGAGTAGCTTCCGGCCTCCACAAGCGGGATACCGCTTTGTTGCTCATACCAGGCGTGGGTCAAAACGAATTCGCCAACCTGTTTGGGCATGCGGGCCGCCAATGATGCTGGAGTGGCGCTGCTGTTGCGGACATTGGAAAGCGCGGAGGTTGGCAAGGAGAGAACCAACAGCACGACCGCGGCAAAGGCCGCGCATTTCAGCCACAGCCGGCGATTGTCCGGTGGGAACTCTGCAGGCAAAGGCGCGACGGTTTCCGACGCCGGGCTTTCTCCGCTGCGGCGCAAGATCCAGAGAAAAAGAAATGTTGCTACCAGAAATAAGCAAGAGCCGATGCAGTAATCGGCCTGTTTGGCGTGGTTTTCAAGCGCGGGATGACCGAGGGCGACCCGGTAATAGAGAACGAGAACGCAGAGGCGCGTGAAATTGAAGAGGTATCCCAGCAAGACCGCGCCGGCAACATAAGCCGCCCAGCGGCGAAAGGAGACGCGCTTCAGATAGCCCAGGATAAGCGCAACATATCCCAGGGTGACCGCGCCGCGAATTCCGTCGCATCCGGGCGCGATAAACATACCAAAATTCGGCGAAAACATCAGACGCAACTGCGGAGTCGTGGGCGCAAAACCGATCATGGTTGCAAAAGAGCGCGCTACCCTGGCGGAGATGGATTGCAGAGGGACATCGATCAGCGAGCCGGACAGGAGAGGAACCGGCTGGCAAAGGAGCAACAGACCCAGAGGAAACCAGGCCTTGCGCCACACTCGCGTCCCGGCGAACAGCAGAACGATTCCGCTGCCGTAAACATAGACCGGCAACGATACCGGGATGAGGTTAACCGTATCTTCTCCGAAAACTGCGTTGAGCATGGAATATGCTTTGAGAATACTGAGGAGATAGGAAAGGCCGATCACCAGCAAGCCCCACCATGTTCCACGCGTTTCCCAGCCCGTCTTCCGCCACACGCGGAGGAACAGCAGGATGCTGGCCGGCGGGATCAAAATTCCGATCGAACGCAGCGGATCGCCGGTCCAAAATGACCAGAGAATGTCAAGTTCACGATAGATGCCCAGACAACCGACTGCTGTAAGAGCAGCAATCCCGCACCAGAATAAAAGCGGCGGCTTGACGCGCCGGCTGATATTCTCTTCCGGAAGTGCCTGGCCGGCAGCCGGTGAAAGCAGTTCCGTCTCTTCTGCCGCCGGCGTTTCCAATTCCCAACTGGAATCCATCTAAAAACCTCTCAGAGCGGATCACGATCTCCGGCACTTAGCCGGAACACGCAGCCGGACGGATGGCGGTTTCGGGCAAGGCCCAGCCCGATCCGGAGCGCCGCCTGCTATTGAGGCGTCGTACCCGGCTTCCGCGCCCCCCGGCAACGGCCAGGCGGACGAGATCGCCGCGATTATCTGGATAAGCATGTTGGCGTCGATGCCTAAGGTACTGGTAATCCGATATAGCGTACCACGCCGACACGGTGCTGGCTATCGATAATGGCCTTCTGAAAGCGAGCCTGCGAGAGGTTTGAGCGCCTGAGGCAGCTGTCGAAAGCGATTCGTCCGCGAGACTGCTCCAAGGACTGCGATACAGCACTCCTTATATGGCTCACATAGAATTGACCGGCAGGCAAGAAAATCACAAATGCTTCACATCGGTTGCGCTTTTTTCCCCTATGTTTCCGCCTACGTGATATGCTGCTTTCGACTCCAAAAAGAGCCTGTGGTGCGAAGCAAGATTTCCAGCCTCCGAAACGGATAAGAACCACCGCGATCAGCGCAGTCCGCTTCCAGAACGCCTCCCGCGATTTGCGGGGACGGTGGGGTCCGAGTACAAATATCGGTTCCGCAGAATGGGACCGACGGGGGCGAAGCCTGCCCTGAACACGTTCGCAAAGAGCCGCTAAGGCACACCCCTGGCAGTTAATCGGGGGCAAGGACCTTGAATATCTAACTAGTTTAGATTCATAAACTTACGCAAAGTGGTAGAATTTTCGTTTTATTGAATGTAAAGGATCGGAATCCATTTTCGATAGGCTACTGGCGCGATAAGCTCCTGGCGCGCAATCTCCGTTCCACATCCGAGTCTCCCATGGCAATCCTGATCCCGCGCGTGTGCTCAATCAACGTGCGGCTCTCTAAAGACGAGTTCCAAGCGATCGAGCAGTTCTGCGCCGCAAGCGGCGCGCGCAGTATTTCGGATCTCGTGCGCACCACCATGCATGGGTTGGTAACCGGCACAAAGGGAAAAAAAGGCTCGGTTTCGAGCTTTGACGAGTACTCAATACACGTGAAGACTCTGGAACAAAGGGTCGCAGCACTTGCCGCGGAACTTGATCTGCTCAAAAACGGCAATACGCGACGCATTATGGACGGGATCAAGGAAAGCAACAAAGCGTCCGGCGGCGTCCAGGCGCCAGAAGATTAGGCCCAGATTGAGGATTGTTCGTTGGGAAGTTCGGAAGTGGAGCCTTCGCCGGACAAGAAAACCAACGGAAGATGAAGCCAGGGTGGAGAGTTTGAGCGCGTATGTGGGACCGTCATCTATGCATCGTTGGGCATTTGCGTTTGCGTTGACCATGATGTTTATCGCATTTATCAAGCCGGCTGATGCCGCTCCGCCAGGAACAGCCAGGGGAGCCAGGCTGCAACTCAATGACTCCGGCAGCGCCATGGCCGACTGCGCAGGATCCGTACTGGGCTCCCCATACATCCCGGTCGACAGTTGGATTTACCCTGCGGTGCTGCGGCTTTACTCGCTGGGCTTTGTGGGGGATGCCTATTTGGGTTTGCGCCCGTGGACGCGAGCCAGTTTGAGCAACATGCTGGAAGATACTGGCAACGCCATTGCGGACGCGGGAGATGGACCGGCCGCGAACGAGGCGCGAGGACTCTACAAAGCCCTGAACGCGGAGCTGGGCCTGGATGCGGCGGGGGCCTGCCAGCCGCAGATGGGCAGCATGCGCATTGAGTCAACCTACAGCGTGTTTCGGGCCATCAGCGGGACGCCTCTGCGCGATAGTTTTCATCTCGGATCGACGATTGTGAACGACTACGGCCGGCCTTATGAGAATGGCTTCAACAATTACACCGGAGCCAGCGGCTACGCGGTCGCGGGCCGGTTCACGCTCTACCTGCGCGGCGAGTTTCAAGGCGCGCCCTCGGCGGCAGGATATTCTGTTGGGCTGGCGCAAGAGCTTTCGAGCGTCGATGAAACTACTTATATCAACCCCAGCAGCGGTTTAACGACCTATTTCCTGCCCCAGACGACCATCCCGCAAGGGCCGATCGGCAAGTCGACGAACGGGCGTTTCCTGGAGGCCTACGTCTCCGCGCAAGTGCTCAATCATGTTATCTCTTTCGGCAAACAGGACGAGTGGCTGGGGCCGGCGCAGGGCGCCAGCATGGCCTACTCGAATAACGCTCAAAACATCTACGCATTTCAAATCAATCGCATTGAGCCGCTGTGGGTTCCGGGTCTCTCCCGGCTTACCGGACCGTTCCGATACGAATTCATGGCCGGCGCACTAAGGGGTCACGACTATATTCCAAACCCTGGCTGCGACCTTGCTTGCGAGGCCAGCCCTGCGCCCAGTGCGCCCAACGTAATCGATCCGGGCAACCCCTGGGTACACGTCGAGAAGGTCAGTTTCCGGCCCACAAGGAATCTCGAGTTCGGTTTCGAGCGCACAGTGATCTGGGGCGGAAAAGGCCACGAGGCCATCAATCTTCACTCCTTCCTGAGGAGCTTCTTCAGCCTCGCCGCGCCGCTTCCGGCAGCGAATGGCGGCGACGCAAAGTACGGGAACACAGACCCCGGTGCGCGCTTCGGCGCCTTCGACTTCTCTTACCGGCTGCCCTTTGTGCGCAACTGGCTCACGCTATACGCGGATTCTGAAGTACACGACGATGTGTCGCCCATCGATAATCCCCGGCACGCAGCCTACCGGCCCGGCCTTTACCTCTCGCATGTGCCGGGCGTTCCCAAGCTCGATATCCGGGTCGAGGGCGTCTCCACCGATCCCGGGAGCGCGCGCAGCACCGGCGGTTTGTACATGTACTGGGAAGAAATTCAACGAGAGGGCTACACCAACCAGGGCCAGCTCTTCGGCGACTGGATCGGACGCGAGGACAAGGGCGGACAAGCCTGGATCACCTATCACCTGAGCGGCAACGAGTGGCTCCAGGTAAGCGCCCGCAATCAGAAGGCGGACAAGGACTTCATCGAAGTCCCCGCTACGTCAACGACCCCAGCCATCGAATACGGCACCACGCTGAACGATTTCGATTTTCAGGCGGTCAAACGCATCGGCAAGGACTTCGAGATTAATGGCAACTTCGAACTCGAACGCTGGAAGGCGCCCATTTATCTTCCAGGCTTGCAGACTGTGACGGCCACAACCATCCAGCTCACCTGGTTTCCGGGACGAACGATAAGCTTCTGAGACGAGACCTGACACAACAGGGAACGTCGATTCCGACGGGCAAAAAGCGCCAAGCTTTGGCGCCGATTCTTTAGGGGATGTAGTGAAAACGGGAAAAGATAAAGACTTAGGATTTCGCGATGTACTTAGCGGCTCCAACCGGCGCCGTCAAGCCCTGATTGGCTCGCTTGCCGCTTTACTCTTCGTATGGTGCGCCGGGCACGCGGCTGGCCAGGCCATGAGTGGTGGAGGTGAGCCGCAGCAACCGTTATCCGAGACACAGCCAGTTGGTCAAGGAGCGTGTTTCCTCAACGGAGCGGGTCAGACGCCGGGTGCGAGTGGTTACAATTCGCAAATGCCGGCTGGAGCAGATTATGGTTATGGCTCAAATTATGGCTATAGCTCAAATTATGGTTATGGTTCAAATTATGGTTATGGCTCAAATTATGGCTCGGAGACGGCGGAACCCTCCGGCGCCTACTCTCAGCAAGGTGATTATGACCAGCAGGGCTACCCTTATCAACAAGGCGATAACGGTCAGCAGGGAGAGCCGTACTATTCCTCCGCTCAGTCGCAGCCATTTGCACAATACCCGACAGATCAACCGGGCATGGGACAGCCGCCGGGCCAATCAACCATGTCGTCGGAGCAGATCATCGCGATTCTCCAGCAGGCTCCTGACACTTTAGCAACCTTTAAAGTTCTGGCGGGCCAACTATCTGGACTCGATCCCTCAACCATTCCAGATAACGGAATTTACAACTGCATCCGGCAAGATCCAAGCTTTCGCAGCCAGGTAGCCAAGGAGCTGGTCAACGAGGGTTACATTGCGAACCCTCAACCCACGACGGGCAGGGGCGCCCCGGCCGAAGGAACGATTCCAGCAAACAGGGGACGCTACCCAACATATCCATATTCATATCCATCTCAGTATCCATATCCGTATCCAAATCCATATTCTGGCCGCGGGTACCAGCCTTTCCAGCCACGGCCGGCCGAGCCACCCAGCGAGGTACGTAGACTTACCCCGGTTCCGTATCCTAATCTGCCATCGCTACGCGATCTTTACTCTCAGGAGCTTCCTGCCAACGTAAGGCTAAGACGCTTTGGAAGCGATGCTTTTCTATTTGGAACAGGAAATATAAATCAGCTGCCCATAGACTTGCCGGTCGGTCCCGACTATGTGCTTGGACCAGGGGACAATCTGGTCATAAATATGTGGGGCGGTCAATCGGCGCGGCTTAGCCGAACGGTCGATCAGCAAGGCCAGATTGAGCTGCCTGAAGCGGGCACGACTACAATTTCCGGGCTTACCATCACCCAGGCCCAAAGCGCTATCCAAAAATCCCTTGGCACGCAGTTCCAGGATGAGCATGCCGAAATTTCCCTGGGCCGGGTGCGCACGGTGCGAGTTTATGTGGTGGGCGACGTGCAACGGCCCGGAGCCTACGATGTAAGTTCACTTTCGACGCCGCTCAACGCGCTCTATGCGGCGGGGGGGCCGACGAGCCACGGTTCGCTGCGCACGCTAAAGCAACTCCGGGGCAACCGCGTGGTCAGTGACATCGACCTCTACGATTTTCTGTTAAAGGGGGTGCGCTCGGATATGGACCGGCTGTTACCGGGGGACACCATCCAGGTTCCTCCTGCCGGTCCGCAAGTCTCTGTCGCGGGAATGGTGCGCCGGCCGGCGATTTACGAATTGAAAGGGAAAACGGATCTGAAGGAAGTTCTGAATCTCGCCGGCGGCGTTCTGGTTTCCGCCAATCTCACAGAGATCAGGGTCGAACGCGTCGTTGCGCACGAGCGGCGCACCATGCTTCGCGTCCGGTTTTCCGACGGGTCAAAAAACTTGCCGCCCTTCCAAGTGCAAGACGGCGATTTTATTGAAGTCTCTCCCATACTTCCGTACAACGACCAGGTTGTTTATCTCGAAGGTCATGTCTTCGAGCCCGGCCAACGCGCATGGCGGGAAGGAATGACAGTCAACGATCTTCTTCCCTCCTACCGGGACGTGATGCCCGAGCCGTCTGTCCATGCCGAGATCATTCGCCTGGTCCCTCCGGACCTTCATCCGGTGACGATTCCCTTTGACCTGCCGGATATCCTGGTAGGCAACGATCCAATCGCTCTCCAGCCATTCGATACTGTCCGCATATTCGGCCGCTACGAGGTCGATGCGCCGCGGGTGTCCATCGAAGGACCGGTGCTTTGGCCAGGAGAATACCCGATGTCGCAGGGGATGACGGTGGCCGCGCTAGTGCGCATGGCCGGCGGCTTCCGCCGTAGCGCCTACCGGAAAGAGGCGGACCTTTCCAGTTACGCGGTCCAGAACGGGAAGCAGATAAGAATCCAGCACAGTGAGGTTGCCATCGGCAAAGCCCTCGACGGCGACAAGGCCGCCGACGTTGCACTCCAGCCGGGTGACGTCGTCGGAATTCGACAACTGTCGGGATGGAATGACATAGGAGCTTCAATCACCATTCGTGGTGAAGTGACGTATGCCGGGACTTACGGGATTGAAGACGGCGAGCGGCTTAGTTCGGTCTTGAAACGGGCGGGCGGCTTTCGCCCGGACGCCTATCCGCAGGGGGCGGTTTTGGAGCGGGTGCAAGTCCGAGAACTTGAGGAAAACAATCGCCAGGAGATGATTCGGCGCGTGCAATCGAGCGTGCCCAACGTGTCCCAGGGAATCAACGGCAGCTCGCAGGATCAATTGAGCCAGCTTCAGGCGATGCAGCAGCAGCAGCAGCAGGTACTGGCGGCGCTACGCAACCATCCCTCCGCCGGCCGACTGGTCATCAAGATTTCCGCGGACATAAGTAAGTGGGAGAACACCCCGGCGGACATCGTAGTCCGCGCCGGCGACACTCTCACGATCCCCAAACGTCCCGATTTTGTACTCGTAGCCGGACAAGTCTATAACGCCACCGGCATCACCTATCGCCCCGGCAAAGACGCAGGCTGGTACCTGCGCCAGTCTGGGGGCGTAACGCGCTACGGCAATAGGCACGAAATCTTCATTCTCCGCGCTGACGGGTCGGTTGTCGGCAATGTAAGAGGCACGATGTTCGAAGGAGGCATCCTCAGCGCACACATGCTTCCAGGCGACTCCATAATCGTTCCAGAAAAGGTCATCGGCGGCTCGCAGATCTGGCGCAACGTCATAGGCGCCGCGCAGATCGCGTCGTCGGTGGCGCTGACCGGGGCCGTCGCGGGAGTGTTCTGATAGCCAACCGGCGAAATCCACAAGGTGAACATGTCTCAAGACGAAAACTCGGCTTCGTGGCTTGAATGGGCGCTGCCGCTTCTTTGGGCAAGGCGCCGGATCGTAGTGCGTTCCACCATCATTGGAGCGGTATTATCGATCGGTCTTGCACTTATCCTCCCGGTAAGGTATCAATCGACAGTTCGGATCATGCCGCCTGACGCGCGATCCATTGGAGCGACAAATATGCTGGCGATGGCGCTGGGCGGCGCCCCGTCCAGCATCGCCAGTGGAGGCCTTGCGGCGCTGACCGGTATGCAATCGCCGAACGAGAGGTTCCTGGCAATCCTGGGCAGCCGAACGGCGCAAGACGATTTGATCAACCGCTTCGATCTGCGGCGGGTATACCACGCCAATCTCTACATCTACGCGCGAAAAACGCTTGGTAAAAATACCGTCATCGACGATGACCGGAAGACGGGTGTATTAACCCTGACCGTGAAAGGCGACTCTCCGGCGCAGGCGCACGATTTGGCCGCAGCCTATGTTGAAGAGTTGAACAAGCTCGTAGTCAAGATGGATACCTCGTCAGCTCATCAGGAACGGGTATTCCTCCAGTCGCGGCTAAAGGACATCAAGCAGGACATGGATGCGGCGACTGAGCAGCTAAGCCAGTTTTCCAGCCGCAACGCCACCATGGACATGCAGGGGCAAGCGGCAGTGACCCTGAACGCAACGGCGAGGCTGCAGGGCGAACTGATCGCAGCGCAAAGCGAGCTGGATGGCTTGCAGGCGATCTACGCCGGCGACAACTCGCGGGTCCGGGCGGCGCGCGCACAGGTTGCAAGCCTGCAGCGAGAATTACAAACGTTGGGTGGAGATAAAAACAATAGTGCCGTTGATTTGGATCCGAGCCTGCCTTATCCTTCGCTGCGCCAGCTTCCGCTCCTGGGCGCGACCTACGCGCAACTGTACCAGCGCGTCAAAATAGAAGAAGCCGTTTTCGAGGCGCTCAGCAAGCAGTACGAGTTCGCCAAGGTAGAAGAAGCCGAGGAAATTCCTGCGGTCAAGATTCTCGATCCGCCCAACTACCCGGAGAGAAAGTCGTTTCCACCGCGGACAATGATTGTTCTGTTAGGAACGTTCCTGGCTTGGCTATTGAGTGCAGTCTGGGTAGTCGGATCGTATCTTTGGGGAAAGACAGAGAGCGGGCATCCGCTGAAGAGGATAATCAAGAGCATCCGACAGCAGTCCAAGACAGAAGCGGAGATTTCAGCGTGACCAATGTTCTGAAGAATGCCGCACCCGTGCGAGCTTAGGTTGAACGGGAAATCTCAAAACAGCTATAGGCCATTTATTATCATTGTCACCAGCGGCAGACACCGAGAGCGTAAACTTGGAGAGTACTGAAGATCCTATGGGTCAGCCGCCTGTTCCGCCCGGCGTTGTAGCTCGGCAGGCAGTGCGTAGCGTGGTAGCCCTCGGAATCCGCCAGGTTTTCAATCAGGGCATGGCTTTCGCAGGCGGCATTTTGCTGGCGAGACTCTTGTCGCCCTCGGAATTTGGCCTCTATGCTATAGTCACGTTTCTCCTGACCTTTCTAATAGCTTTCGGAGACGTCGGCCTGGCTGCAAGTCTGGTGCGGCAGCAGGAGGAGCCGGCCGACGAAGACTATAGGGCTATCTTTACTGTCCAGCAGGTTCTGGTTCTGTGCGTCGTTATCTTGTTTTGGATAGGTGCTCCGTGGGTGGCGAATATCTACCATTTGCCGCCGCACGATAGCTTGGTGTTCCGCCTTCTCGCGCTTTCTTTGCTTTGCGCTTCCTTTCAGGTGATTCCGTCGGCCCGGCTTGAGCGCGCTCTGCTTTTTGGAAAGCTCGCAAAAGTCGAAATGGCGATGTCGTTTGTCTTCTACAGCACTGCCGTGGTGCTTGCATGGAGAGGGGTGGGGGCGCTTAGCTTTGCGATTGCCATCCTCGCCAGGTCCTTGACAGGGGCTATCCTCATCAACTGTGTCAGCCCTTGGCGGTTGGGATGGCAGTGGGATTGGGAGCGTGCCCGGACCCACCTGAAGTTCGGGGTTTTTTACCAGGGAATTCAAATCATCTCGCTCGTAACTTCCAGTTTTACTCCGTTCTTTATAGGTCTGCTGCTCGGAACCAAATCCGTGGGGTACATCAACTGGGCGCAGATGGTTTCCGGTTACGCGGTCATTGGGCTGATGATGTTGCAGCGGGTGTATCTGCCGGCATTCGCGCGCCTGCAACTGCAAAAAGAGGCGCTCGGCCATTTCGTGGAACAGGTCATCCGTGCAGCCAACGCGGTTGCAGCCCCTATCGCCGTACTGACATTGGTCTTAATTGTGCCACTCACCAGGTTTGTTTTTGGCCCCAAATGGCTGCCCGCGGTACCTCTGTTTTATTGGCTCTGGGGAACGAACATTTTCGTGCCCACTGCGACTCCGGTTTTTGCGCTGCTCAATGCCTTAGGCCGCTCCCGAACAACCTTCAAATTCACGCTGGCGGTTATGCTCGGAACGTGGACTCTAGGCGTCCCGCTCATCTTCGGGTTCGGCGTAATCGGCTTTGGGATAGCCTGCCTCTGCGTGAACGCAATGAACTTGGTTTTCTATCGCATAGGGCAGTCGCAGGTAAGTTTCAGAGTCCTGCCGATGGTTGTTCCTGTTTGGTCTATCGCGCTGGCTGTGGGCCTTCCAATTTATTTATTGTTGCGATTTTACCCTCCGACAGGATTGCCCGGGCTCGTGGGCTATGGAGCATTAGGGTTGACCGTGTACGCGCTGGTCGTTTTCACACGCCACCGGTCAGATGTATCCAAGGTCTGGGCTCTGATGTGCAGTCAGGCTTAAGGGTTGAACCCCACAGTTCTCATGATGGCGGTTGATTAGGATCAGCGAGGCGCATATGGCTCCGACCATTTCTGTCGTTATTAGTACATTCAACGAAGAGGAGAACCTTCCCTTTGCGCTAGGATCGGTTCGGACATGGGTCGACGAGATTGTCGTTCTCGATATGTACAGCGACGATAACACTGTGGAGATTGCCCGGAGTTTTGGGGCTAAGGTTTTTTTCCACGAAAGGGTTGGATTCGCTGACCCGGCCCGAGCATTCGCTTTCCAGCAGGCGTCAGGGGACTGGATTCTGTCATTGGACGCAGATGAGATGGTTCCTTTTCCGTTGAGTACGGAGCTTTTGAGAGTGGCGTCCGCCGGGAACGCCGACGTTGTACGAATTCCTTTCCTGAGTTACTGGTTCGGCGACCCTCTGATGCATACCAATGTAAACCCTCGGAAGGTGCTGCTTCCTCGTTTCTTTCGTAGAGGCTATTTGGATGCGTCTTCAGCAATACACAACTGCCTTTGCCCTGTGCCCGGCAGCCGAGTCGTCAAACTGAAATACAAACCTGGACTCACAGTTCTCCACTTCGCATACCTGGATTCTAAGGATTTCATAGAAAAGCTCGATCGCTATACCGACATCGAGGCGCGGCAGGCGCTTGAACGCGGTGAGCGAGTCACATTTCTTGGTGCCCTATTCAAGCCTACGAAGGAGTTTGTGGCGCGCTACATCAAAGGCGGAGGCTTTCTGGACGGCTGGAGGGGGATCTATGTGACTCTTCTCTATACTTTCTACCGGATTGTCGCAGCCGCGAAGCTTCACGAGCTAACCGCTCTCGGAGGCAGAGAGCAGATTGAGACGAGGTACCGGCAGGAAGCAGAGGAGGTTCTTAAAGCCTACGGCGAGCTGCCGGCTTCGCTTTCCAACGCCACTGCCGGCGCATCCGCGAGCCATAACCGATCGCTGTGAACGTAATGAGGACAAGCGCAGGCCTTCACCGGCCCGCAGAGACGCCGCCAAGATATGAGAATTTTGAAGAGGGCTAGAATGCGTTCGGCGATGTCGGAGGCAAAGGGCTGGACACGGGCGAGCGCTCGAATGTTCACGAAAGTTGTTCACCGGCCAATGCGCTTCCCGACCTATCGAGCCTCGGTTGGCGGTTGCATTGCGCGCCTAAGCGACGACACGCGCTATGCGGCGTTGGCGTTAGCGCTCTCTCGTCTCGATCGGCAGCGTATTGAAGGGGCGATTGCGGAACTTGGCGTCCACCAGGGGATCACGAGCAGGTTTATCCATCATCAGTCTCCCCATCGGATGCTCTACCTGTTCGATACCTTTGAAGGATTCCCCGAAGCTGCCCTTGAAGTACCCGAAGACCGAAGGTTCCGAGACACGTCCGTAGATGCAGTGTCGCGGCTGGTTGGCGACCTGGAGAACGTCGAGTTTCGGGTTGGGTACTTCCCATTGACGGCGGTGGGATTGGAGGACAAGAAATTTGCGCTTGTCATGCTGGACTTCGATCTGTACCAATCGTCGCTTGACGCTTTCACGTTTTTTTATCCACGCCTGGCGCCAGGAGGATACTTCTTCCTGCACGACTACAATAACCCGGAGTCCAACCACGCAGTTTCGAGGGCAGCAACCGAGTTCCTGAGGGACAAACCCGAACTTCTTGTGGAAATCCCCGATCAATGGGGATCTGCAGTCTTTCGGAAGCTTGGCCCTCAACCTTCTTGAATCGGGATAAGGGGATCTTACCCCAAACTTTGCTCAAGTGATTCTCTCTCTCACGGTTGCCAGATAGTTAGAATCGCGGATTCAGAAGGACCCAGCACAAATGAAAGGCCTACACTTTCTTGCAAAGAGCCGAGAATTCCTCATATCCGAATCCGCTCTTTCGAGTCTGGGGCGAAACGCCGGACCGCGTAAAGGAGTGGATCCTCCCTCTGGTATTTGGCCTGCTGGGAGTTTGGCTCGCGGGGCTCTTCTTCACTGCTCCGATGGACGCCGCGCTTCTGGGGGCTGTGGGGGTTTTCGCGATCTCCGCGCTCGAAAGCGAAGCGTTTCTGCTCCTCGTGATCTTCCTCATGCCTGTCGGATGGATGCTGCCCGGCGATGCGCCCGTGCGGGACATGTATGTTGTGTTTCGTGCCCTTGTTATTGTGGGGTTCTTTGCTGGGTGCCTGCTGCGGCGGGGAGTAGACTTAGGGAGCCTGTTTCATCCCGCGATTTCGCGCGCTTCGCTGTTGTTTCTGTGTGCTGCGATTGCTCCGACCATCCTGGACCGGGGGAAACTGAGCCACTACTCGCTGCGAGCGGGCGTCACTTTTTCCGTGTATGTGGGTTTTTATTTCTTGGTTCTCGCGTGGGTGAATTCGCGGGACCGGATTCGCAAGATCCTCTGGACGATGCTGGTTTCTACGATGTTTACTGCGTTGTTTGCCGTTTATCAGATAGCGACCGGCGGCTTTGGTCCTTTGTGGCGGGCTCTTTACCCGCCCGGCGCCAACAACCCCAATGGCACCGCCGTGTGGGTAGGGAGGGCCACCTCGTTCGCCGGCTCGCCGATTGATCTCGGGGGATACCTCGAAATTGCTCTTCCTTTCGCCCTCGCATGTTATGTGCTGGGCGCGACCAGGTGGAAGAAACTCGGCAAATGGACGTTTGGCCTCGGCTCGTTGGCGCTGTTAACTACGCAAAGCTTGGGCGCAATCCTTGGGTTCCTGGCCGTTCTTGTTCTAGCCATCTTCCGTTTCACTTCGACTACGAAGAGAAAATTGGCTCTGCTTGGAGGTTTGTGTATGTCGGGCTGTTTATTCTACCTGTCCCTGCATATCGTCAATCCCCTTCACACACACGATTACCTTATGTCCGATGCTTTCGTTCGTTTTACATCTTGGGCAAGCGCCTGGAATCTGTTTACACAGTCCCCCGCGCTGGGCGTGGGATGGGGTAACTTCACTGCCGTTCACGGGCTCGGCAATCCCTACTTCGTTCCGGATATGAGCACAGCATACAACATCTACCTGCAATTGCTCGCGGAAACCGGCTTGGTCGGGTTCGTGGCTTTTTTCTATCTCGTTGTTCGGTCCTGGCAGCAGGCTCAACGTCAGTGGCGGCGTTCAGAGGACTTTATCGATCGGGTATTGGCGTTTGGAGTTCAGGGCGCGTTACTTTCTATGTTAGTGCATGGCTTCGTCGATGTGCCTTTTGCATGGAACCCACAATACGGGACTCTCCTCTGGACGCTGCTGGCGTTGCTGGTCGTCAGCAGTCGCGAATCCACAGCTAAGTCGGAGACGGCCGCCTTGGCGCTCAATCAACCTGGCATGCCACAACCTGAAGAAATATAAAGAAGCCTTGCGCATAGTGGACACTGAGGGACGATGATTGACAAGATGATCGTGGACGCCAGGAGTTTTTCCAGGCCAATCGATGGTATCGGAAGACTGATACACGAATTATTTCGGGCCATGAGCGAATTGCCGGACTCTCCTGGAGGCATATTCCTGGCGCCGCCCGGAGCAAAATGGCCGTTCCCCGCCCCGAGCCATTGGAAGCTAATCAGCAGCGGTGAACTCGGCCGGCAGAGCGCAACCTTGGGATGGGTGGCGCTCGCCGGGTTTGCAGCGCGGCGCTATGGCTGCGACGCGTGTCTGGGGGCAACGATGCTCGCCCCCGGTCTTCCTGGACGGATTCGACAGGCAGTAATTGCCCACGATATCACTTGGCGCGTTAACCCCCGCTGGTTCTCTTTCCGCAACAGGGTGCTGTTCAAGGAAACCGCAGTGTGGTCTTTTCATCGCGCCAACAGCATCATTGCCGTGTCGAATGCGACCAAGCGCGACCTGATCGAGTATCTGCATATTGCTGAGGATCGAATCCGCGTGGTTCCGCCGGGCGTCAATCCCCCGGTAGAGACGCAAGAGAGGGTGCAACCCAGCAAGCGGTTCACGATCTCGGGGAAGCGGCTTCTTCTGTGTGTATCGAGCTTTGAGCCGCGAAAAAATCTCGTGGGCATGGTTCGAGCCTGCTCTGCGCTTCCTTTGCACGTGCGCGAACAATTTGAGCTCGTCCTGGTGGGAAAGAAATCGGGTTATGGCTGGGATGAACTGAAAGCCACGCTGGGTGAGGCGACGTTTCCTTACCGGATCACCGGATGGATCGGCGAATCCGAACTTCATGAGCTTTATGCCGCCGCATACGCCTTTATCTACCCTTCGCTCTATGAAGGGTTTGGGTCGCCGGTTCTGGAGGCGATGGCCCATGGTGTGCCGGTGATCGCGGGAAATAATTCCTCGCTGCCAGAAGTGCTGGGGGAGACCGGTATTTTGTGTGACACCGCGAATCAAGAAGAGCTGGGATGGCAGATACAAAGGCTTTTCGCGTCGCCTGAAACGGCGGATCGTCTGGGCTTGCAGGGGAAATCGCGCAGCAATCAGTTTTCCTGGAAGAACACGGCCGCTGGCGTGCTGGCTTCGCTGGGAGGGTGTTAAGACCGCCGGGGGCCGTTGAAGCGACTGGCTCTGGGACGACCTTCGCAAGATGGGCTTTCCGACCTCACGGGGATGGATTCGAAATCCGGCGCCGGCGAGGGGGTCAAACCGCTCACATCGTCACGTCAGACGATCGTCTGGGCCGAAACTGGCGCGGTTGACCTGATGTTTGCGAGAAAAACCAGTAAGCTCCTGGAAGATCGACGTTGGGGAGCCCCACGTTTTCGGCTGCATGAACCGTCACTGTTTTGAGACATCGAAGAACAGAATCATGAAAGTAGCTCTAGTTATTGGCCGCTGTCCGCCGGGCACATGTGGGACCGGCGATTATGCTGCGCTCCTGAGCGATGCGCTACGTGCCCGCGGAGTAGACGCCCGTCTGATTGTATCCGAGGATTGGCGCGTCCGCGGTGTCTGGAAAGTACGTGAATCGCTGCGCGCTTACGATGTCGTGCACATAGTGTATCCAACGCTCGGATTTGGATATAATTTGGGGCCGCAGGTGCTCTCGCTGCTGCAAGGCTGCGTGATTTCGATTCAAGAGGCGAGCCAGCGACGCATCCTGCGAAAACTTTCTTTGCTCCCGTTCCTGGTTCGCCCGAAGCACGTCATTTTCAACAGCGAGTTTGAGCGGCAATATGTAACTCGCTGGGCGCCATGGACGGCGGCGAGGAGTTCCTTGATTCCGGCTCCCGCCAATATCCGGGCGTTTCCTGAGAAGCGGCCACGCTTTGCGAATGAAGTCGTTCATTTTGGCCTGATCGTGCCGCATAAGGGACTGGAAGACGTTATCGAGCTCAGCCGGTTGATTCGGTCGGAGGGGTTGACGTGGAAGGTGCGGATTATTGGAGGGTTAGCTCCTGAGCGCATGGAATATTTTCAGAAACTGAAGGCTGAGACCGCGGCCCTGCCGGTCATTTGGGATGTGAATCGTTGCGAGGAGGAGGTTGCCGAAAGATTGGCGAGCTCCGCTGTAGCTTACTTTCCATTCCCAGACGGGGCCTCGGAGCGCCGCAGCAGTTTCAAGGCCGCGCTCGCGAACGGAGTTGCGGTGGTCACAACATCCGGAGCGCACACTACGGAGGCGATGAAGACTTTCCAAAAGTTCGCTGAAACTCCGCGGGAGGCGCTGGGTGCGATCCATTCTCTACTCCAGAACCCTCCAGAAAGAGATCGGTTGGCCAGAAACGCCGCCGATTTTCTTCTGACGTGGGAGCGGTCGGCGGAGCTCCACGCGGCAATATACCGAAGACTGCTGTGCTCAGGCCAACGCCCGGCCATCGACGTAAAGGACGCCCAAAGAGAGTAACGAAGCGGCCGCCTTTTCAGAACCTGGCCGGTCGCATTTTTTGCGCGCAGAGAGTGCGTTGCTTCCTCGCCCCGCGGGCCAATCGGCTCCTGGAACGCTGAGTCTGTTGGAGGAGAATTGAGAATCGCAGTTGATTTGAGGCGCATGGGAAATCCCGGTATTGGGCGGTATATGAAGTGCCTGGTTGAAGCATTGACATCAGGGGCACCTCAGTTCGAATATGTCTTAATCGTTCCGCCGGCACATCTACATGCGATTTCCACCAATGGGCACAGTCGTAAAGTAGCGTCACTGCTAAAGTACTACTCAATCAGTGAGCAAATAGGTTTGCCGCGCTTATTGCGCCGAGAAGGGGTGCAACTCTTCCATTCGCCCCATTTTCTCGTGCCGCTGTGGCGCACCTGCCCTCAAGTGGTAACGATACATGACGTGATCCATCTGGTGTACCCACAGGATATTCCGTCGCTCGCAGGCCGGCTATACTCTCGCGCCATGGTTCGCGCCGCCGTTCGGTTATCGGACCACATCATAACTGTTTCGGAATTCTCCAAGCGAGACATTCTGCGGCATTACGACATCGATGCCGGGAACGTGCACGTGATCTACTCAGGAATCGACAAGGCGCTTCATCGTGTCGAGGACCATAATGAAATAGACCGAGTTCGCCGCAAGTACGGGATCGAGCAGGAATATATTTTGTACGCCGGTATTTATAGAGAACGAAAGAATCATGCTGGATTGTTCCGCGCATTTGCAAAACTTGCTCAGGCTGGCGTTTCAAGCGATCTGGTGATTGCGGGACCGCTCGCTGAGGGCGAAGCAAAGCTTCGGCAGTTCGCAAAGGAGTTAGGCATAGTCAGCCGCGTGCGGTTCCCTGGTTTTGTACCCGATGAGGAAATGCCCGCACTTTACTCCGGCGCCCGAGTTTACGCATGCCCGTCAATGTATGAGGGATTTGGCTTCACCATCCTTGAAGCGATGAACTGCGGCACTCCCGTAGTCTGTAACCCGGTGACGTCATTACCCGAGGTCGCGGGAGATGCCGCCCTTTTCGCTGACGCCTCGAGCCCTGACGTTTTTGCTGCCGCCCTGCACCGCGCAATGACCGACGAGAGTTGCCGTGCAGAATTACGCCAGAGGGGATACGCAAATGTAAAACGTTTTTCATGGCGGCGCGCAGCGGAAAAGACAGCCGATGTGTATGCCCTTGCATTGGAAACCTCTGCTTTGTCCTCCCTGGCGGAATGATTTCGCTGTTCTTCGCGAACCGTCCCCGGTGGTGTCGCGTGTGCCATTTCCCCTCTATTTCTCGCTGCATGTTCCCGATCGCAGTTCCTCTAGATTGTGCCGCATATAATGCGGGGCCACGCCCTTCTAACGAGTGCGGGCTGAGCCCGCGAGGCGCGAAGAGGCGAACTGCCGAGAGTTATGCGACGCCTGCTATACCGAGCATGAGGAATGCGTCGTCGTGAAGTTGCTTCTTCGCAAAACGTTTCGGGCTTTTGCTGGCGAGGTTGAGGAAAAGGACAAGCGTATTCCGGGCGCCGAACTGTTATAAAGGATGTAAGCAACCCGGACGAGACAACTCTCTTGACTGGACCTGCATGGCGTCGAGAGGCACTACTATTATCAAATCAGCTCGTTGGGAGCATACATTGGACGAACACCCCTGGCAAGTTCTGCAAGTGAATACGAACTGCGAAAAGAAGGTAGTGCAACACCTGGCTGTTCGTTCTCTTGAGCATTACCTGCCGCTCTATAGCGAACGTTCGCGATGGTCCGATCGTGTCGTCCCTATGGAGCGGCCGCTCTTCACAGGGTATGTGTTCGTCCGTTTTTCGCCTCAAGCCCGGCGGTCTGTCGTGAGCACTCCCGGCGTGCTTCGGCTGCTGGGCAGTGACGAGCGATACATGGTGAGCGCCGCTGAAATCGACAGGATCCGCAAAGGCTTGGCGAGCGGATGTCTGCTGCGGCCGCATCAGGGTCTTACCGTGGGGACACAAGTGCGCGTGCGCAGCGGGGTTTTTGAAGGAGCCGAGGGTGTAGTGACGGAAATGCGCCGTCAGTGCAAGGTCGTCATCGCGATGGCTGCGATCCGGCAGTTTTTCTCCCTGGAGGTTGGGGTCGGCGACGTCGAAGTTCTGAAGAGCGCTGTCGGCACGCCTCTTCAGGAATTGAAGCCTGCCAGAGTTCGGTAACAGGGAGACATGCGATTCCGATGAGCTGAAGGTGGGTGACTACAAATTTAAGTTTGGAAGAGTTCAGCTGAAATCGTCGCTGTATTTCACGCCGACCGTCTTTTTTTTAAGGCCCATGCCTCACGGCATGGGCCTTGGTGTCAGTACCAAAAACCGTAACCGTCGGGTAAGCGGTAAGCGTGTGAAGTTCCCCACTGATAAGTAAGCGTCCGAAGCCCGATAACATACGGATTCAATTGCGCGCGTGTCAACTCGAGGACAAGGCGGAGCTTGTTGATTATGGCGTGGCCTCTTTTTGGCCGGAAAGAGGCCCGTCAGGCGCTGAGGAATTTCAAATCTGTGCGCCGCGGCGCAGTTTAGAAAATAACCGCGCCTCTTCCCTGCGCCCTACTGCACGAACGTGACGATACTCTGCGCGGGCAGGGTGTAGGAGAACTGCCCGCCGGTGACCGTCATCGCGGGCTGCGCCATCATCCCGCCGGCAGACGTGGTCATGTACGGCGTCATCGAGGTAATCTGCGTAGCTGCATCGCTTAACGTGAAGTTAATGTTCTGCGTAGTCGTGTTGGAGTTGATGGCCACGATCACGTAGTGCGACGGCGAGCTATTGGTGTAAGCCGAAACGTACACACCGCTGGCGGGATTCGCGGTAGCTGAGGCGCGCACGTAGCCCGGCCGCACAAAAAGCGAGAACTGCGCCATGGCTAAACCGTAGTAGGTGGGGTTGGCACTGGCATCAATCAGGTGTTCTTGTGGGCTTATGTTCGGATTCGTGTTGGGGCCCTCCCACCAAACGTACGCGTTGTAGTCGGCCACAGTCATGGATTGGTGAATCTCCTCTGCCATGGTAAGGGCGTCGGCGATGGTGGGGGTGGTTCCATTGGCCGGGACGAGCAAGTGCTCGGTCATCCACACATCTTTGCCCTTGTTCTCGGCATTCGTGTAATAGAAGGGCGTCGCGCCATACAGGTGACCGCCAATGATCGAGATGTAGCCGACGGCCGCGGGATCGTCCAGCGCCGGATCAGATTCGCCTGTATTGAAGGTATCCGATTCCGGCATCATCAACTTGACCGGGTTGGCGCCCGTGGTCAGTACGGAACCGTAGCCCGCGATCCACGTATCGAGCTGCGCCCCGGTCCAGAGACAAGATACGTAGGTGGCATTGAAGTCCGGCTCGTTCTGCACGGAGACCGCATCGAGATTCACTCCCATGCTGTTGGTTGCATAGTTAACAAAAGCCTCAAGATAGTTCGCGTAATCGGCATAGCTCGTCGGATTCAGATAGCCGCCGCATAAATCGGTTCCCGAGGAGCACGACGAATTGTACGGTTGGGATGTAGAACTTGTCTTCATAGAGGCGGGCGGGGTCCAGGGAGTGGCGAAGACGATGGCCCCCAAAGCCTGCGCTGCCTGGGCATTGGTAAGCTCAGGGGTCCACGCACTTGTGACTGCGGTCTGGGTGGTTGAGTTCCAGGTGGTGGGAGCGATTTGCACGCGCATGATGCTCAGTCCGATCTGTCCGCTGGCCTGCCCGTACAATTCCGTAATCTGGGAGCTCGACAACACCGGTTGAAACACCTCCGATGCGCCAAAACCGCGAATGATCTGTTCCGCCGTGCCAAAGTCCACCAGCGCGCCTCCGCTGGCGGGGGCGAGCAGGCTGATCCCCCAAGACGACGGCGCCGCATTCAAGACTGGCTCGAACGGCGTTATGGATGGCAATAAGGCAAACAGCGAGGCTGGATCGCTGGTTGGATTGCTCAAAATATTCAACAACGCTGTGGCAACGTTGGCCGGAGCCGCGCCACCCGAGGGCGTGGAAT
>JBOGLX010000219.1:0-9010 GCA_050745765.1 Occallatibacter sp. | reverse complement strand
GATTTGGCCGCGTTGATGCGGAAGTAAGTGGACAGTTCCATGGGACAGCGGACGCCCTTGGGGACGTAGACAAAGGAGCCGTCGGTAAACACGGCGGCGTTGAGCGCGGCGAAGAAATTGTCGGTTTGGGGGACGACGGTGCCGAGATACTTGCGCACCAGATCGGGATGCTTTTGCGCGGCTTCGGAGAAGGAGCAGAAGATGACCCCCATCTCCGCAAGGCGGCCCTTGAAGGTGGTGGCCACGGAGACGCTGTCGAAGACCGCGTCGACGGCTACGCCGGCCAGGCGCTTCTGCTCGTCGAGGGGAATGCCGAGCTTCTCGTAGGTGCGCAGAATCTCCGGATCGATGGCGTCGAGGCTCTCGACGACAGGCTTGAGTTTTGGAGCCGAATAGTAAGTGATGTCCTGATAGTCGATGGGGCCATAGGTAATGTTGGCCCACTTCGGCTCGCCTTTCTCGCGGTCGAGGGAAAGCCAGTGGCGAAGAGCCTTGAGGCGCCATTCGAGCATGAACTCAGGCTCGCCTTTGCGCGCGGAGATCAGGCGGATAGTTTCTTCGTTCAGACCCTTGGGGACGCGGTCTTCTTCGATGTCGGTGATAAAGCCCCATTTGTAGTCCTGCTCGGTGAGGCCGCGAATTGTTTCGACGTTGCTGCCCATTACACCTCCTCGGATTCCGGTACGGTCAAGCCCGGCGAAGCGCCCGGCGGCCGATGCAGCGGCAGGACGAATCAATAATTGTCGTGGTCCTGCCGTGGTCCTGATTTGTCGTGGTCCTGCCGTGGTCCTGTCATGTGCCCGGTCAAGCTGCCAATCTCACCATATAGGACTAAATTAGTCCTATATATTGAGTGTACACGGGAGGCTCCCGGTTTTCAAGGCTGGGGCGGAAGGGTGTTCTTGACAGCCAGTGAGCGGGCGGAAGAAGATGGCTGACGCACCAGCTTTGGACTGACCTCTGGCGTCTACGGTGTTCTACGTGAGCACGCTGAATTCGGAGCGAAAGAGTCCTATTTGCAAGATGACGAATTGAAAATATTCATCTTAACTCCGGCAACAGGGGAAAGTTTGCAGCGGAGAGAGCGCCCTCGGATGGTATGACCACAAAGTGCCGCATTGCGGCCGGTTTCCTCAACTGAAGGGATTACGGGATGGCGATCAAATTGATGGAACGCAGGGATTTTTTGAAGACGGCGGCGCAAGGGGTTCTGGCGGCGCCGGTGCTGGTTTCTCTGGAGGGCTTTGGCGTTGCGCAGACGGCCAAGGCAGCGGGCGCAAAGGCTGCGGCTCACCGTGCTGCGCCGGTTGGACCGGCGGGACCGAAGGTGACGCTCAACGTGCGGGACCTGGGCGCGACGGGGGACGGCAAGACGAAGGATACGGAGGCTCTGCAGCAGACGATCGACCGCTGCTCGGTGCTGGGCGGCGGAAGCGTGACGGTTCCGGCGGGGGATTACCTGACGGGCACGCTGGTGCTGCATAGCGGCGTGACGCTGCACATTGAAGACGGAGCCAGCCTGCTCGGCTCGCCGGACATGGCCGACTACCCGCTGGCGCAGGTGCGCTGGGAGGGAAAGTGGATCAAGGGCTACAGCGCGCTGATTTCGGCCATGGACAGCGACGATATCGGCATCGTGGGGCCGGGAAAGATTGTGGGCAGCCCGGCGATCCGCGGGCGCGTGGAGCGCAGCACGCATCTGCGGCTGCCGGCGCTGATCGAGTTCACAAACTGCCGCAACGTGAGCGTGACGGATTGCTTCACGAGCCAGGCGGGGATGTGGTCGATTCATCCGACGTACTGCGAAAATGTGACCTTCAAAAATGTGACGGTTGAGAGCGGGGCGGACGGGATCGATGTGGACTCGTGCAGGCAGGTGACGATCGACGGGTGCGATTTCAAGACCGGGGACGACTGCATTTCGCTTAAATCCGGCCGCGGCGAAGAGGGCAACACGATCAATCGGCCTACGGTGGACGTGCGCATCGCGAACTGCACGTTTGCCGACGCGTGGTTCGCGTGCATCGGGATCGGCAGCGAGACTTCGGCGGGGATTCGCGAGGTACACATCGACCACTGCAAGTGCGTGGGTGCACGCAGCTATGCGATTTACATCAAGACGCGGGTGGGGCGCGGCGCGTTTATCGAAGATATTTATGCGAACGACATCGATGTTTCCGGCGCGAAGCAGGGATTTTTGCGGCTGAACTTTATCAACAGCGGCAAGAAGGATGAGTTCCCGGTTCCGGGCGGCGCGGGCGTGCCGGCGGCGCGGGATTTGCGCTTCACGAATATCCACGTCGAGGATGTTCCCGTGCTGGTAAAGGCGACGGAGATCGATCCGCTGAAGCCGCTGGTGGGATTCACGCTCGAGAACGTGACGGGCACGTGCGGCGAGGGGATTTTTCTGGCGAATATCAAGCAAGCCACGATCCGGAACATTAAAGTGACAGGATTTACCGGGCCGCTGCTGAGCGTCGAGAACGTGACCGGAGTGGGGCTTGCGGGGGCGGCGAAGCTGGAGGCGGCGAAGATGCCGAAGATACCGGAACCGATTGCGGCGCCAGCCGCTGCTTACCAGTTACGTTGATGCGATGGAAGCACGGTTGAACCGGTTCAGGCTTCCACACCGGGTTTTGCCAATGTGCCGGCGCCGTTAGAGCATCTCTCCATTTGCTATAGATAGAGGCGCCAGCCCACCTTAGGCGCAAAACAAAGACGCGCCGAACCTGGGGCACCCAGGATTTGGTACATCATCATGCGGTCAGGAACCTAGCGCAGGAAATGCCAGACCTGCCACAAGCCGTATAGGCCCAGAGCGGCAATGGCCTCCAGGGCTAACCCCCAGACGAAGGCGATCGCGCAGTTCCCTTCCCGGTCCACTATGCCGGAGAAACTGTCGAGCTCCAGGGCTAGTTCATCATTGGTGTCAGCAACAGCTACATAGGAAGCGCGATTGGTCGCTCCCCGCTGAACAAGACGCTGCACGGAAATGGAGAACGGCAGAATGCTTAACTCCGAACCTTCCAGGAATTCGCTCGACACTTGATTTTTACCCCCCTGTTCTCAGGTTTATCGGCAGATGTGCGGTTCACACGACCCGGTTTTGAGAAACTAAAGTTGTACCGAGCAGATAGAACATTCTGGCCGATGAAGTTGGAACTGAGATGTGATTCTCGTCACTTTGTCCGCGAGAGGATTTTCGTGCGGTTTCGTATCCCGAGCGTGATTCTGGCGGCCGGTCCGAGGCTGTTTTGCGTTCCGACGAACGAAGGAGGCTGGCTCAAAGGGCGGAACTGAATCGAGTTTGGACGCAATGGCGCTGCGCTATGCAGCCTTTGTCCAAGAAGGCCAAAATGGTCGCGAGCTTCAGGGCAGGATCACAAGGGTGAGCTTGGCGATAATCGTCACGCCTCCGCCCTTACCTGTGATCTTGAAGTAATATGTGCCCGGCTTAGCCGTATCTGCAACCGTGAGCGTGTAAGTCGCCGTGCCGCCGTTGGGGTTGGCGATGGTGGTTGGGCTGAGCTCCCCTGTAACGCCCGCCGGCAGGGTCCCGGTCCAGAGGGTAAGCGCTGAATTGAATCCGCCGGTGGCGGCAGAGGTGATAACCACGGATCCGCTCCCGCCCCGAGCGATGGATATGGCAGCGGGCGAGAGGGAGATGGAGAATGCTGTTGCGGTGACGGTGAGCGATACGGTGGTGGTTTCGACCGTGGCGCCTGAACTTCCCGAGACCACGATGCTATAGGTGCCGGGCGCAGCGGATGCGCCGGCGGTGAAGGTCAGCGTTGAGTTTCCCGCTCCCACGATCGACGCCGGGTTGAAGCCCACGGTCACGCCCGCAGGCATTCCCGACGCCGACAACGCGATCGCCGAATTGAAGCCGCCGCTTATCGTGGTCGAGATCGACGTTGTCCCGGTGTGACCCTGCGCCACCGACACCGGCTTGGGCGATGCGGAGACGGCGTAGGCCGGCGCGGCGGTGACGGTGAGCGTGAGCTTCGCGATATTCGTCACGCCTCCGCCCTTTCCCGTGATCTTGAAGTTATACGTGCCCGGCTTAACCGTATCTGCAACCGTGAGCGTGTAAGTCGCCGTGCCGCCGTCGGGGTTGGCGATGTTGGTTGAGCTGAGCTCCGCTGTAACGCCTGCGGGCGGGGTCGACCAGAGGGTAAGCCCTGAAGTGAATCCGCCGGTGACGGTAGTGGTGATAACCACGGATCCGCTCCCGCTCTGAGCGATAGATATGGCAGCGGGCGAGAGAGAGATGGAGAATGCTGTTGCGGTGACGGTGAGCGATACGCTGGTGGTCTCGACCGTGGCGCCTGAAGTTCCCGCGACCGCGATGCTATAGGTTCCGGGCGCAGCGGATGCGGCCACGGTGAAAGTCAGCGTTGAGCTTCCCGCTCCCGCGATCGACGGCGGGCTGAAGCCCACGGTCACGCCCGCAGGCATTCCCGACGCCGACAACGCGATCGCCGAATTGAAGCCGCCGCTTATCGTGGTCGAGACCGACGTTGTCCCGGTCTGACCCTGCGCCACCGATACCGGCGTGGGTGAGGCGGAGACGGCGTAGGTTTGAGGGGTTGGGGCCAGCGCGTCGATCAAGCCGCTCCCGTTGGGGCTGCCCCAGCCGGTGGCCAGATCGTAGCCGGTTGTTGCCGAGTAGCCGTTGCTGCCGCCGGTGACGTCGTGGAAGTCCGAATCGTGGCTCGAGCTCTCGCCAAAGATATAGAGGCTCGGGTTGATAAAGCCCAGCGTCCCGTAGCCGTTGGCCATGGACTGCTGATTGGCCAAGGCAAGATAGCCAGCCCAGATCGGCGCGGCAAAGCTGGTGCCGCCATACTCGTTAGCCGAGCAGGGCTTTTGGTCGGCGCACACGTAGTAGCTCTCCTTGGCGTTGGCTGAAACGTCAGGGCCGTTGCGATAAGTCAGCGAGCAACTGGCGCAGCCGTCGGCCGCGGATTGCTGCCAGGCAGGGAGGGCGAACCGATCCGGCGAAATGCCGCCGCCGCCATAGGCCCAAGCGGTCTCGGAAGACCATGCGCCGCCGGCGGCGCTGGTATAGAGGTCCGTGCCGCCTACGGAGGTAACATGCTCATCGTCGGCAGGAAATATCTCAGAATCGACGCCGGAGGGGGTCCACTTTTCGCTGTCGCCGGAGGCCTGAAAGAAACTCTGCCCTTGCGCCTTAAACTCCTCAAAGTAGGGATCGTCGGTGCCGGGGTCAACCGGGGTCCAGGTCCAGGAGCAACTCAACTGGGCATTGAGCGGCTCAGCCGTGGCCATGGCATTCAAGATGGCCGCGTCACTCGATCCGATGTACACAACAAGGCGGGACAAGCCCGGCGCCATGCCCAGCGCCTGTGTCATGTCGATGGTCTGCTCGGTGTCGTCGCAGAAGCCGCCGGCCAGGGAGTCGAGGCAGCCTTTGCTGGTGCCGTCGGTAGAGAGCAGGGTGATGGGCACGCTGTTGGTCTGGTTGACCTTGGTGAAGTAGGTATCGAGGTCGGCCAAATCGGCGCCGGCAAACTCAAGGAGGCCCAGCGACTGGCCGGCGCCGGTGAGTGCCGTTCCGCCGTAGTAAGCCGCGCGCATGTCGCTGCCCAGGAACGAAGCCGAGGAGCCGGACCCGGTGGTGGCAGCGGAACTGGCGCCGGAGCTTTCCGACCGCACCTTCAGGCCGGCGGGTTTTGGAACGGAGAAGTTGTTGAGGCCTGAAACGTGCCAGAGCGCGAACGAAAGGCCGGTCGAAGGCTCTCGGTCGGGCGCGTAGAACCAGCGATTCTCAGTGGGGTGCCGATAAACGCCGAGGCTCACATGAAAGGCGCTCTGAATGTGCGCTGCGGTCCCCGACACTTGCAGGTTGACGCGATTGCGCGAGGTCCCCGTCACGGTCAAGCCGTTCTCTTGCGCCCAATCGATCAGGGCGTCGTATTCCTGCTGGCTGGGGCCGAACTCTGCGGTGAATTGCTCCACGGTGAGGAAGTGGTGGTAACTCGGACTGGACGGATCGTAGAGATCTTTAAGGAGCTGATCGAGCTCGTCCTGATTGCGCAGAGGCAACGTGATGACGAGGCGCAAGGTTTGCATTCCGGAGAGCTGGCCGAGGAAGCGCGCGGACCCGTCCTGGGTGGACCGGCGCACGTGGTGAGTCATCACGGTTTGGGCCTGGCAAACGCCGAGAGAGATGGACAGGGCCGCAGCAATCGGGCGTGCAAATGTCCGCCATTTACGCATGAAGTATTCTCCTCATTCCCCGAGGGGATGGAGGTGGGCATTAGGTAAGGTGCATGACTATTTTGGCGCATGGAAATCGCCTCTGTCCAGAGAAATCTTGGGGTCGGAATTGCGCCTCAGGTTACTAAGGGGAGATTGACGGCCATATCGATCTCCCGGCCGCGCGCCGGTAGCGGCTTGCCGCGGTTCCACACTTGCTTGTAGCCTTTTCCAGCACCGCAACCGTGAGGATTCGTGATTTCTCAGGTCCCAAACGCGGGACCTGGGGCGCCCAAATCCGTGGGCTTCATTGCGAAATCACGAAGCACAGGCCTCGCTCGCGGCTCGTTCCGGCATTCCCGGCGATGCCGCCGCTTCACTTGCAGAGGACTGGGTCTGCGCCTGTTTCGTGGATGAAGCCTGCCTTGGCTAAGAAGCCGGGATTTCGCAAGTGGGGCTTGTTGTAAGTTAGAGGTTCTCCATCCAAATCGGCGATAGATCCCCCGGCCTGCTCGAGCACACAATGGGCGGCGGCTGTGTCCCACTCCATTGTCGGCCCGGTGCGGGGATAGAGATCGGCGGCGCCCTCGGCGACGAGGCAGAACTTCAGAGAGCTTCCCATGGGGATGAATTCACAGTTCCGGGCCCCATCCGCGAAGCGATCGAGGTTTTCTTCGCCTGAGCCATGCGATCGGCTCACAACGACTCGCCTGGCGCCGCTCTGAGCCTGGGCGGCCCTGATCGGGGAGACGGCTCCCCGATCCGCCTTGAATGCGCCGACGCCCCTGGCGGCAAAGTAGAGCTTGTCGATGGCTGGCGCGTACACCACGCCCAGAATCGGCGCGCCGCCCTCAATCAAGGCGATGTTTACGGTGAACTCGCCGTTGCCGCGGAGAAACTCCTTTGTGCCATCCAGCGGATCGACCATCCAGAAGCGCCGCCAGGAGCTGCGCCGATCGAAAGGGACTTCCTTTGACTCTTCCGAGAGGACCGGCCATGCTCCCGGCAAGCGGGCAAGGCCGTCCACGATTACGTGGTGCGACGCCAGATCGGCTTGCGTCAGCGGCGAGTTGTCCCGCTTGTACTCGACCGCGGGATTAACGTCGCTGTAAACCTTCATAATTGCCTGGCCCGCTTCGCGAGCCAGACCGACGACGTGCGGCAGAAGTTCGCTGAGCCCGCTCTCGTTCTGGATATCGATCATGGGCTCCTCAGTTGTCTCCTGTTTTGCCAGCCAAGCCGTGGTCGATTTCAAATAAAATGCGATCGACGCATTCCTCGACCCCTTCGGCGACGGTTTCCAGGTGAATTTCGGGCGACTCAGGCGGCTCGTAGTCGCTGTCGATACCCGTAAAGTTTTTGAGCTCTCCGCGGCGCGCTTTGGCGTAGAGCCCTTTCGGATCGCGGCGTTCGCATTCTTCAATTGGAGTGTCGACGAAGACTTCAATGAACTCCCCGGCTTCGAATCGCGACCGGGCAAGTCTCCTTTCGGCGCGGAATGGGCTGATGAAGGAGACAATCACGACCAGCCCGGCATCCACCATGAGCCGCGCCACTTCAGTGACCCGGCGAATGTTCTCCACGCGGTCCGATTCAGTGAAACCCAGATCCCGGTTCAGTCCATGGCGTATATTGTCGCCGTCGAGCATGTAGGTATGTTTTCCGGCCGCGAACATGCGCTTTTCGAGGAGGTTTGCGATGGTGGACTTGCCCGACGCGGGAAGCCCCGTGAACCACAGACAGACCGGCTTCTGGAGCTTTTGCCGGGCGCGCACAGACTTGTCAATATCTACAGCTTGCCAGTGGATGTTCGCCGCGCGCCGCAGCGGGAAGTCGATCATCCCCGCCCCGACGGTCTGATTGCTGAGCCGATCCACGAGGATAAAGCTGCCCAATCGCCGGCACCGGTCGTAAGCCTCAAAGGGCACAGGGCGGTCGATGGAGATATTCACCACGCCGATGTCGTTCATGCCCAGGGATCGCGCAGCCAGATGCGCGCCCAGATTTACATCGACCTGGTGTTTGATGGCGGTAATGGTGGCCAGGGCCTGACAGGTGTGCAGGTTGAAGATGTAGGTGCGCCCCGGCACCAGCGGATGCTCGGACAGACAGAGCACTCTGGCTTCAAATTGGTCGCTCAACTCCTCGGGATCGGACGCGGATGCAATCACATTGCCGCGCGAGACATCGACCTCGTCTTCAAAGCAAAGTGTGACGGAGTCTCCGGCCGCCGCCCGAGGCAGCTCTGTCTTCCACGCGACGATAGATCGAATCTTCGTCTGCGTTCCGCCCGGCGCGATGCGCACGCGGTCGCCGACTTTCACTTCTCCAGCGGCAATGCGTCCGCAATAGCCCCGAAAATCCTGGCTTGGCCGGTTGACCCACTGCACCGGCATGCGGAACTTGAGATCCCCGGCACTGCGCGTAACATCGACCTGTTCCAGATGCTCAAGCAAGGTTGGACCTGTGTACCAGGGCGCGGAAGAACTGTGCTCGGTAATGTTATCGCCGGCCAGAGCGGAGACGGGGATCGGCTGAAAGGACTCGAATCCGAGTTCGTGCACCAGGGGTTGAAACTCCTCAACAATCTGGGAATAGATGGCCTCGCTCCAATCGATCAAGTCCATTTTGTTGACGGCCAGCAGGAGATGCCGGATGCCCAGCAGGGACACAATTCTGGCGTGACGGCGAGTTTGTATAAGCAGCCCTTTGCTTGCATTCACCACCAGCACGGCCAGCTCGGAGGTGGAGGCCCCGGTGGCCATATTGCGCGTGTACTGTTCGTGGC
>JBOGLX010000218.1:0-29108 GCA_050745765.1 Occallatibacter sp. | reverse complement strand
AAAAATGTCTGGCGGCGCGCGGCATCGCGGCCAGCGAATTGGAAGTGATCGTCGTCGGCACGGTGACGCCGGACATGATGTTCCCTTCGACGGCGTGCCTGGTGCAGGACAAGATCGGCGCCAAGGGCGCATGGGGTTTCGACGTCTCCGCCGGCTGCTCGGGCTTTGTCTTCGCGCTCCAGACCGGCGTCAAACTGGTCGAAAGCGGAGCCTACTCGAAAGTGCTCGTCATCGGCGCGGACGCCAACACGCGCATGACCGACTACACCGACCGCGCCACCTGCGTGCTCTTTGGCGACGGCGGCGGCGCGGTGCTGCTCGAGCCGGCCGAAGAAGGCGAGATCGGCTTCATCGACGCCGTCAACGAGATCGACGGCTCCGGCGGCGTGGCGCTGAACCTCAAGGGCGGCGGCAGCCTCAATCCCTCCACCCACGAAACCGTCGACAAGAAGATGCACTACATCTATCAGGACGGCCCCGCGGTTTACAAATTCGCCGTGCGCAAGATGGCCGAAGCCGCGCTCAAAGTTCTGGAGCGCAATGGGGCGACCGTTGCGGACCTGGACTGCTTCATCCCCCACCAGGCCAACAAGCGCATCATTACATCGACCGCTGAGCGGCTGGGCATGGACCCGGAGCGCGTCATAATCAACATTGAAAAGTACGGAAATACGTCATCGGGAACCATTCCGCTGGCCATGGAGACGGCCATCGAGCAAGGCAAGCTGAAGAAAGGCGGCCTGGTGCTGCTCTCAGCCGTGGGCGCAGGATTCACCGTGGGCGCAATCCTGCTGCGCTGGGAAATCTGACCAAGCCGCAAGCTGTGTTAGCGCCATCTAACAACGCAGTCGAGTTGGCTTATACTGTGCTCCGCCAGCCCGGCAATTCGTCCGGCAATTCTAGGGCCGGTTCCATGAGCGGCCGGCCGGGACAGAACGTCCTAACACAGAACGTCGTAAGCAGGAGCGGAGGCTGACCGTGGAAGTCGAGTTTACCGCCAGGCAGGGAAAGATCTCCAAAGCTCTGCGCAAGCAGGCCGAAGAAGGAATGGAACGGCTCGCGCGCATTCTCGGCAGGGGCGCGCACGCCAGCGTAATCTTCAGCGCCGTCCGCCACGTGCGGACTGTCGAGCTCACCGTAAAAGCCCGCGTACACAAGTTCGTGGCGGAAGGCAAAGCAAACACGCTGGACTCCGCGCTGCGCCAGGCCCTTGAACACGCCGAGGCCCAGGCGCGGCGCTACAGGGACCGCAAGCTTGTCAATAAGCGCCTGCCCAAGGAAGAAAAGATGCAGTCGGCGCCTCCCGTGGCGCGGCCCAAGGCCCGCGCCCCAGAGCCTGGGTCGGAGCCGCCGCCCGGCGCCGCCGAGAGCGCGGCCGCGGGCAACGGCAAGCCGCGGGCGTCCATCGCCGTACACTCGTTTCCAGCCCAGACCGCGGTCGTTGAGCCCCACATTGTGAAGAGCAGCCAGGCCATCGCGCTCCGGCCCATGACCATCGAGGAAGCGGTGAAGGACGCCGAATTCCGCGACCGCGATCTGCTCGTCTTTCGCACCGCCGCCGGCGAAATGTTTGTCTTGCATCGCCGCCGCGACGGGCAAATGGAGCTTGTTGCCATTCCGTGAAAACAGGGGAGGGGACTGGGTTTCTGGCCGTTTTTTTGTATCAATAAGGGTGCCCCAAGTCTCGATTTTGAGACCTGGGATTGGCAATTGCGAGGTCTGAAAACAAGGGGCCTGGGACCTTTGCTTGCCGGCCCCCTCAACGCCGGGCAAGCACCGGAATTTGCCAAAAATAGTGTCTGGGCGCGGAAGACCGCCGAGGCCCAGCCGTTGGACCAGTCGTGACAAGGCCGTTCGCTTCAGGTTAGACTAACTACTACAGGGAACTTGCGCTCCACTATTGAGTTGCATTGAAGACCGCCAGACGCCCGACTGTTCCCTCAAGCTTCATGCCCACTCGATTTCAGCGTGAATCGGCGCAGTGTGAGCGGCCGTCGTACAGTCTTGTGTCCTTACTTCGGGAGAAGCAATGGCGAAGGGGTTCCAGCGGTTCGATCTCCAACCCTACCTAAGACGTGAGCCGGTGACGCTGACGCTGCTGACGGGGTTGGCCATCGTTCTGTTTTCCGCCGTGGCTGGTATCTCCCACCTCTATCAGGCGCAGCAGGATGCGTTGGCCGTCCGCTGGTCCGCCCGCGGCGCCGAAGACCTGAAGGCCCAGAACTATCAGGCAGCGGTCGCGGATTTCCGCACGTCTCTCCTCTACTCCCGCGACAACTACGGCTACCAGCTCAATCTGGCCCTGGCCCTGGTCGGCGAAAAGCGCTACGACGAAGCCTACGCCTACCTGATAAACCTCTGGGACAGCCAGCCGGAGAACGGCCTGGTGAACCTGGAGCTGGCGCGAATTGCCGTTGTGCGCGGCCAGACCAGCACCGCCATCCGCTACTATCACAACGCCATCTATTCCGTGTGGCCCGGCAGCCAGGATGCCGAGCGCCTGAGTACGCGCATCGAGTTGATCGATCTGCTTCTCAAAATCGGCGCCAAGGCCCAGGCGGAATCGGAAATCATCGCGCTCGCGGCAAACCTTGGCAATAACCCCAACGAGCACGCTCAGGCGGGCCAACTGTTTCTCCAGGCGCAGGATTACCAGCACGCGCTCGATCAATTCCAACTGACTCTCCGGGGCAATCCCCACGATATGGCGGCCATGGCGGGCGCCGGCAATGCGGCGTTCAGGTTAGGCCAGTATGCATCGGCGGAACGATATCTGCGGCAAGCGGTTGGGGCCGGCAACAAGGCGGACAGGACGCAACTGAGGGTCGCCGAGTTGATTCTCGAATTAGACCCCTTCCGGCGCCAGGTCAGCGCCGTGAATCGAGCCCGAATCACCTTGGACGCCTACACTGCAGCCGGTGCTCGCCTTCAGTCCTGCAGCCCGCCGGGCTCTTTCCCTCTCCCCGCCGCGACCCTCGCCAGCCTGACCCAGGACTGGACGAAGATGAAGCCGGAGATGACCCCGTTGCGATTGCGCCGCAACCCGGACCTTGTAAACTCCGCGATGCAATTGGTGTTCAATATCGAGCGCGAAACCAGCGGCATGTGCGGATCGCCGACGGACACCGATAATGCTCTGCTATTGATCTCGAATTTGCACGAGGGGCTGTGAATTGGAGCCAATATCCCATCTACATTCCGGAGCGCTGGCCGAAGACCCGCTGACTGAACACAAAATCCCTGAGGCCCAAAACACCACCGCGTCGCTGATGGGCGCCGTGTTTCGCGAGGACCGCTTCTTCCTCGTGCTCAGCGTATTCATCGGCATCTTCTCGGGGCTGGCGGTCGTCTGCTTCCAATTCGCCATCAACTGGTGCGACATTTATCTGCTCGGCTCCGGAGCCCAGCGTTCCACAGAGCGCCTGATCCTGGCGCCCACGCTCACCGGTCTGGTGATCGCCGTGCTCGTCATTCACTTCTTCCCCCGCGCGCGCGGCAGCGGAGTCAATCAGACCAAGGCCGCGCTCTTCATTTACAACGGCTACGTCCCCACCCGCACAGCCATCGGCAAATTCATCACCGCGGCGCTGGCTATAGGATCGGGCCAGTCGCTCGGCCCCGAAGATCCTTCGCTGCAGATCGGCGCGGCCCTGGCCTCCGCGCTCGGCCGCCGGCTGCACCTCTCGCGCGACCGCATGAGGCTCATCGGTCCAGTAGGCGCGGCCGCGGGACTGGCCGCGGCTTTCAACGCGCCCATTTCCGCGGTGCTATTTGTCATCGAGGAAGTCATCGGCCGCTGGACCGCGGGCATCCTCGGCTCGGCCGTGCTGGCCGCCGTTTCCAGCGTGGTGGTGCTGCGCTGGTTCATGGGCTCGGAGCCGCTGTTCCGCATTCCCGCCGTGGGCATGCAGCAGCCCTCGGAGCTGATCGCCTACAGCATCCTGGGCATCCTGGGCGGATTTGCTTCGGTGCTCCTGTCGCTCGGCATCAGCCACTTGCGCCCGCACTGCCGCCACGCGCGGCGGTGGACACAGTACCTGCAGCCCGCCGCAGCCGGCCTCATCATCGGCATCATCGCCGCCCTGGGCGCGCCCCAGGTCATGGGCGCCGGCTACACCTACATGGACGAGGCCATGCACGGCCAGTTCACCTGGCAATTCCTGGCCATCCTCGCCGTGCTCAAGCTCGTCGCCACCATGGTCTCCTTCGTCAGCGGAACGCCGGGCGGCATGTTCGCGCCCACGCTGTTCATCGGCTGCATGTTCGGCGCTGCCGTCGGCGGCGCGCAGCACGCTCTCTTCCCTCACCTCGCCTGGTCGCCCGGAACCTATGCGCTGGTCGGCATGGGCGTCCTGTTCGCCGGCTTCCTGCGCGTGCCCATGACCAGCGTCTTCATGGTCCTCGAACTCAGCGGCAATTATTCCATCATTGTTCCCGTCATCGTGGCCAACACCTTCGCCTACGTCATCTCGCGCGCCTTGCAGCCGGTGGCCATCTTCGACGTGCTCGCCCGCCAAGACGGCGTGGAGCTGCCCTCGATGGAGGAGCAGCGCGAGGAGAGTATTCTGCGCATCGAGGACGCGATGCGGCCGCCCATCGAGCCGGTGCTCGACGCCGACGAACTATCCCAGTGGAGCTCGCATCTTGCCGACGCCGACCTGCCCGATAGGCTGCTCGTGCGCCTGCATCCCTCCGGCTGGAGCAGCGTGACGCGCGAAGAGCTGCAGAACCTCATCGGCGAGGACAAAGATGGACTGAACCCTGCCGCCATGTTCGCCGAGCGCCAGCTTCCCTTCCTCCATCCCGATCAGCCGCTCGATATGGCCCTGCGCTACGTCGACCGCTGGCCGCTGGTGCCCGTTGTCAGCCGCGCCGACTTCAGCAAGCTCGAAGGCGTCATCACCGAGCACGACGTCCTGGAACGCTACCGCGACTTCGCCGGCGAGTAATTCGGCAGCAACGCGTCGACGCTCTCCAAGGCTCCGTGCCCCATCCATTTCACAGTTCCATCGTGAAATGGGTGGGAAGCCCCCAAAGCCCCAGCGCCTCGATCTCCGCAAATCCCGGTCAACTCGCAGAATCCCGCTCAACCACCGGCACAAATCCCAGCCGCCGCCAAAACTCCTCAACCAGCGCCACGGTTTCCTTCGCCAATACCCGCCCGGCTCGCAGCACAATTGTCGAACCGGCCGTTGCCGTCAGTTGAGCAAGCCCAACAGGCGAAGCCGCAATCGCAATGCACTTCTACGCACGATAAGTACACGCGGCAAGATCGTCGATCTCCATCTGCGTAGTCGGCGTAGCGAACACCGTCTGCGGCGGAGCCATCCGGTCCATCAGCCACAGAATTTCGAGCTTCGACTCAAGCTCATCCGGCACACAGTCGATCGCCAGATCGGCCGGGCGCACCGCATCTTCAATCGTAGAGACAAACTCAACCTGTCCGCCAGGTTCTCGGCCAGCCGTCTCCGCATCGAGCTCGCTGCGTATCGCCTCGCGCGCGTGATACAGGTTCGAAGGCATCACGTCCTCGAGCAGCACGCGGAATCCCGCGCGCGCCGCACTCAGGGCCAGCCGGCGGCCCAGTGGTCCGGCTCCGATGATGGCGACGGTTTTCGGCAAGTGAAGCTTACTTGGCGGCGAGGGCTTCGATCACATCGTTGGCATTGGGGCGGGCATGCTGCAAGTGCTCCGCCACGCGCCCCCGCTCCTCGGCCGATAGTGTGGGCACCGTGGCCAGAATGCGGCGCAGCGTCACGGCAACGTCGTCGATGTAATTCATGAGGCGGATGGCTTCTCCGGAGAGCGGCATAGCGGGGGTCCTCGGTCTCTATGTTCCAGTTCCTTTATTGTAGGGCGCGAGGTCGAGCTGGGCAAAACACGAGAGCCGGACGGCTGCGTGTGCTACCTTCAATTGCATCGGGTTTGCAATCTGGAGCGCTGCTGCAAGTTTTTGCAGAAGGGACGGTTGTCGATGGGCATTTCCAGGCGTGAGTTTCTACTGCGCGTAGGCGAGGCGGGCGGCTTTGGCGCGGCGTTCATGACCATGCAGGCCATGGGCCTTATGCCTTCTCCAACTGAGCCCGTGCCCGTCGAATCCGGCCTCGAACTCTCCGTGCCGCCGGGAACAGGCAGAGGCGTAAGCGTGGTAATCCTCGGCGGAGGCATCGCCGGCCTGGTCGCCGCCTACGAGATGAAGTCCCTGGGCTACGATTGCACCCTGCTCGAAGCGCGCAGCCGCCCCGGAGGCCGCAACTGGACCGTGCGCGGCGGCGATCGGGTCGTCCTCAACGGCGAACCCCTGCAGACCTCCACATGGGGGCCGGGCATGTATCAGAACTTTGGCCCCGCTCGCCTGCCCTCGATCCATCGCGCCATGCTCGGCTACTGCCGCAAACTCGGCGTGGCCCTGGAGGTCGAAGTCAACATGAGCCGGTCGAGTTTTCTTGACAACCCGGCGGCCAACGGCGGAAAGCCCGAAGTGCAGCGGCAGATTGTGTTCGACGCCCGCGGACACGTCAGCGAGATGCTCGCCAAGTGCATCCGCCAGGGCGCACTGGACCAGGAGCTGACCAAAGAAGACCGCGATCGCATGTTGAGCTTCCTCCGCGCCTACGGACCGCTCGACAAGGCCGGCAAGTACATCGGCAGCGATAGCGCCGGCTACGCGCGCCTTCCCGGAGCCGGCAACAACGACGGCGTCCTCACCAAGCCCCTCGATATGCACACCCTGCTCGACGAAAACTTCTGGTACGGAGCTTTTTTTAGCGATGCCTTCGACATGCAGGCCACCATGTTTCAGCCCGTCGGCGGCATGGACCGCATCCCCTTTGCTTTCGCCAAAACGCTGGGCCAGATCGTGCAGTTTAACGCGCCGGTCACGGAGATTCGCAAAACCGGCAAAGGCGTGCGCGTGAATTACACCCAGGACGGCTCTCAAAAAACTCTTGAGGCCGACTACTGCTTCTGCGCCCTCCCGCTGGTCATGCTCAAGAAAATTCCCAACGACTTCAGTGCGCCTTACAAGAAGGCCATCGCCGAATGCGTTTACGCCAGCGCCTACAAAGTCGCCTGGGAGAGCCGCCGTTTCTGGGAGCAGGACTACAACATCTACGGCGGTCTGGAATTCGTCAACGAGGGATGCAACCCCGTCTGGCTGCCCTCTGGCGGCATGTTCACCGGCCGGGGCGTTCTCGTCAGCGGTTACGGGTGGGAGTCGGACCCCTGGTTCGAGAAGCTCGATATGCAAGGTAAATTCGCGGCCTCCCGCCTCACCATCGAGCGCCTCCATCCGGGCCACGGCAAGGAACTCGAAAAACCCGTGTGGGTCGGCTGGGCGCGCGTTCCTTACAATCTGGGCTCGTGGATCGACTCTTACGGACCCAGCGAAAACGGCTTCGGTAAACCCGGACCCAACTACGAAACACTGATTCAGCCCGACGGCCCCGTCTACTTCGTTGGCGACCACGTCAGCCACGTCGTGGCCTGGCAGGAAGGCGCCGCCCTGAGCTCGCTGCGCGCCGTGCAAATGCTCAGCGACCGTGTGCGCGCGGCGCGCGCCTGAATCAGCCGCCCGCGCCTGGATCATCAGTGCACACGCTGGAGCTTCCCCGCCTCCATGCGCGAAACTGAAGGCGGAGAGAATCATGACCCAGACCTGGGATCCGCAAGCCTACGGCCAAAACGGCGCCTTCGTTCACGGCCTCGCCGGCGGAGTGCTCGAGTGGCTCGCGCCGCGGCCCGGCGAATCCATCCTCGATCTCGGCTGCGGCGACGGCCAGCTCACCGTCCGCCTCGCGGACTCGGGCGCAATCGTGCGCGGATTCGACGCCTCGCCGCAGATGGCCGCCGCGGCCCGCTCCCGCGGTGTCGATGTCGATGAAGGCTCGGCCGAGCGCCTGCCCTATCAAGGCGCCGCCTTTGACGCCGTCTTCTCGAACGCCGTCCTCCACTGGATTCGCGATCAGGACGCCATGCTCGCCCAGGTGCGCCGCGTCCTCAAACCCGGAGGCCGGTTCGTCGCCGAAATGGGCGCCCTCGGCAACATCGCCGCCATCCGCGTCGCCCTCATGGCCGTCGCTTCGCGCCATGGCTTCGACGGCCGCGAGGACAACGTCAATTACTACCCCACTCCGGACGAATACACGCGCCGCCTTGAACGCCACGGCTTCAACGTGGAACGCATCGAGCTCATCCCGCGCCCCACGCGCCTGGCCGAAGGCGGCATGGCCGCCTGGATCAGAACCTTCCGCCGCGGCGTCCTCGAGACCCTCCCCGAGTCAATCCGCGGCCAGGTCGTCGAAGAAGCCGTTGCCCTTCTCACACCCGTCCTCCGCGACTCCGAAGGAAACTGGACCGCCGATTATGTCCGCCTGCGCTTTATTGCCAAAGCCCGATAAATCCACGGCCGGCGGCATTTTATATAACTTTCAATTTCCTTATAAGAAACTTACTTAGACTTACCTTTAGACCTGGAGGTTACCGGTGCGCACCTTGAAATCCTGCTCACTCGGTCGCAAAACTATTCATCTTGACAAGTATGCCCAGGAGCAGTATTAATCAATCGCAGTCGGATTTGAACTCGGTAGATTCGGCGATCTGAGAAATCCACGCGTCCCCCAAGGCGACTTCTCCGCATCGCATCCAATTCCTCGGTCAGAATTGAAATCCGAAAGGATGACGGACATGCGTAAAACTGCGTTGTTCACCATTGCGGCCGTCGTGTCGTTCGCTCTGCAGGCGGGCGCACAGTCCTACACCTACGTTCCGGCGGGCGCGACTTCCGCTCCCTTCCCGGCTATCAACTATCAGGGCGCGGGGCCGCAAACCGTCAACTCATTGATCACTTGGAGCTCGACCAACGCCACCAACCAGGGCGGCTCTCTCTATGGCTGGACCGATGGCTACGGTTTTGGGAGTAATGGTTTTTGGGACAGCTCCGTGGGGCCCATGATCGGGGTCAACGATAGCTACGATGCTTATGGCGTCACCGACACCATGACCCTCGCCTTCAGCAGCCCCGTGGCTTATGTGGGCGGCTTCTTCAACTATTTCCCGGGCGACAGCACTCCGACCACGATTGACCTGTACAACGCCGCTATGGATCTGATTGCGTCGTACAATGTGACCTTCCTTACCAACGGCGCTACCGATACGGGCCAGTGGCTGGGCTGGTTTGAGTCAACTGCGGACATTAGCTACCTCACCATGACCGACAATTACATCGGCGCGACCGACCTTTCCTACTCCGCCACGCCGCTCACCGTTCCGGAAGGTTCGGGCTTCTCCATGCTTGGCGCTTGTCTGCTGGCCATCGGCTTGTGCCTGGGAATGAAGAAAAAGCTCGCCCTCTAACAGGCTGCGGCAAGACACACCTCAGGAGCGGCCAGCCAAATCGGCGCCGCTCCTCGGAATCGTTTTCCGCTACTTCGTTTCAGGCGGCTTCGAGCGCCTTGGTGCGGAACAGCGACCCCGCCGCAATCCCGCCCCGGCTCGGAATCGGCAGGAAGAGCCACACCCACGCCATCGCCTTTCCGCCCACCAGCGGTTTTCATCCGCCCCGCCGCCCATACTCCAAAGCAAAGTTCCGATTACCTGTCTTGCGGGGCGAGAACCGCCGCGCCGTCCGCCCAAATCTACACAACGTTTGCAATATTTTTGCCTCCCTGCATTACTCTGTTGATAGTTCCCGGCGGTCCACCGACCTGCACCTCAATCACCGCCGGACACAGATCGATGGGGGAATGACAGGGGGCTGACCGGTTGAGTCAAACGATCTTTGTTCTGGAAGACGACGGCGACATCTCAAGGCTGGTGCAGCATCATCTGGAAGCGGCTGGCTTCGATGTGCGCCTTTTTCAAACCCCTACAAACCTCATTCCCGATGCCGAGCGCCAGGCCCCGGCGCTCTTTCTCCTCGACATCATGGTTCCCGGCGGCGACGGCCTCGACGTTTGCCGCCGCCTGCGCAACCATCCCGGCCTTTCCACGGTTCCCATCATCTTTCTCACCGCGCGCGCCAGTGAGAACGACCGCGTCCTCGGCCTCGAGCTGGGCGCCGACGACTACATCACCAAGCCCTTTGCCACGCGCGAGCTCGTCGCCCGCGTCAAGGCCGTGCTGCGGCGCTTCGAGCGGCCCACCTCTCCGTCGGTGATCAGCTTCGAGGAAGTCGTCATCGACGCCAACGCCATGCAGCTCAAGGTGCGCGGCGAGGTGACCACGACCACGGCCACGGAATTCCGGCTCCTCGACTATCTGGCCCGCCATCCCGGCCGCGTCTTCAGCCGCGACCGCCTCCTCGACGCCGTATGGGGCGATGCGCGCTTCGTCACTCCGCGCTCCGTCGATGTCTACGTGCGCCGCATCCGTGAGAAAATCGAGATCGACCCGGAGAACCCGCGCTATCTCAAGACCGTGCGCGGCGCCGGCTATCGCTTCGAAATGCCCCGCATGGACTGAACGCGCCGGCCGCACGGCCCTCAACCGGATGGGAGCGGCGAAAATTGACCTCCAAAGTCTTCTCCAAGCTGCTCGGGCTCTTCGTTCTCCTGCTCGTCTTCCACACTTTAGTGATGGAGTTGGTTTTCCATCGCTTCATGGAGAAGGCGGAGGGCGGCACGTTGCACCTTCTCGGCCGTGAGGCCCTCTGGTCGGGCCTCATCGCTCTCGGGGTCGCCCTGCCCGTGGCCGCCTGGGTGGCCGGCCGCATGTCCGCGCGTCTGCGCCGCGTGGTCGCCTTTGCCCGCCGCATTGCCGACGGCGATTTGAGCGCCCGCCTCACTGAGACGGGCCACGACGAGCTCTCCGCCATGGAAGGCGCGCTCAACCAGACCGCCGCCCGGCTTGACCAGAACTTTGCCGAGATCGAGAGCCGCCGCCAGGAACTCGCCGCCATGCTCGACTCCATGCAGGAGGCGGTTTTCGCCGTTTCGGCCGAGGGCTTTGTCCGCTGGTCGAACGCCGTCATGCAGCGCACCGCCGGCACACAGATTCGCCCCGGCCGGCCTATCGTCCACTCCGTTCGCGATCCTGAAGTCCTGGCCTGCCTTCGCGGCGTCATCGACCGCCACGAGGTCTGCTTCGGCCGCACCAGCTCCCTGGCTCCCGGCCGCATCTTTGAAATCAATGCCGCGCCCCTGGCCGGCGGCGGCGCCCTGGTCGTCCTTCACGACGTCACCACCATCGAGACCGCCGAAAAGTCTCGCCGCGAGTTCATCGCCAACGTCAGCCACGAGCTGCGCACCCCCCTCACCTCCATCCAGGGCTATGTTGAAACGCTCATCGAAGACCCGGACGCCCGCCCCGAAACCGCGCGCGAATTCCTCAACGTCATCCTCAAAAACACCACGCGCATGAACCGCCTCACCGAGGATCTGCTCGCCCTCGCCATCGTCGAGAGCCCCGACTACAAGCTCGCCGTGCAGCCCACTCGCGCCAGCGCCCTCGTCCAGGACGCCATCGAGTCCCTCGGCGGCATCGTGGTCGACTCCGGCGTTCAACTCCAGTCCGCCGGCGCGCCCGACACCCAGGTCATGGCCGATCCCGACGCCATGAATCAGGTCTTCGGCAACCTCATCGAGAACTCGCTCAAATACGCGAAGGCCGGCGAGCGCATTCGCGTAGGCGCGCGCCTCGTCAACTCCGAGGTCCGCTTCAGCGTCCGCGACTTCGGCCCCGGCATCGCCTCCGAGCATCTCGACCGCATCTTCGAGCGTTTTTACCGCATCGACAAAGCCCGTTCGCGCGAGTCCGGCGGCACCGGCCTCGGCCTGGCCATCGTCAAGCGCATCGTCCAGGCCCACGGCGGCCGCATCTGGGCGGAAAGCGAATTGGGCTCCGGCGCCACTTTCCACTTCACTCTGCCGCTCGCCGTGGCCACCGAAAAATCCTCGCCTGCACCGCCGCAAAGCTCGCAGCCGCGCACCACCGCCGCGCCCGAAACAAAGAGCTAAAGGCTGAAAGCTAGGAGCTGCTCTTAGGAAATGCCTTCCGCAGCGCGCCCAACTGGTCCAGGAACGGCTGTGAAATGGCTCCATCCAACTCCACCGGCACGTCCCAGGTAACGGCCCCGCCACGATCGAAAGTCCTCTTCGTGTGCGCGATCACCTCGTCCGTCGTGAACCGTGGCGTTCCCATGCCCCACTTTGTGCCCAGGAAGCTGAGGATGTGAATCTGCGCGCCGTCGTGCAGCCCGTCGTAGCCGCGGTGAACGTCCACCTGGTCCGGCTCGTTAATCTCCCCGGCAATGTAGTCCCCGTGCGGGGTCTCGGAGTGCAGCCGGTTATAAACCCCGGGATTGAAGGCCAGCGCCGAATTCGGATTCCCCGCCCGCGCCGCCGCCGCGAAGCTCTCGAAATTCGGAGGCTCCGCCGACCGGTACATCGAGTTCGGGAAGTAGCATCCGTCGAACCACCAACCCTCCACCTTGCCGCCCCAGCGCGTAGACCACTCCGCGATCACCTGCTGCCACTTCACCTGGAACTCCTTGTTCGGGTAAGGCCCGCCCATCCAGTTGAGCGCCTCCCGCGCCACGCGGTCTTCGCCCGGCGCGCCCGAAGGCAGATACACCATCAGCTTGATCCCGCGCCGGCTCACTTGCTCGTATAAATCGGCCACCAGGTCGCGCCGCGAGCATCTGCTCGGCGAAATCCCCACCAGCTTGTCGTAAACCGCGTTCGGCGACAAATAGTAGCCCGAATTCTGCCCGATGCTGATCTGGTAATGACCCGCCCCCGCCGATTCCAGCCGCTTCGCCATCCCCTCCGCGTCGAACCCGTCCACCATCTTGTTCCACCGCTCGACCGTCATATCCAGGTGATTCACCTTGGCCTGCCAGTCGGCCAGATAGTGCGTCATCACGCCCCAGCGGTGCTTCGGATCCTGCATCCATGCCGCACGTCCCGAGCCCATATTCTGCTTCTGCTCCGCGCTCGCCGTCCCGCCTGCAGCCTGCCCGTCAACCGTGCGCCCAAGCCCCTGCACCGGCAGCGCCGCCGCCACCGCTGCCGTGGCCGCACCCGCCATCAGTTCCCGCCGCGTAATTTTTCCCGGTCTCATCCCGATCCCTCCCTTTTCAATTCAGCCGATTGAACAGGTATACATTCCGCACCCAATCCCGGCGCCGCCCCATTCTACTGCTTTGCTCAAACGCTGGCCTGCGCCGTGCCCCCGGGGCAATCGCATTTGAATTTTACAGGTCGCAAAAATACGCAGGAACTCGATCAATGCGGCAAAGGTGAGCGCGGCAAGGGCTGAAGCCCGTCGATTTTTTGGACGCCTTTGCGGCCCGACTAAAGTCGTGCCCTGTTACAGAGCCCAAAATATGCGAGTTCTCCTCAGATTGACGGCCCGGCGTCGTTCAGCTCGTGCCACGGGTTCTAAACGCGATTGCCCTGGCTGTGCGGCGGTCCGGCTTTACTTCGACAGTCCTACCGTCCTCGGCCACAGCTTTTCCACTGCGTCCGCGATCACCCGGTTCCCCTCGGCGTTCAGATGATTCCCATCGAGCGTGATCGCATGGGTCGAATAGTTCATCTCGGTTGAGGTCAGATCGAGCATGGCCACATGCTCGGCCGCCGCCCAATTTCGCAGTATGGTCTCTTCCGGCGCCGCCGCGTCCGGCAGGTCGTGACGAAGCGGCACATACATCAACACCATGCGCGAACCATCGCTGCTTACGATCTTCTGAAACGCGTCGAGATCGGCCAGATTCGCGCGCGTGATCTTCGCCGCATCCGCCATAATCGAATCCCCCGCATCCACGCGCGGAGCTTCATCAAAAAGCCGCGGCGCAATAAATCGCATCCAGACCTCGCTCAGCGCCGTAGCCGGGCGCGCTCGAAGCTGCTCGCTGCCCAGTTGCGCCATGGTCGAACGCGGCTGCGTCACATCCCCATCGTTCACAACCAGCACCACCGGATTGGCGTCGAAAATCCCCCGCGAACGGATATAAGAAAGCTCGTTGTCGATCGCCCAGGCGCTCGCCGACGCGTTCAGCACCTCCACCGGGCGATCGACGACAGCCGGTAATTCACGGCGCAGGATCTGCGTGAAGATCTGGCTCTGACCCACACGGCTGGTGCCGTAAGTCACCGAATCCCCCACAAACAGTATGCGCATGGTTCCCGCCGGCGGCACAGCGGGGAACGGCGCCGAACGCATTCCGTACTGGTTGGTGCGCGTGTGCTTAAAGAATCGATAAACGTTCTGGTTGGGCTTGGTAATATAGTTGCACGCCGCGTCCGGGGCAATCAGCACCGGGTTGCCGAGTCCGAACACCAGGCCAAGGATCAGGTCCGACGCCACCAGCAGCACAAATATTCCGCCCAGAAGCAGGGCGATCCATCGGACCAACCGGCGCCCAGCTCTTGGCTTGTTCGGCTTTCCGGGCGTCTGCGGCATAACGAAAATTCACTCCTCTTCCAAAACATTCTCCTGAACATTCTGTGGCGACAGTTGAGATTTCAGAAAAACTGTCCCGCAGGGGCTCAAGCCCGATTGATTTTACTGCATTTACGGCACGACTAAAGTCGTGCCCTTTCAAAACCAGAGTTCTACCACGCGCTGTTAAGGGAGTATCCGCTCCAGGGCCTTCGCCCTGCGTCCGGGGCTTCCCTTCACCGCCGGAATCGCTCAGAATGCGCACGAGGATTCACGGATCGGACTCCGAACCACCTTTGATCTGGGCTCCGGGTGGCTAACGAGAAACAAAACCGTAAGTTCAACAACTCATTGGGAAGTGTTGGCCATCCCACCCATCGCAAAGAACGCGATGGATGGGGCACCCAGTGCGGTGATAAGGACGGCAAAGGAAACTTTCCGCGCCTTCTGCGAATGAATGTGCTGTCCTGAAACCGGACAAAATCCGCTTAAAAAATTAAAGTTCCACGTCCCTCAGCCGATACCGTCAACAGGGAAGCTGAAGAGGAGCGCTATGGAGATCGGCCCCATCAATGGAATCCGCATGATTCCGGCCGTCAAGGCTCCGCCCGCGGATACGCCCCTCACGGCGGTTTTCGATATCGCCACCACGGCACGAGCCGGCGACGAAACTTATTCCGGAGGCGGAAAATCCGCGGGCGGGCAAGACGACGAAGATGCCGTTTCCCTCGACGACGCCGCGCTCGATTCCGCCGCCCCTTCCGGCGAAGACGCCCCACCAACCAGCGTCAACTTCTTCGCCTGAATGCTGCCTTTATAGCGTCCGCTTGAACAGCGGCGTCGCTATCAGCAGCGTCCCCACCCCGAACGCCGCCAGGAACAAGATGTCCTGATAAATCGCGCCGAATCCCGCCCCCTTCAACACAACCTCCTTGATCCCGTGGACGGCATAAGTAAACGGATCCATCACCGCAATCACGTGCAGCCAGGGCGGAAACGCCGTAATCGGATAAATGGCGCCCGAAGGGAAGAAGAGCAGCGTATTCAGCACCCCGAACATGGCGCGCGGCACCAGCGGATCGTCCACGCGCACCATCATCAGGAACATCATTCCGTTGAACGCCACCGAGGTGACCACAATGACGGCGAGCAGCTCCAGATCCTGCATGGGATGGAAGATTGTGCCCAGCCCCGCCATCAGCGAGCCAATCACGGCGAGCGAAATCCCGGCGAGCACAGCCTTGATGGCGCCGGCAATGTTCATGCCCATCACCAGCTCCAGGCCGGTGATGGGCGTAACCAGATAGCCTTCGTGTACGCCGCGGGCTTTGTCGTCGATGTAGAGCATCCCGCCGCCGATCATCACCGAGACGTACATGGCGAGAGCGACGAGGCCGGCGAGCAGGAACTTCATGTAGGAAATGTAGGGATAGAGCTCGACGATATCGAGCGCGATCTTGTTGTCGATCGGCGCCGGAATCAGCGGCGCGTTGAGCGCATTCACGATCGATTGCAGCTCCGACTCCAGGCTGCCCGACGTGAACTGGTCGGAGTTGTCCACCACCAGCCCGACCTCGGGGTCGTCTCCCGCGTCCACGCGCCGCGAATACTGCGCCGGAATCACCACTGCCGCGTCCAGCTTGCCGCTTTGCACGTCCTCGCGCGCCGTCCGCTCGTCGTTGTAGGGAATTGTCTTGAAGGTCTTGATGGTCGCCGCAACTGCCGCGAAGGCCTCCTCGACCTTCACCGCCTGCGGCCCGTGGTCGTAATCCACCACCCCCACCTTCGCGTTCACAATCTTGCCGCCGAAGGCGTTGCCCAGAATCACCAACTGCACCAGCGGCAGCATCATCGACATCAGCATCAGCACCGGCGAGCGAAAAAACTTCCGCATCTCGCGCTCGATGATGGCCATCATTCGATTCATCGTCAATCGCCTTTGCGATGCAGCATCGCCCACGAAGCCATTTGCGGTTTTACCTGCTCGTCGCGCAGTTGCCGGCCCGTGTAGTGCACAAAAACGTCGTCCAGCGTAGTGTTCTGCACGCTCAGCGAGGTCAGCGTCTCGCCCAACTGCGACGCCATCTCCACCAGTTCCATCGTGGTCTTCGACCCCGAGGTCGTGAGCACGCGATAGAAGCCCGCGCTTTCCGCCTGCACGCTGGTCACGCCCGTCAGCTTCTCCAGCCGGTCTTTCCATTCGGCGGTCTCGCGGTCGAACTGCACCTCGATTACGTTGGCGCCGGCCACGCTGTTTTTCAGCTCCACCGGCGTCCCCATGGCAACGAGATTTCCGTGATCGACGATGGCGATGCGGTCGCACAGCTTGTCGGCCTCGTCCATGTAGTGCGTGGTCAGCAAAATGGTCAGGTTGCGCGTGGTCCGCAAGTTGTTCAGCATCTCCCACACGGCGATGCGGGAGACTGGATCGAGCCCGGTGGTGGGCTCGTCGAGAAAGAAGATGCGGGGGTCGTGAACCAGGCCGCGCGCGATCTCCAGCCTGCGCCTCATGCCGCCCGAAAGCGTTTTGGTGGGCGCGCCGCGCCACTTGAGAAGGTCCACGGCTTCGAGCACCTCGGCGATGTTTTTCTCCCGCTGCGCGCGCGGCACGCTGTAAAGCTTGGCATAGATGCTGAGGTTTTCCTCGACCGTCAGGTCGGGGTCGCTGGTGAGCGCCTGCGGAATTACGCCGATCCGCCGCCGCACCGCGTCCGGATGATAGCTCACGTCGTAACCGGCCACCATCGCCTTGCCCTCGGTGGCCGGAATCAACGTGGTCATCATCCGGATCAGCGTGCTCTTCCCTGCCCCGTTCGGACCCAGCAGCCCGAAGATCTCGCCCTCCGCGACGCTGAAGCTCACTCCCTTCACCGCCTCGAAGTCCCCGTAGCGCTTGACGATCTTCTCGACGGCCATAGCCACGGGCCTGGGCGCGCCATTGCCGCCGGCGGCAGCGTTTGCCATCGCCGCCCCGCTCATTTGCGCACCAGCCAGCTCTTGGGTATGTAGATCTCGGCCGTCATCCCCGGCACAAACTCCTCGCCTGGATTCGGAATCAGCAGCTTCAACTGCACCGTCCTGATGTCGCGCTTGCTCCGGCTCACGTCGCGCTCGGTGGCAAAATCCGCCTCCGCGGCCTTGGCGATCACCTTGCCATACACCTTCGCGCCGCTGGGCATCACCACTTCCAGCTTGTCGCCCAGCTTCACCGCATCGGCGTCGGTCTCCGGCACCGGCGCGTAGACCCAGGTCTGCTTCAGGTCCATGATGGTCACGATCGGCGTGCCCGCGGCCACCACTTCGCCTTGCCGCGCCGCCCACTCATTCACGATGCCGCTGGCCGGCGCCACCACCCGCGCATAGCTCTCTTCCACCGCGGCCTCGTTGGCCAGGTCCTCGGCATTCTTCAACTCGTCGCGCGTCTGGTCCGCCGTTCGCGCGGAAACAGTTGTAAGCAGCTCGTGCGCCCGCGCCTGGAGCAGGCTGCCCACGGCTGAAGAAAGGCCCTCCTTCGCCGCATCCACTGCCGCCTTGGCCGCCTGCAGGCTGGTTACTTCCTCTTCCTTCGTCTGCGCGCTCACAATTCCCATCTTCGCCAGCTCCACATCGCGGCTCGTGTCCGCCTCCTGATGCCGGTACTGCGCCTCTGCCTGCGCCAGCGACGCCTGGGCCGACCGCACCTGCGCCTCCGAAGCCAAAGCGGCGTTACTCGTCTCGCCGTGGTTCTGATGCACGGTCTCCTCGGCCTCGCTCAGCTTCCATTTATCGCTGGCCGCCGTGGCCTGGGCAGCCTGCAGCGCCGCCTCCAGATCCGCGCTCTCGATGGTCGCGATCAGCTCACCGGCCTGCACCTTCTGACCTTCAACCACGGTTAGTTTCTGGATCCGCCCCGGAATCTTCGAGCTCACCACCACTTCGTTCGCGTCCACGGTGCCGATCACCTGAAGCGCGTTCGACCGCGGCACCGTCGCCACATAGTAGATAAGCGATCCGGCCGTCAATACTCCCAGAATCATGAAAACCCGATTGCGTGGACTCACTCGCTCTTCACCTCGATCCCTTTGAATTCGCCTATGATGAATTCGCCCGCCGCGGGCATGGGCATGTCGTCTAACACTCGCGCCGCCATCTCCGCGCCGCGCTTCCGGTCCACGAAAATCGCCTGGCCCAGAAACTCGAGGATGGACTTGCGCCGAGCGCGCAGCACCTCCGGGTCAAACGGCTCGAAGGGCGCCATCGCCAGCCGCCACACCGGCGCGCTCAGAAAATAAAAAACATTCGCTCCCAGAACCGCCAGAACCATCTGCAGCCAATCCACGTCCACCAATTCACCTGCGGCAATCCCCTCGCGCACCATGGATTGAAACATCGCGTGCAGTGGCCCGAACACGCGCTTGACCAGAAGCGGCAGCGCGCCCTCTTCGCCCTTGTGCAGCCGCATCATCTCCTGCTGCATCAGGCTCTGGAACTCCCGCTGGGTCAGAACCCGGTCAAAATGGTCCAATGCCGTGCGCAGTACGCGTTCGCCGGGGCTGGCTTCGCGTAGAAACACTGCCATCGAGCGGTCCCGAACGCGGGCTGCGACCATTTCAAAAGCTGCAAGGTATAGTTTTTCTTTGCTCTCGAAGTAATAGTAAATAAGGGCCTTATTCACGCCAGCCGCGGCCGCGATCTGCTCCGTCCGCGCCCCGGCCAGCCCGTGGGCGCTGAACTCGCGCAGCGCCGCATCCAGAATCCTCCCGCGCGTCTCCGCGGCACGGTCCGCCGAATTCTCCGAAATGCTCTGCGCTGTCATAATTAACTAACCAGTTAGTAAATTACTCCAAACCCTGCTCCCGCGCAAGCATTGCAATCGAAAAATCATTGAAATTGAGGGACAATCCTCATCCCGGATCAGTAAGGCGGAAGCCCCGGGGTACATTTATCGCAACGAATCCGCTTCCGAGAGCTGCTTCGAGATCGCCACAACGGCAAACCCCGGCCCACCGACCGCCTTCGCCGGAGGATCCGGCAAGAAGCCTACCGTCCCGTCCTGCCCAACAAGTTGCAATGAGGTTTTGAAAGGGCACGGCTTTAGCCGTGCCGTAAAGGACGCAAAATGATCGCCGCTTTAGCCGCTGAGGGATGTATTTTCGAGGGCGAAATTGGAAAACGCTACAGGGGACAGCACCCTACATCGCCTCGAGCAGCGTCACCGCCATCCGGTTCAGCGGCGTCCGAATCCCATGCTTCTCGCCCTTGCGCACCACGGCCCCATTGCGTGCATCGGTCTCCATCCGCCGTCCCGCCAGCCGGTCGGCCAACAATGAATTCACCGCATCCGCCGGATGCGCCCGGTACTGCGCCAGCACCCGCTCCCCGAGCGAATCCTCCAGTTTCGCCCCCTCGGCGCGGCCTACCGTAACGCACTCGGCCGCCATCTCCAATGCCAGCCGCCCCATCGCCTCCTCCCGCAGCACGCCCGCCGGCTTCAGCGTCAGCGCATTCAACGCGCCCACGGCATTCAGGCAAAGCTTCTCCCAGGCAGCGGTGATGAAGTCCTGAACCAGCTCCACCTTCGCCGCGCTACCCGCGAACAACGCCGCAAAACTGCTCCCCAGCGCCGTGTCTTCCACCCTCATCAGTGCCGAGCCCCGCACCCTGACGTCTCCATCCGTCGGCCGTTCCGCCGGGCAGTTGATCACCACCGGCAGCAGAAGCTCCGCACTTAAATAGGGCGCAAACCGCTCCCGGTGTTCCACGCCGTTCTGCACAATGGCCACCGGCGCGCCCTCGGCGCACAGCGCCGGAAACCACCGCGCCGCGGCCTCGGCGTCATAAGCCTTCGTGGCCACAATCACCCAATCCGCGGGCTCCGCCTCTTCCGGAGCCGTCAGATTGCGCGCCGTCACGCGTACCATCCCCGACGGCATTGTCACCGTCAACTGTTCCAGCGGCCGCCGCGTGCACAGCGTCAACTCATGCCCGCCCGCGGACTCAAGGAATCCTGCCAATCCCCCTCCGATCGCCCCCACGCCCACAATCGCCACTTGCGCCATCCCGCCTACCTCTACATTCCACAGTAAATCCGCCTCCCGCGCCCTGCACCGCTTTCGCATCCCAGGGCATCTGACCAGATAGAATGGTCGATTGTGTTCATACAGCAACAGGTTCCCCGTGCCGCGTTTTCCGCGCGCGCATCTCATCAATGACAAAGACAATGCACTCATTCAGAAATCTGGAACGCCGGCGCTCGTTTCGCGGTCAATGGCTTGCAGCCGCCTGCACTGCGTTTGCATTCCTCGTTTGCGGCTGGACAAAAGCCACGGCGCAAGAAACAGCGCCTCCTTCGGCAACCATCCCCAAGCCAGCCGCCGCGGGCGCGGCAAGCCTTTATGGCACGATCGTGGGTCCCGATGGCGGCCTGCTGGCTGGAGCCGCGGTCTCCCTTTCGGGTACAGCCTCACGGAGCGCCACTTCAACCAGCGGCGGGCAATTCTCGTTTACCGGCTTGCCGGCGGGCACTTACAGACTCATCGCGTCCGCTCGGGGCTTTAAGACAGTCGACCTCAACCGCATCGTCCTTCAGGCGCACACGGTTCGTTTTCTTCCCCAGATCGTTCTCTGGGTAACCGCCTCGGCCACGGTGCGCGTCGTTGCTCCTTCCGAGCAGCTCGCCGAAAAGCAGCTTCAGTTTCAGATGCACCAGCACGTCCTCGGAGTCCTGCCCAACTACTTCACCAGCTACAACTGGAACGCCGTACACCTGTGGCCAAAGCAGAAGTTCCAGTTGGCCTTCCGCGCCGAGATCGATCCCATAACTTTCGTAGTCATCGCCGGAGAAGCCGGCGTCGAGCAGTGGTTTAACCGCTTCCCCGAGTATGGATCCGGCCTCGACGGTTACGGCAAGCGCTACGCCGCCGCTTACACCGACCAGTTCGTCGGAACCATGATCGGCGATGCGCTTCTGCCCTCGATCTTCCACCAGGACCCGCGCTATTTCTACAAAGGCAACGGCAGTTTCGGCTCGCGCGCCCTCTACGCGGTCAGCCGTACGTTCGTTTGCCGGGGCGACAGCCAGCGCTCGGAGTTCGATTATTCCCGCGTCCTGGGAGACTTTGCCTCGGGCGGAATCTCCAACCTCTACCATCCCGCAGCCGACCGCGGCGCCTCGCTCGTCTTCATCAACGGAGCGATCGACCTTGGCGCCAACGCGGCCACAAACCTGATCCGCGAGTTCATTCTTCCGGACCTCACGTCTCATGTGTCGAATCGGGCGAAGAAGAGTGCGCTGCATCTTTTCTAGGACAACTCAGGCTGCACCCGATGCTGTGGTCATGTTTTGCGGTCAGGCAATTCGGCTGTGCTCGCAACTGCGCTTCAGCGGACGTTGGCGCTTTTGTTGCGGCTGAGGACGAAGGCTTGGCGGCGGTCTTTGGAGGCGTGGTCGATCTGCTTCCAGAAGGCTGCGAAGTAGTCGACGGCGGAGATGGTGGAGACCAGGACGGTAAAGTAAATGGCGGCGATGGCGATCCACTCGACGGGGACGACGACGACGCCGAACTGCCACTGCAGCCAGCCATGGGCGAGGATGGCCGAGACTACGGCGAAGATCTGCATGAAGGTTTTGAGCTTGCCGAGGTCGCTGGCCTGGATGGTGAAGCCTTCCGAGGAGGCAATGGAGCGCAGGCCGGAGATGAGGAACTCGCGGGCAATGATGACGACGGCGATCCAGACTTTGACGACCTGGGGGTTGTAGGCGACCAGGGCGATGAGCGCGGCGGCGATCATGATTTTGTCGGCGAGGGGGTCGAGCAACATGCCCATGGTGGTGATCTGGCCGCGGCGGCGGGCGAGATAGCCGTCGAGGCCGTCGGTGATGGAGGCGAGGATGAAGAGGATCGCGGCCGCAATTTCCTGCTCGCCGTGCTGGCCGCGCCAGGGGTAGTGCGGGGAGAGGATCCAGAGGAACAGCGGGATCATGAGGATCCGGCTCATCGTGATGGAGTTGGGCAGGTTCACGGGTTGTTCGGGCCGTTCGGCTAACATCGGGGCCAATTTTTCGGAATAGGGCTGCTGGCGGAGTGCGCGGCGCAATTCCGATGAAAAGAGGCTCCTGATTTAACTATAGACATATTGACGGGCGAGCGGAACAAAGGCATTGCGGAACCGGCGCCATTGTTTTAACTTCATAGACTCAAACTTCTTGGAATGGAGTGAGCGCCAAAATGCCGCGTATGGTTCGTTGTTCCATTATTCAGGCGTCGAATGCCGTGCCCGCCACGGAGCCGCTGGCCGAGCAGAAGCAGGCCATGATCGAGAAGCATCTGGGGTTGATCCGGCAGGCGGCCAAGGACGGCGCGCAGATTGTGTGCCTGCAGGAAATCTTCAATGGACCGTATTTTTGCGCGGAGCAGGAAGTGAAATGGTACGAGACGACCGAGGCGGTTCCGGGCGGGCCGACGGTTACTTTGATGCTGTCGCTGGCCAGGGAGCTGGGGATTGCGATGATCGTGCCTGTTTATGAGATCGAACAGGAGGGCGTTTTTTATAACACGGCGGCGGTGCTGGGGCGCGACGGCGAGTACCTGGGCAAGTATCGCAAGACGCATATTCCGCATGTGGCGCCGGGGTTCTGGGAGAAGTTTTATTTCCGGCCGGGGAATCTGGGGTATCCGGTGTTCGATCTGGGGTTTGCGAAGATCGGGGTTTATATCTGCTACGACCGGCATTTTCCGGAGGGGGCGCGGTGCCTGGGGTTGAATGGGGCTGAGATAGTGTTTAACCCGTCGGCGACGGTGGCGGGACTGAGCGAGTATCTGTGGAAGCTGGAGCAGCCGGCGCACGCGGCGGCGAATGGGTACTTTATTGCGGCGATCAATCGCGTGGGGACGGAGCCGCCGTGGAACATTGGGGAGTTTTATGGTTCGAGTTATTTTGCTAATCCGCGGGGGCAGATTTTTGCGCAGGCGTCGCGGGATAAGGACGAGGTGCTGACCGCGGATTTGAATCTGGATGAGATCGCGGAGGTGCGCAGGACCTGGCAGTTTTATCGGGATCGACGGCCGGATTTGTATGGGCCGCTGGTGGCGTCGTAGCCCCGGGCGCGAAAATTATCGGTGGAGAGTTGCCGAACCCAGGTCCCAAAAGCGGGGACCTGGGCAGGCGGGCTTTAGCCCCTGAGCGGGGATCTGGGGCACCCAAATTGGTGAGCGGTTTTGTGTCAGGGCACGACTTTAGTCGTGCCGCAGACGCAGAAGAATAAAGGGCGGGCTTTACAGACTGCGGAAAAACTCAATTCGGAGGGAGGCGGGGGTTTCAACCGCATAAGCCGCCTAGAATCAAAGGGGCTTTAGCCCATGGAGAAATGTTTCGGCCGGCAATTCGCCCTGAGGTTGGCCCTTTTTCCGCAGCCTGTTTAGCCCGTGAGCGGGGACCTGGGGCGCCCAAATTGGTGGGCGGTTTTGTATCAGGGCATGACTTTAGTCGTGCCGCAGACGCAGAAGAATAAAGAGCGGGCTTTAGCCCCTGAGGGATGCTTCGAAATCGAAATACAGGGCGGTTTCAAAGGATTGAATGAGCGCGGGAACGATTCTGGACAATGCGGAGATTCGCGAGAAATTCGGCGACTTGAAGCCGGCGCTGACGGCGCAGGCGGCGACGATTGAGGCGGATCGCTGCTTGAACTGCTTCGATGCGCCGTGTACGGCGGCGTGTCCCACGCATATCGACGTTCCGGGATTTATCAAGCGCATTGCTTCGGGGAATCTGCGTGGGTCGGCGCTCAAGATTCTCGACGCGAATATTCTGGGCGCAAGCTGCTCGCGCGTTTGCCCGGTGGACGTGCTCTGCGAGGGCGCCTGCGTGATGGTGCGGCAGAACCGGAAGCCGATCCAGATTGGGCTCTTGCAGCGGCACACGATGGATGCGTTCCACGCTTCGGGAGAATTGCCGTCGGTTGCGGCCGCGGGGACGCGCAATGTGAAGGTTGCATGTATCGGCGCGGGGCCGGCGTCGCTGGCTTGCGCGGCGGAATTGCGGCGGCAAGGGGCGCAGGCGACGATCATCGAGAAGCGGATGCTGGCGGGCGGGTTGAACACTTATGGCGTGGCTGAGTACAAGCTGCGCGCGGCGGACAGCTTGCGCGAAGTGGAGATGATCCGGCAGATGGGCGTGAACTTTCGCTTTGGGATGGGCGTGGACTCGGCTGCGGAGCTCGAAGCGCTGGAGCACGAGTTCGACTTTATCTTTCTCGGCGTGGGGCTGGGGGCAATGCAACAGCTTGGGATCCCGGGCGAGGATGCAAACGGCGTGATGAATGCGCTGGAGCTGATTGCGGCTTACAAGACGGGCCATCTGCGCGAGCTGCACGGGACGGTGGTGGTGGTGGGCGCGGGGAACACGGCTATCGACGCGGCCAATGCGGCGCGGCGGCTGGGTGCGGAGTCCGTTTACCTGCTTTACCGGCGCAGTGAGAGCGACATTTCGGCGTTCGATTTCGAGTACGAGCACGCCAAGCAGGAGGGCGTGCAATTTTTGTGGAGGCGTCTGCCCGTCTCCGTTCGCGCGGACGAGAACGGCCGGCTGCTGCTCGAAACAGTGCAAGTGCAGCAGGTGGGCGCAGCGCTGGTGCCGATTCGGAAGTCCGACTACACCATTGCGTGCGACCATTTGGTGCCGGCGATTGGGCAATCGCCGCTGACGCAGCTTCTACGCGAGTTGAGGCACGTGGAGGTGAGGGATGGGCGCATTGTGGCCGACCTGGCAACGGGGCGCACCGCAAATCCGCGCTATTTTGCGGCGGGGGATTGCGTGAACGGCGGGCGCGAGGTGGTGGATGCGGTGGCCGGCGGGAAACGCGCGGCGATTGCGATGTTGAAGGACGCGAGGTGAGTAGTGGGTCAATTTGGCTACACGCTTGAAGGGTACGGGCTTCAGCCCGTACATGAACTGCTCAAAAGAGGGCGGCCTTTAGCCCCTAGGGCCGTCACCTGCCAAACTGATCCGCCACCGGAGGGCGCTCATGCCTGACATAAGCGTGCGCAAATTTGCAGGGGCGATCGATTGTCCGAATCCGTTCTGGCTGGCTTCGGCGCCGCCTACCAACACGGGCGAGATGATTATGCGCGCCTTCGACGCGGGGTGGGGCGGCGCGGTGTGGAAGACGATCGGCGAGCCGGTGACGAACGTAAGCTCGCGCTACTCGGCGACGGACTGGAACGGGCAGCGGATCATGGGCTTCAACAATATCGAGCTCATCAGCGACCGCAGCATTGAAGTGAATTTGGCGGAGATGGCGGAGGTGAAGAAGCGCTATCCGCGCAACGCGGTGATTGCTTCGCTAATGGTGGCTTCAACGCGGGAGGCATGGCACGAGATTGTTACGCGCGCTGAAGACGCGGGCGCGGATGGACTGGAGCTGAACTTCGGCTGCCCGCACGGGATGAGCGAGCGCGGAATGGGTTCGGCCGTGGGTCAGGTGCCGGAGTACACGGAGATGATTACCGCGTGGGTGGAGGAGAAGGCGCGGACGCCGGTGCTGGTGAAGCTGACGCCGAACATCACGGATATTCGCAGCGTGGCGCGGGCGGCGAAGCGCGGCGGGGCGGATGGGTTGTCGGCGATTAATACGATTAATTCAATTACGGGGATCGACCTTGACACGTTTGTGCCGCGGCCGAACGTGGACGGCAAAAGCTCGCACGGCGGCTACTGCGGGCCGGCCGTGAAGCCGATTGCGCTGAATATGGCGCAGCAGATTTTGGCCGATGCGGAGAGTGCGCTGCCGCTTTCGGGGATTGGCGGGATCGGGTCGTGGCGCGATGCGGTGGAGTTTTTGCTGCTGGGGTGCGGGACGGTGCAGGTGTGTACGGCGGCGATGCACTACGGCTATCGAATTGTCGAGGACATGGCCGAGGGGCTTGAAAACTGGATGCGCGAGAAGGGGTTCGCGACGATTGAGGATTTTCTTGGGGCTTCGTTGAATCGCGTGACCGAGTGGAAACACCTCAACCTGAACTTTAAGATTGTGGCGCATATCGATGAGCAGAAATGCATTGGGTGCGACCTTTGCCACATTGCGTGCTGGGATGGGGCGCACCAGTGCATTCATCTGGACCGCGTTTCCGGACCGGTGGATGGGCCCCTGAACGGTATTGCCGAGTTGCATCCGATTCCGGCGGAGAAGGAAGCGCGGAGCCGGGCTTCGATTGCGGAGACGCCGGTGACGCGGAAGGAGCGCGCGGTTGCGTTTGCTCCGGGGCCGTATCCGACGCCGCTCGAGCGGATTCCGCGCGTGGATGAGACGGAGTGCGTGGGGTGCAATTTGTGCGCGCTGGTTTGTCCGGTGGATGAGTGTATCTCGATGGTGCGGGTGGATAGTGGGGTGGCGGCGGAGACTTGGGAGGAACTGACGCGGGGCGTCCAGGCACTCGACGGCCTCTGACCGAGTGATTTCGAGGCTGGGGATTCCTGATCCCAGGTCTCAAGGGCGAGACCTGGGGCACCTGGCAAGAGCCGGATGCGGGAAATCCGCCCGTCCGGATCTGTGCGGGGGGTACGGAGTGATTCGTATCCCTACCGCGACACCTCTCCAGCCGATGCCGTAGGCAGCGTGGTTCTTCGGGCGGCTGTACAATCCGCCATAAGGAGGCACCGCATCGTGGAAAGGCTAAAAACAATTCGAGAATTGATTGAGACTGCTGAAAATGCCGATCCCCGTTTGAATGAGTACCATCTGGCGGGTGGCCCCTGTACCGGTGAAGATTCCAAACCAAAATGAGGGTGCCCCCGGTCCCTCGCTTTTGGGGACCGGGGTGGGAAGCCCAGGTTTTCCCGCACCTTACCCAAGAATGGGGTATTCTCAACGTGCATGAAAGGCGCGCGCATCCGTTATCAGCAAACCGGAGAGTTTCATTTCCTCACCTTCAGTTGTTATCGCCGTCGAGCCTATCTATCGGCGCCCGCGGCCATGGATCTCTTTGAGGACGCGCTGGAGCGTGTCCGGCGGCGCTATCTCTTCGCGGTTGCGGGCTACGTAACGATGCCCGAACACGTTCACTTGCTGGTCAATGAGCCTCGGCGCGGGCTTTTGTCCAGGGCCGTTCAAGCCCTCAAGCTGTCGGTCTCCATGCGCAGCCGGGAGAGGCCATTCTGGCAGGCTCATTATTACGATTTCAACGTTTCCGGGCACGAAAAGTTTGTGGAGAAGCTGCGCTATATCCATCGGAACCCTGTCCGCCGGGGGCTGGCCGCTAAACCGGAGGACTGGAAGTGGTCAAGCTATCGCCACTATCAGACAGGAATGCGCGGAACCGTAGAGATCGAGTCGGAGTGGACCGCCCGCGAGAGGGGCTGGCAGTTGCCCGAATGGATGCGCGATCGGGGACCCGATCGTTCGCTATCCCCGGTCCCCAAAAGCGAGGGACCGGGGGCACCCTCACCCTCACCCTCAACTCGATGAGATTGCTCTTGAGATCGAGGCCACGCGCCGAAAGAGGATTTGAGTTATGTCTACGGTACTCATTCAAAACGGAACCATCGTAAACGCCGATGCAAGCGTTAAGGCCGATTTGCTGATCGACGGCGCAACCATTAAGGAAATTCGCGCGGGGATTCCGGCTTCGGCGGCGGAGACTGTGGTCGATGCGACGGGGCTGCTGGTGCTGCCGGGCGGGATCGATGCGCATACGCATCTGGATATGCCGTTTGGCGGGTCGAAGTCGGCGGACGATTTTTTGACGGGGACGCGGGCGGCGGCGATTGGCGGGACGACGACGATTGTGGATTTCGCCATTCAGGCGCGCGGAACGAAGATGCGCGCGGCGCTCGAAACGTGGTGGAAGAAGGCCGAAGGGAAGGCCTGCATCGACTACGGGCTGCACATGATCGTGACCGACCTGGCCGGCGCGGGCCTCGAAGACATGGACGCGCTGGTCGGCGAAGGCGTGGCGAGCTTCAAGCTGTTCATGGCCTATCCCAACGTGCTGATGGTGGACGACGCGACGATCTTCAAGGCGCTGCGGCAGACGGCTAAGAATGGGGCGCTGATCTGCATGCACGCGGAGAATGGGTCGGTGATCGACGTGATTGTGCAGCAGGCGCTGGCCGAGGGCAAGACCGCGCCGATTTATCACGCGCTGACGCGACCGACGCGCGCCGAGGCCGAGGCGGTGCATCGGGCGATTGCAATGGCCGAAATGGCCGGCGTGCCGATTTACATTGTGCATCTCTCGAGCGAGGACGCGCTGAATCAGGTGCGCGAGGCGCGGGACCGCGGGCTGCCGGCGTTTGCCGAGACGTGTCCGCAGTATCTGCTGCTCTCGATTGAAGACAACATGGAGGGCAAAGGCTGGGACGGCGCGAAGTACGTGTTTACGCCGCCGCTGCGCGAGCGGCGCAATCAGCCGATGCTTTGGGACGGGCTGCGCCAGGACAATTTGCAGGTGGTTTCGACGGATCATTGCCCGTTTTGCTTTAAGGATCAGAAGGCGCTGGGCAAGGACGACTTTACGAAGATTCCTAATGGGGGGCCGGGGATCGAGAATCGGCTGCAACTGCTGCACCATCACGGGGTGGGCGCGGGGAATTTCTCGATCAACCGGTTTGTGGAGCTGGTTTCGACGGCGCCGGCGCGGATCTTTGGGATGTATCCGCAAAAGGGTGTGCTGGCCGTGGGCAGCGACGCGGACCTGGTGCTTTGGGACCCGCTTGAGGAATACACGATCAGCGCGGCTACGCATCATATG
>JBOGLX010000217.1:0-29000 GCA_050745765.1 Occallatibacter sp. | reverse complement strand
CCTTTGGACTTGCCGCCGATCGCCGCGCCGGGCGCCGCTTTGGGCGCAATGGCAGGCGCTTCAGTGGGGCGCATGATTGCGATTTCCACCTTGCCCTGCGCGACGGCGATGCCGGTTTGCTGGTTGTACTCGAAGTCGCTGCCGGCAATGCGGTCCACGCTGCGGCCGTCCTGGCCGTAGAGGTCGATGGTCACGTTATGCAGCAGGGCGTGTTTGTTCTTGAGCTGCTCGGCGCGCGAGGCGTGAATCTTGAAGAGCATGTGGCCGCCGTGCGTATAGGAGTAGGTGACGCCGTTGGCCTCCTGCTCGATGTCGATGCCCAGCCGGCTGGGGAGGTCGCGGGCGTTGAGGAGGCTTTTCCACTTGCCGATGGCAAGGAAAATGCCGAGGGCCGCCACCAGCAGGACGCCTGCCGCCAGCACCAGGGTCCGCAATCGCTCGACGGTGAAGCGCATGGTCAGTTTTGCACTCCTAGTTTTGCACTCCCAGACGAGCGGCGAGGCGCTGGGCAAGGCTCTCGCCGAGCTCGCTCCACAGCAGGCGCGCCGTCGCGCCGGAGGCTTCCTCGACGGCCGCGGTCAACTCGACAAGCTGACGCACGTTTTCTTCCACGTGGCGGGCGCCGGCGGCGTCTAGCTCGGCGTCTTCTTCGAGGAACGGCGTGTCGGAGCCGAAGTCGATGCGGACGTGGCCGTCCTGCTCGTAGGCAGCCTCGTCGAAGAGCGGGCCGTAGCCGGTGACACGGACCAGGCGCGGCTCGCGCACCCAGCGGGGATCGAGCCTGCCCATTAAACCGTCGTCTCTATCCACTGCTCTGCCCATTACACTGTCATCTCTACCCACCGCCTTGTCATCCTGAGCGGGGTGAAGCGGAGTCGAAGGACCCAAACCCCCTCTGTCATCTCTACCCACCGAACTGTCATCCTGAGCGGAGCGTAGCGGAGTCGAAGGATCTGCGGTTGCACTTCGGGCTGGAACCACCCCCTCGGGACCCGCCTCCAGCTCCCACAGGCTCCAGCCGATCTGGAACTCGTAAACGTAGTCATCGTGGAAGAGCTCCGTGGCTTCCTCGACGGCCTGGCGGGGTTCGACGCCCCGGTCGGCGCCCGCCCCCGCGCGGCCCCAAACACGTTGCCCCCAAACACGTTGAAAAACCGGCGGCTCGCTCCAACTTACAGGCCAAACGGTGGCGGCGTAGACCAGCCGTTCGCCGCCGTGCGCGGCAAAGGCGCCCAGCACGGCGGTCAGCTTATCGGGGAGCGACTCGATGCGCAGGTTCGGGTACCAGAGACTGAGATAAAGCGTGTCGGACATCTCTATCTAGTTTAGACGTGGAGCGGCTTACGTGGATTCCGCCGTCGCAGTCAGGCCAATTTTCGTCCCGGAGGGACGAGCCGAGAATAGCCCAGGACAAGTCCGCCGCAGCGGACAAAGTCCTGGGGAAGGCAGAATTACAGTTGAAACCGCCCCGGAGGGGCGGTACGACTCTTTTCCACAGCTTTTTCCATCTTCGTGCGATTGCCGCCGCGTCAGGCCGTTACGATCTCGCTGAAGTCGGCGATTGTGGAGAAATTGCTCAGGACCCCACTGATGAGGCCGAGGTTTGCGCCGCGGATTTTCTCGTCGGCGTCGAGGACCATGACTTTATCAAAGAAGGCATCGACCGTGGGACGCAGCGTCGCGATGAGTGAAAGGGCCTCGGCGTAGTTTCGCCGCGCCCGGAGCTCCTCCACCTGTGGCGCGACGCGATGCGCTGCGCTCCTGAGGCTGAGTGCTTCGGGGGCTTCGATGTCGGCCCAGGAACCGAGAGCGTGGCCCCTCTCTTCGGCCTGGCGCAGGATGTTCTTGATGCGCTTGAAGGCGATGGAGATGGCAGAGAAATCTTCAGAGCCGCGGACGGCCGTCAGCGCTTCGGCGCGGGCGATGGCGTCGCGAACATCGTCTGCGCCGGCGGCGAGAACCGCGTTGACTACGTCGTAGGCAAAGCTGCGTACGTCCTTGAGGTAGAAATGTAGGCGTTCACGGAGGAAGGCGGAGACTTCGCTTATGGTCTTCACAAGTTTCTGCTCTTGGAAATTTGCCCCTATGTGCTTCGCTTTAAGATATGGCACGGACCCTTCTGAGACGACCTTCGCCGCTGACGCCGCCAGCACATTTGCGAGCGTTAGGGGCAGGCCGGACTCGGCGAGGATTTTGACGATGGCGTTGGCAGCGCGGCGGAGGGCGAAGGGGTCCTTCGATCCCGTGGGGGCCATGCCGATGCCGAACATCGCAATGATGGTGTGGATGCGGTCGGCGAGGGCGAGGAGCTGGCCTTCGACGGTCGAAGGGATGGCATCGTCGGTCGATGCAGGCTTGTATTGCGAGTAGATGGCGCGGCCGACGATGGGGCCGAGGCCCTGCGCTTCAGCGTAGACACCGCCGATGATGCCCTGAAGTTCGGTGAACTCCTTGACCAGTTCCGCAGTGAGGTCGGTCTTGGCAAGTTCGGTGGCCTTGAGGAGAGCGGGCTCGTTGAGGGAGACCGAAGACTTGACCGCGACGGCGAGAGCTCGGGCGACTCGGAGGTTTTCTTCGGTCTTCCATGCGTAGCTTCCTAGCTCTTTCTGGAAGGTGACGTGTTCAAGGCTCTTGACTCGATCGACGAGCGGAATTTTCTGGTCGAAGTCCCAGAAGAAGCGGGCGTCTTTGAAGCGGGCGCGGAGGACGCGGGCGTTGCCATGGCGAATGAGGTCAGCGCCTTCTTCATCCGCCTGCGTGTTGAGCACGGCGAGGAAGTGCGGGGCCAGTTTGCCGCTCGCGTCCTCGACGGCGAAGTACTTCTGGTGGTCGCGCATGACCGTGACCAGGACCTCTTCAGGCAGTGCGAGATACTCGGACTCGAAGTTGCCGAGGATGACGGTGGGCCACTCGGTGAGGTGGACAACTGTCTCGACTAATGGCTCGTCTTCGCGCCAGCGAGCGCCGGCAATAGTGCGCGTGGCCGTGTCCAGCGCCTTGCGGACGATGTGGCGGCGTTCGGCTACGTCAACTACGACGAATGCGGCGCGCAACGCCTCCACATAGCTCTTCGGAGAATCCAGAAACACGGGCTGCTCGCCGTGGAGGATGCGATGGCCGCGGCTGGCATTGCCTGCGCCGATACCGGCGATTTCTAGCGGAACGACGGCGGAGTCGAGCAATGCGACGACCCAGCGCACGGGGCGGACAAAACGCTCAGGTTTGCCGGCGCGCCAGTACATGTTCTTGGGCCAGTAGAGGCTCAGGACTTCTTTGGGTAACTCGGCGGCGAGTAACTCGGTCGTTGTGCGGCCCTGGCGCTTGACGGTTGCGCCGACGTACTCGCCCTTGGGCGTCGCGACCCTTTCGAGAGCAGAGACGGCTACGCCGGCCTTCTTGGCGAAGGCTTCGGCGGCGGCTGCGGGCGCGCCATCTTTGAAGGCCACCTTCCACGAGGGACCGGTCAGCTTCTCTTCGGTGTCGGCTTGCGCGGCCAAGACGCCTTCGACGAGCACGGCCAGGCGGCGCGGCGTGGAGTAAGTCGTCAGCTTCGATTCAGGCGCAAGGAGACGCTCGCCGGTGAGTAAGTCGTTTACGCGGCGGCCTAACTCGGCCTCGGCCGCAGCTATCATACGGGCGGGAACTTCTTCGAGGCCGATTTCTAATAGAAAATGCGACATAGCTTGGGAAATCTTTCCGGCTTCGCTCGAATTCGGCGGGGTAGCTAAAAGGTCAAAAGCAACCGCAGATCCTTCGACTTCGCTGCGCTCCGCTCAGGATGACTAAGCGTTAATTGGAGCTCCTACTGTCTGTTGCAACGCATAAGCTCTTGCTACTCCAACTGCCAGCGCGCGGATTCTTCCGATTACGCCGACGCGCTCGGTTACGCTGATGGCGCCGCGGGCGTCTAGCAGATTGAAGAGGTGCGAACATTTCAGGGCTAACTCGTAGGTGGCTAAAAGCGGGAAACGGCGCTTTTCGCCTACGGGTGCGTCTTTGCGGGTTAGTAACTCGTTGGCTTGAGTTAGCAACGTCTGCGCTTCTTCTTCGTAGAGGTTGAAATGCTGCCAGAGTTTGTCGATCTCGGCAAACTCGAAGTTATAGACCGAAAACTGGAGTTCTTCCGCGAGGCGCACGTCGCCATAAGTCACGGGAGCGCCCGATTCCGGGTCCAGCGCCCAGACGATGTCGTAGATGGAGTCCACGTCTTGCAAAAACGCCGCAATGCGTTCGAGTCCGTAGGTGAGCTCGGCGCAGATGGGGTCGAGATCGAGGCCGCCGCACTGCTGGAAGTAAGTGAACTGGGTGATTTCAAGGCCGTCGAGCATCACTTGCCAGCCCACGCCCCAGGCGCCGCCGGCGGGCCACTCCCAGTTGTCCTCCTCGAACTTGAGGTCGTGGCGGCGGAGGTCGATGCCCATGGCTTCGAGGGATTCGAGATAAAGCTCCTGGACGTTGACCGGCGGGGGCTTGAGGATGAGCTGAAACTGGGTGTGCTTGAAGAGGCGGTTGGGGTTTTCGCCGTAGCGGCCGTCGGCGGGGCGGCGCGAGGGCTGCGCGTAGCCGACTCTGTATGGCTTCGGCCCGAGGACGCGGAGAAACGTCTCCGGCGCCATGGTGCCCGCGCCGACTTCGACGTCGTAAGGCTGCTGCAAGACGCAGCCGCGCGCCGCCCAGAAGCCTTGCAGGCGGAAGAGCAGGTCCTGGAAGGTGAGCGCGGTAGGCTGCGACGGAGGCGGCTGGGTTACAGGCACGGGCAAATCTCTCTCGATGGGAGCTTCAGCGGGACTCAAGCCTAGTTTATCAGGCGGTTACGAACGTGATCGGGCAATCGGCGAGCGCGAGGTTATGACTCTCGGTTGCTCGTTTCACCATGTATGGGACTAGAATTCTTACAGTTCGTATGCTCAAGACCAACGACAGACAAGACGCGCTTGGTGTCGCCGCTCCCAGTGGCGCAGTCTGCTACGCCTTCGGCGTATTGTTTCCGCTGCTTTACTTACTGTCGGATCCGTCGAGTCCGGCAGAACACTTTCCTTCGTTTCCACTGCTTCCAGTGCCTCATTCTTTTTGCGTTTTGGGGCCCATTCATGTTCATGAGACTCCCCGCAGGCTGGCCCCAACGCCTATCGGAGATTGAATTCTTACTCTGCACTTTTGTCTGGCTGGTTGCGATGGTTCAGGCGGCCCGGCGAAGGCGATTCCTCGTCCCGGTAATTGGTCGGTTGGCAGAGCGGCTTACGGGCGGCTACCCAACGGGCGCCTCGACCTGAGTGACGGAAACCTCGCCGTGCGGCCGGTGCGCAATCTCCGAGGCAGAGGCGGTCTCGAAGAAGAGCCTCAAGGCTTCGACCAGGTTGGCGCGCGCCTCCTCCTTGACAGCCGCATTCCGGCTTCCCTACCATGAAAGCTTGGCGAATTGTATTTCGTAGCGCAAATGCAAGCTGAGCAAAGGGATAATCGGTTTCTCCCGCGAAATGCACGCCGCATTTTCACCACGGGAACGAAGTAAGCGGAAAGCTGGGAACGATGCCCGATGCGCGCATGAGCCCCCGCGAACGCCTGGTGCTCACCGCCATCATCGAGCTGTACATCGCTAGCGGAGAGCCGGTAGCCTCGCAGGCGGTTGCGCGGTTCTTTGCCAACCGCGAGGGCTTGGGGGCGGCCACATTGCGCAACGTGATGGCGGCGCTGGGCGATGCGGGCCTGCTCGAGCAGCCGCATACATCGGCCGGCCGCATTCCCACGGCCGCGGCCTTCCGCTACTACGTCGAACGGTTTGTGCAGCCCGGCCGCGCCGCGGCGGGGATGGCTGCCGAGGGACCGGGCGCGCAGCCGCCGCCGGGACTGAGCGCCGCCCGGCGCGGCCAGATTGAGGACAGCTTCAGCGGCGTCTCCGGCGCCAACGATTACCTCGAGCGCACTTCCCATGTGCTCGCCCTCATTTCCAGCGGCCTGGGCGTGGCCCTGGCCAGCTCGGCCGCCGAACAGGTGCTCGAACACATTCATTTTTCACGGCTTGCGTCGGGCCGCGTGCTTGCCGTGCTGGTCACCGCCGGCGGCGCCGTGCAGGACCGCGTGCTCGCCCTCGACCGCGCTCTGACCGCCGTCGAGCTCGAATCCGCCGCGCACTACCTCAACGAAAACTTTCGTGGATGGCCCATCGAGCGCATCCGCGCCGAGGTCGCCCGCCGCATGGAAGCCGAGCGCGAGGCCTACCGCCAGTTGCTGGCCTCGGTAGAAGAGCTCTGCCGCAAGGGCGCCCTCGCCGGCGAGGCCGGCCCGGCCATCTTCGTGGACGGCATCTCCAACCTGATCAACGCCGAATTGGACCGCGAGCGCCTCCGCCAGATGCTCGCCGCTCTCGAAGCCAAGCAGCGCCTGGTGGACATCCTCAACGCCTACGTGGACGGACGCCTGCAAGGAGTTCGCGTCGTCGTCGGCCTGGACGCAGCTTCGCCCGCCATGCAGGACCTGGTGCTCATCGGCGCGCCGGCCCGCCTCGGCGGCGCCAGCCTCGGCACGGTCGCCGTGATCGCGCCCACGCGCATCCAGTACCAGGAGATGATCCAGTCCGTACGCTACATCGCAGAGCTTTCCCAACGTATCCTGGACGCTCCAACGAGCTAGGTTCCCAACCCAAGGTCTCGTATCGGGCTGCGACTTTAGTCGCGCCCAAGACATCGAAACAAGTCGGGGGCTTTAGCGTCTGCGGAAAGCGCCGGCCTGGGTTTACCGCTTGCTTCGCAAAGGTTTTCAGTGATTTTCCCGTCGGCCGTGCGCAAAATCCGCCGCCGAAATAAAATAGAAAATAGAAGGGAACGGTGTCCCCTTGATTTCGAGGAGAACGCGCAAACCAATGCCAGAACAGGAAACCGAATTGACAGTCATAGATTCCCCTGAGGCCGTTTCCGACGGCCGGCCGGAAGAGGCCAGACCAGCCTCTATCGACCCGGCCGCGGAGCTGCCTGCGCCCACGGCCGAGGAATCGGCCGAAGCCGCAACGGAGATCGTTAGCCGCGCCGAGTTCGACGGGCTGAAGGCCGAGCGCGACCAGTTGGTCGATCGCCTCGCCCGCCTGCAGGCCGAGTTCGAGAACGCGCGCAAGCGCGCCGAACGCGAGCGCCTGGAGTTTCGCGACTACGCCACCGGCAGCGTCATCGAACAGTTTCTGCCCGTGCTGGACCATTTCGAGCTGGCCCTCAAGGCCACTGGCAGCGTCGAGCAGTTGCGCTCCGGCGTCGAGCTCATCGTCAAGCAGATGGGCGAGGTGCTGCAGAAGATGCAGGTCGCCACGGTTCCCACCGTGGGCGAGCCCTTCGACCCGCATGTCCACGAAGCCATCGGTTCGGTCGACCGCGACGATCTGCCCGATCATTACGTTGCCGAAGAGATCCGGCGCGGCTACAAGCTGCGCGAGCGGCTGTTGCGTCCCGCCATGGTGCGCGTGGCCAACAACCCTAAACAGACGGCGGAATGAAAAAACCAGCTCTTAGCCGTTAGCTTTTGGCTCTTAGCTCGTTTCCCGGCTCGAAGCGCTGACACGAACGGGAAAAGCTAACCGCTAACAGCTAAAAGCTAAGGGCTAAAAAAGAGAGAGAATGAGTTCTAATACAAGAGTGAGCAAAGCAGATTATTACGAGGTGCTGGAAGTCTCGCGCGACGCCAGCGATCAGGAGTTGAAGAGCGCCTATCGCAAGCAGGCGCTCAAGTACCATCCTGACCGCAACCCCGGCGACCACGCGGCCGAAGAGAAGTTCAAGCAGGCCAGCGAGGCCTACCAGGTGCTCAGCGACGCCGACAAGCGCGCCGCCTACGACCGTTATGGCCACGCCGGCCTGGGCGCGCAGGGCTTCGGCGGCAGCCCCTTCGGCGGCGGCATGGGCGTCGATCTCGGCGACATCTTCGGCGACCTGTTCGGCGAAATGTTTTCGATGGGCGGCAGCCAGCGCGGCGGCTCGCGCCAGCAGCGGGGCGACGATCTGCGCTTCGACCTGACCATCGCTTTCGAAGACGCCATCTTCGGAACCGAAACCGAAGTGAAGCTGCGGCGGCTCGACGTTTGCGCCGCCTGCAAAGGCCGCGGCAGCGCCTCCGGCCGCGGACCCGCCGTCTGCAGTCACTGCCAGGGCCGCGGACAGCTTCGCTACCAGCAGGGCTTTTTCTCCGTAGCCCGCACCTGCGTGGCCTGCGACGGCACGGGCCAGGTCATCGCCGATCCCTGCACGATCTGCCGCGGCGAGGGCCGCGCCTCAAGCGAGCTCAAGCTCACCGTCAAGGTTCCGCCCGGCGTCGAGGAGGGCACGCGCATCCGCTACGCCGGCGAGGGCGACGCGGGCCGCTCCGGCGGTCCCAAAGGCGACCTCTACGTTGTCCTCTCCATCCGTCCCCACGACTTTTTCGAGCGCCACGGCCACGACCTGCACTGCGTCATCCCCATCAGCTTTCCCCAGGCCGCGCTCGGCGCCGAATTCGAAATCCCCGGCATCGACGGCCCCGTGAACCTGAAGATTCCTGAGGGCACGCAGAGCGGCCGCGAGCTGCGCATCCGCGCACGCGGCGTTCCCTACCTCAACGACAAAGGCCGCGGCGATCTCATCGTCAAAGTTGTGGTGCAGATTCCCCGCAAGCTCAACCGCGCCCAGCGTGACCTGGTCTCCAAGCTCGCCGAGTCCATGACCGTCGAAAACAAGCCCACCTCCCCCGGCCTGCTCGAAAAAATGAAGGACCTGTTCAACTAGCGCCGTGTCCTTTTAGTCTGGTGGTCGAGCTCACGAATTTGGGTGCCCCAGGTCTCGCTTTTGAGACCTGGGAAAGCGCAAAACTATGCGGTAGAGGCACTAATACCGTGTCCTTTTACTTTGGTAATCGAGCTCACGAATTCGGGTGCCCCATGTCTCGCTTTTGAGACCTGGGAAAGCGCAAAACCACTCAGACACCGTAATAGCCATCGCCGCTCCGGAATACGGCAACTGTGGAACTGCTATAATGGCAACGCAATATCCCCCTCATTTTAAGTCTGCATCGGAGGAGAATTCATGCCGACCTCGGCGGAGCCTGCTGTGTCCCGCGATACGAGTTCTCCGGGAACAGCCATGCGCCGTTTGCTGATCGCCGTGCTTGGCGCCGCTTTTTTATGGTGCGCGATCTCGATGTTCAGGGCGCCGTACAGGTTTCCCGTAGACGACGCGTTTTTCTATCTGGTGATTGCCAATAACTTTGCCCATGGGCTCGGTTCTACCTTCACCGGAATTGGCGTTACGAACGGTTATCACCCTCTTTGGATGCTTTTGATCGCCCTCGTCTCGTGGGTATCGCCGCTCGGCAAAGCCGCCCTCATCTATGAAGTCTGTGCCCTTCAATTTTGCCTGATGCTCTTCGGTATCGCCATCGTCTTCAAGATATATAAGGGCTCGTTTTTCCATAGCGCCTGGGCCGTCGTCATCTTTGAAGTAATTTTTCTGGGCAAAGGCACTCTCTCTCTTATGGAAATATGGCTGGCCGCACCCCTGCTCCTGCTGGCCATATTCTTCCTCCAGCGCTTGCAGGATGCTCCTTCACAAGCTGCCCGGACACGCCTGCTGTTGGGGGTTACCTTGATGGCTTGCAGCCTTGCGCGGCTGGAGCTGACACTTACCAGTTTGTTTTTCTGGGTCGCGGCGATCGCAATAACGCATAACTCGCAGCAGCCTGGCATCGAGACGTCAGTGAAAGCCAAAACATGGTTCCGGGCAGTTATTGTGTCCCTGCCCGGCATGATTCTGACGCCAGCGGCGATTATCGCCTACATGGTAGTCAATCGTATATATTTTGAGTCGGCCACGCCGATCAGCGGCAGGATCAAATCGTCGTTTCCCCATCCTCACTTTCAGCTTTCCGGCTTTATTGGGCTGTTCCTTTTTGCCGTCCTCGTTATTGGACTCGCCGCTGGCTTCATTGCGGCAAGGAAACCAAGGAAACTCGCGTCAATGCCCTCCGCATTGAGTCTCGCCCTGATCGCACTATGGTGCGGCCTGGCAGCAAGCTTGACTTACGACGTCCTGTTCTCATTTCCGTCCCAATGGTATTTTGTCGCCGGTTATACCTTCATTATCCTCGGGCTTCCCTTGCTCCTCGGCAGTGCGATCGGTAAGCGAAGGAGCCTGCACGTTGCCGGGATTTGCGCGCTTGCTATCGTCGCATGTGCGCTCAATTGGCTTCGTGGTTCCACCAATTTCGTGATCAATCCGCAGTTGGTTTCGCAGGCCGGAACACTGCGAAGGGTAAGCGAGATACCTGGATACTCCGTTGGCTTGCAGTTGAATTCAATGCTGCCGCCCCAGTCAGGTCTCCTGGTAAGAGACGCCCCCGGCATCCTCGCGTATTATACCGATCTAAGAGTTTTCCCCGCCGATGGACTTGTCGCTCCAGATACGTATAGTTCCGATGTCGTTAAAGAGGGCGCCCTGGCGTATTTTTGCAAGCACAATATCCGCTATGTCCTAAGCCCCGATCCAACGCCCGGCCATCCGTTTCTGAGAGGCGCACTGCAGGAGAGAATGGAAAACGGACGCATTGTCTTTACAGTCTATGCGCCCGTGGGACTGAAACCCGCCGGAGGTTGGACAGTTCCCGATGCCCCCATACGAGTATTTCCGGAAATATCTATCCAATACCGGGAATTGTTTCCGACCGTCAGCCTGCGGGAGATCCCTTGCGGTCAGTACGCAGCGGTCAGTCATTCGACAAGGTGAAGGGCGGCAGCCAATCCAGGCTAACGCCAGCTTCATCGTGGATGGCTGTTGCATCGTTGGTGTATCCAAAGCTGCGTGCCCCATCCATGCAACTTTTTTCTGTCGCATGGGTTCTCCTCAAGAAAAAGGAAGCCCCTTAGAGCAGTTTCAGAGACGCTGTGCCCAACGGTCGCGGCATCCCACCGGCCTCGGCCGAGTCCATCCGTTGGTTGGGCACACTGGTGCGGATGATGTAGATGCCGTCGAGCGCGGGGCCGCGTGATTTCCCCACAGAACTTGGTATCGCCCCTCAGCCACGTAAGCCACTTACTCCCGGTGCAGGCCAGGAATCCGGAGGGTTCACCCAGGAACAGATGAAGGCTTCATGGGGAAGAAAACAAAAAGATCGAGGGGCTTTCGGCATTTTCTTCATGGATTCCTTATGGGGTCTCTGTTCTCTTATTCATAATGATGCAACTGAAACAGCAGAATTAGACCTTTCATCCCACCACGTTGTGGGGATTGGAGCGGCGGCTCACTGGAACGATTTAAGTGTCGTTTGCTTTCCGGACGATTACCGCGAACGAGGTTGAACCCAGACTGAAAGTTGCGCTGGTGGAAAGGCTGGTAACTGGAGACCGGCTTCTTGGAGCAGCTTGTTTGTGCTTCTTCTATTCATTTCTTGAAATCCAGTACCTGGCGGACCCACGATTGCAGCCAGAAATCCATTGATTGAGATAAAGGGGGAAAACTGTGCCGCAGCAATCTATCTTGTACAGGAGCCGAAATTTTTTTGGGTTTCTCATGTCGAGAGGCTCAGAATTTGAGGTTGCGCTGAAAACTCCAAGGTTTGCCGCGCAACAAGATCCGAAGGGGAAGTTATTCTCCGCGATAGTTCGCGGAGATCGTTCCAAAGCCGCAATTGCATTGGTGCAATTTTGGCCGCTATTGCTGCTGGTCTGGGCGATCTCGCCTGTGTATGCGCAAACGTTCGAGCCCAAGTTTTCAGTTGGGGCTGGAATACAAACCAATTATGACCACTCCAACACTGACGGAAGTCAGTCGGTCGATCAATTCCCGCTCGACCATGCCCGGCTCTACTTTAGCGGAGATGTGACAGATCACCTCAGCGCCATGTTTAACACGGACTACCAAAGCAGCACCGATTCAATGGAAATTCTCGATGCGGTTGGAGAGTTTCACGGCTCACCGAAAGCCAATGTCTGGTTCGGCCGCTTCCTGCCGCCCAGCGACCGCGCTAACTTGTACGGGCCATTCTACTCGAATGAATGGGACGTTTTTAGCGACGGCATCCAAGACGGCTATCCGTTTGTCTATCAAGGACGCGACAATGGCGCGGCCTATTGGGGGGACTTCAAAGCGGGCGCCGCCAAAATTAAAGCTTCGTTGGGCGCGTTTGAAGGCACATCCGCGGATGGAAAGAATAGTCTTCTTTGGGCGAGCCGTGTCCAGATCGATTTATGGGACCCGGAGAACGGATATTACCTGAACGGCACCTATTACGGCGACAAAAATCTGCTGGCGATATCCGGCGCAACTCAGGTGCAGTCCGGTAAGACAGCGACAACCGGCGACTTTCTAATGGAGAGAAAGGTTCCTGGAGGAGGCGCCTTCACCATCGAAAGCGAATATTCCCGCTACAACCGTCTCGGCGGTTACGACGCGAACTACGCCAGGAGCGAAGGTGGGTACGGCCTGGCGTCTTTCCTGATACCAAAACATGGCGGAAAAGGCGATTTCGAACTCCTCGGAAAATATGCGATCGCGGAGTACACGGGGGGAAGCGGCGGCAGGCCCGGTTACCGTCAAAACACTGCCGAGGCTAACTTCAGCTATATTCTCAAACAGTTTGACGCTCGCGTCATGAGCTTCTATCGGAACGCCAGCTACAACGCGGTAACTCCCAATAACTGGCAGGCTGGTGTCGGCCTGCAGATTCAGTTGTCCAAGACATTCAGCCTGAAAGCAAAGTAACGGCGAGTCATTTCCTAACGGCCGAGACAATCTATGCACTTAGCGGTTCGCCATCGCGCTCGCGGACGCTCAAACAAACGGACCGTGCCAGGCATTTAACCGACTTACCAATGAGAGGGCAAAGGAGAAACGTTTATGAAACAGCCATCAACCGGCGCAACGCTCTTGAGAATAAAAGCGGCGGGCGTCGTCACAACGATCCTGTCGGCCGCATTTTTCGTGGCGGCCTCGACCCCAATCCTGGCGCAGAACGGAACAGTGAAAGTAGGCGTGCTACAGTCGCTTACGGGAACCATGGCAATCAGCGAGGTGGCGGTCAAGAATGCGACCATGCTGGCCATCGATCAGATCAACGCGTCCGGCGGCGTGATGGGCAGGAAGATCGCGCCCGTGGTTGAAGACGGCGCTTCCGATCCCGCCATCTTTGCGCAGAAGGCGCAGGAGCTGATTCAACAGGACAAAGTGGTGACCGTCTTCGGCGGCTGGACCTCGGCCAGCCGCAAGGCGATGCTGCCGGTCTTTCAGCGCTTCCATTCGCTGCTCTGGTATCCGGTGCAGTTCGAGGGCAACGAATGCTCGCCGGACATCATGTACTCCGGCGCGCAACCCAACCAGCAGATTCTTCCCGCGCTGCAATGGGCCATGGAGCACGGCGACAAGAGGATCTTCCTGCTCGGCTCCGATTATGTCTTCCCGCGAACGGCAAACTATATCTTGAAGAGGTATATCGTCCACGATGGCGGCACGGTTGCCGGCGAAGAGTATGTTCCGCTGGGAGGCACCGACTTCAGCTCTGTCATCGCCAAGATCAAGATTTCCCACCCGCAGATCATCTTTAATACTTTGAACGGAGACAGCAATGTTTCCTTCTTCAAACAGATGGCTGCCGCGGGCATGACGCCTGACAAAATGCCGGTGATGTCTTTCAGCATCGCCGAGCAGGAAGCGCACGCCATGGGTCCGAGCCTGGTGCAGGGGAGTTATGCAGCCTGGAATTACTTTCAGAGCCTGCAGAATCCGCTCAATAAGAAGTTTGTGGCTGCCTATAAGTCCATGTACGGCAGAAATTCGGTGGTCGACGATCCCATGATTCACGGATACGAGGACGTTTATCTGTGGGCCGCCGCGGCAAGGAAAGCAGGGAGCTTCGATCCGATGAAGGTGCGCACGGCCGCAATCGAGATGGGTTGGCAGGATTCCCCGATGGGCAAGGTCAAATTCGCTGACAATCAAAGCCTCTACCAGACCGGCTACGTCGGCGAGCTTGAGCCGGATGGACAGTTTAAGATACTGTGGAGCTCAAATGGATCCATCCGTCCTAACCCTTACGACCCGCTGGCCTTCCCCGGCAGGAGCTGCCCGGCCAAGTAGCATCGGTCTTGAGGAGAACAGAGAATAAAAGTATGTGGCATTTACCTATCATTGCGGGCCAGGTTTTCAATGGCTTCAGTGTCGCTTCGATCCTGCTGCTGACGGCGTTGGGTCTGGCCTTGAGCTTCGGTCAGATGAACGTCATCAACATGGCTCACGGCGAAATGCTGATGTCCGGCGGTTATCTATCGTACCTGGCCCTCAAATTTGTGCATGGGCCCGCAGCCTTTCCCTGTGCGTTGCTGACAGCCTTTGTTGGAGCCACTATTTTGGGCGCGCTGCTGGAGGTGTCGGTGATCCGATGGCTCTACGGCAGGCCACTGGATACATTGCTGGCCACCTGGGGGATCAGTTTGATCTTGCAACAGGGCGCCCGCAGTCTTTTCGGGGCTATTGGCGTGGAGGTGGTGGCGCCGCATTGGATGGACGGATCCATTAATTTTACGCACGGCTGGTTCGCCGGACTTTCTCTTCCCTATATCCGCATTTTCATCATCCTGCTGGCCGTTTTCGTTTTGGGCGGTCTTGCTCTTTTCATCGCCCGCACCCGCTGGGGCCAATGGCTGCGCGCGGTCCATCAGGACCGGGAGATGGCCGAAGCCCTGGGCGTCAATACCAAGCGGGTGGACCTGATCGTCTTCGCACTGGGCTCGGGCGTAGCCGGTCTGGCGGGCGCGGCGCTGGCGCTGATCTCGCCGGTCACGCCCACGGTGGGACAAAGCTACATCGTCTACGCCTTCCTGGTGGTGATTGTCGGCGGACTGGGCAGCCTGCTGGGCACCACCCTCGCCGCGTGTCTGGTGGGGCTGTTCTCCGCCGGCGCGCAGATGTTCACCAGCGTCAGCTTCTCCGACGTTCTTCTCCTGGTGATGGTGGTGGTGCTCATTCAATTCCGCCCCCGGGGTCTTGTGGCGACGCGCAGCCGCGCACTAAAGGAGGCGTGAGTTGCGCTGGAAACACGTCTTCGACGGCCTGATTCTGATTGCGCTGGCGCTCGCCCCCTTTTATCTTTCCGCGTTTAACCTCTCGTTGCTGGGACGGTTCCTGGCCCTGGCCATTCTCTCCCTCGGCCTGGTGCTGGTTTGGGGATGGGGCGGCATTCTCAGCCTGGGTCAGGGGATTTTTTTCGGTCTGGGCGCATACGTGCTGGCCATGCACATGACGCTGGTGTCGATCGGGCCCGGCGGACTGCCCGACTTCATGATGTGGAGCGGCCTGGATAACGTGCCCGCATGGTGGTCCGTCTTTCACAGTCCTGCTCTGACCCTGGCGTGCGTGGTGCTCCTGCCCATGGCGGCGGCCGCGGTGCTGGGGTGGCTGATATTCCATCGTCGCGTCGGCGGCGTTTACTTCGCGCTCATCACCCAGGCTTTGGCTCTCGCCTTCTCCACGCTGCTCATCAGCGAACAAGCCTACACGGGGGGCTTCAACGGCCTGACCAATTTCACGACGATTCTGGGCTACTCCGTCAACGGTCCCAATTTTGGGCGCGGGCTTTACTGGGTCACGCTGGGCTTCCTCACTTTGTCCTTTGTTCTATGCCAGTGGCTTCGCCGGACTAATTTCGGCAAGGTCCTGGTGGCCATTCGCGATGGCGAAAACCGCGTCCGTTTCCTTGGCTACAACGCCATGGCGTACAAGACGGTCGCGTTCGCGGTGGGCGGTGCGCTGGCCGGTCTCGCCGGCGCGCTTTATATGCTGCATCTGGGCGATATTTCGCCGGCTATGGTGGGTGTGATTCCCTCCATCGAGATGGTGGTGGCCGTCGCGGTGGGCGGCCGCGAAAGCCTGACCGGCGTGATCCTGGGAACGCTTCTGGTGAATTTTGGCAAGGATTGGGTCAGCAACGCCATACCGCAGCTTTGGCTCTTCGTGATGGGAGCGCTCTTTGTGCTGGTGGTGACAGGGATGCGAGGCGGGCTTGCGAGCCTGCCGCAGATTTTTTTCAGGATATTGCATTGGCGGCACAGGAAAGTTGCGAGCGGCAAAGGCGCCTTGGCCATTGGCGGCGCTAATCCCGCACGGGCAGTTGAAGAAGAGACGGAGACGCAGAAAGTTGTATGAACGCGAGGAGGTCGCAATGACGGCGCCACTGCTCGACGTAGAGAATCTGACCGTCGATTTTGACGGCTTCAAGGCGCTCGATGGGATGAGTCTGCAACTGACGCCGGCTTCGGTGCGCGTTCTCATCGGGCCCAACGGCGCCGGGAAGTCCACGCTATGCGACGCCATCATCGGGCGGGTGCGGCCGGCCTCGGGCAGGGTGGTCTTCAAGGGGAAAAACATAACCTCGCTGCCGGAGTACCAGATCGTGCGCAAAGGGATTTGCCGGAAATTTCAAACCCCCGGCGTGCTCGAGAACCTGACCGTAGCCGAGAATCTGGCGCTTTCCGCGCGCCGCAGCCGGGAGTGCTGGCGATCTTTCGGCTGGACCCTCAGCGGGGAGGGCCGCGCGCGCGCAGAAGAAACGATGGAACTGATCGGCCTGACGGAAAAGCGCAACCAGCTTGCCGGAGAGTTGTCGCACGGGCAGAAGCAATGGCTTGAAATCGGCATGGTGGTTGCTTCCGATGCCGACGTGTTGCTGCTGGACGAACCGGCGGCCGGCATGTCGCACGGTGAAGCGGCGCAAACTGCGGAACTGATTCGCCGCCTCTCTCTGCGGCACAGTTTTCTGGTCATCGACCACGATATGACGTTTGTGGCGCAATTGGAGGCGCCGGTCAGCGTGATGCACATGGGGCGCTTGTTGAAGGAAGGAACTCTTGAGGAAGTTCGCAACGATCCGCAGGTGGCCGCGGTCTACCTGGGCCGAGTCAAGGAGGCCGCCCGTGCTTGCGCTTGAGGGAGTGTGCGCGGGATATGGCCAAAGCCGCGTCCTGGAAGCCGTGGGAATTTCGGTGGCCGAAGGCGAAGCGGTGACTCTGCTGGGACGCAATGGCGTGGGAAAGACGACCCTGCTGAGGACCATCGTCGGCTTGCACCCCGCCGAACAGGGGATCGTCAAGCTGAACAATGAGGACATCACAGATTTTCCCGCCTATAAGCGCGCACGCAAGGGCATCGGCTATGTTCCTCAGGGCCGGGGCATCTTTCCCCATCTGACCGTGGAGGAGAACCTGCGCACTGGCTTCGCCAGCCTGACGGGCCGGGGCGAGAAGCAGCAGGAAACCATCCCCGCATACGTCTACGAATTATTCCCCCTCCTTACTCGCGTCGCCGCGCGCAAGGGCGGAGTGCTTAGCGGAGGCGAACAGCAGCAACTGGCCCTCGCCAGGGCCCTTGTGGCGCAGCCCAAACTGCTGATCCTGGACGAGCCGACCGAGGGCATTCAGCCCTCCATCGTGCAGCAGATCGAAGAAGCGCTGCGGGAGATTCGCACCCGGCTCAAAATTGCTATTCTTCTGGTGGAGCAATATCTCGACTTCGCATGGTCGATCGCCGACCGCTTTTACGTGATGCGCAGCGGACGGATCATTGACGAAGGCAATCCCCGCGAACGCGAGCCGGGAAGCGTTGTACACTGGCTGAACGTTTGAAGGCCGCCCATGCACCTGACACCCCGAGAATCCGAAAAGCTTTTGATCGCCGTAGCCGCCGACCTGGCGCGCAAACGGCGCGACCGGGGACTGAAGTTGAACTATCCCGAAGCGATCGCGCTGATAAGCGCCGAGATACTCGAGAAGATTCGCGATGGCCGCTCGGTGTCGGAGTTGATGGACTATGGGGCCTCGATCCTGAGCCGCGAAGAGGTGATGGAAGGCGTGCCGGAGATGGTGAAGGAGGTGCAGATCGAAGGCACCTTTCCCGACGGCACCAAGCTGGTGACGGTGCACAATCCCATACGGTGATCGTCTTCGAATTGAGGCAACGCGTGATTCCTGGAGAGTATCTGCTGGCGGAAACGGCAATCGTGGCCAACCCCGGCCGCGCCACGCGGGAGCTGGATGTGGCCAATACCGCCGACCGGCCCATTCAAGTGGGATCGCATTTTCATTTCTTCGAGGCCAACAAGGTGCTGCTCTTCGACCGTTCCCTGGCCTTCGGCATGAGGCTGAATGTGCCCGCCGGCACAGCAGTGCGTTTTGAGCCGGGGGACAGCAAACGGGTTTCGCTGGTCGCCCTCGGCGGGGGAGCTGCTGTGTTTGGATTGAATGGGCTTACCAACGGCCCTACCGGCGCCGCGCAATGCAAGGCCGCTCTTGACCGGGCGCGGAGCCGAGGCTTTCTGGGAGTGGACTCTTGACCCTTAAAATTCCACGCCGCCAATATGCGGACCTCTACGGCCCGACGGTGGGAGATCGTGTGCGTCTTGCCGATACGGATCTGTTTATCGAGATCGAGCGCGATCTGACCAGCCCCGGCGACGAAGCGAAATTCGGCGGCGGCAAGGTGCTGCGGGACGGTATGGGACAATCCGCGCGGGCAACCTCGGCGGAGGGTGCGCTGGACGCTGTCGTCACCAACGCCACGATCGTGGATCACTGGGGCATTGTGAAAGCCGATATCGGCATTCGCGGTGGACGCATTGTGGCCGTGGGCAAGGCCGGGAACCCCGACATCATGGATGGCGTTACCCCCGGAATGGTGGTGGGCGCGGGCACCGAAGCGATTGCCGGGGAAGGCAAGATCGTGACCGCCGGCGGCATCGATTCGCACGTCCATTTCATCTGCCCGCAACTGGTTTGGGCGGCCTTATCCGGAGGCACAACTACGCTGCTCGGCGGTGGAACCGGACCGGCTGCGGGGACCAATGCCACCACTTGCACGCCCGGTCCGTGGAACATCGATCGCATGTTGCAGGCTGCCGACGCGTTTCCGGTCAATCTCGGATTTCTGGGCAAGGGCAATGCGTCTTTTCCAGCGCCGCTGCGCGAGCAGATCGAGCGCGGCGCCATCGGCCTCAAGCTCCACGAGGACTGGGGCACCACTCCGGCGGCCATCGACTGCGCGCTTTCCGTCGCCGAAGAATACGACGTGCAGATCGCCATCCATACCGACACGCTGAACGAAGCGGGATTTGTTCAGGACTCCATCGAGGCGTTCAAGGGACGCACTATTCACACCTATCACACCGAGGGCGCCGGGGGTGGGCACGCGCCCGACATCATTAAAGTGTGCGGCGAACCCAATTGCCTGCCTTCGTCGACCAACCCGACCATGCCGTTCACGGTCAATACATTGGACGAGCATTTGGACATGTTGATGGTCTGCCATCACCTGAATCCAGCCATCCCCGAAGACCTGGCTTTCGCCGAATCCCGCATCCGCGCCGAGACCATTGCAGCGGAGGATGTGCTGCACGATCTGGGCGCCATCAGCATGATGTCTTCCGACGCGCAGGCAATGGGCCGCATCGGCGAAGTCGTCCTGCGCACCTGGCAAACAGCCGACAAGATGAAGCGGCAACGCGGGCCGCTCGCCGGAGAGAAGACGGGCAGCGACAATCTGCGCGTGCGCCGCTACGTGGCAAAGTACACCATCAACCCCGCGATCGCGCACGGCATCGCGCATGAGGTGGGGTCGATTGAGGCCGGCAAGCTGGCCGACCTGGTGGTGTGGTCGCCTGCATTTTTTGGCGTGAAGCCGGAAATGGTGCTCAAAGGAGGCTTCATCGCATGGTCGGTGATGGGTGATGCCAATGCTTCCATCCCCACGCCGCAACCGGTGCTCTACCGGCCCATGTTCGGCGCCTTTGCCGGCGCCATGCACTCGACCAGCCTCACCTTCGTCTCCCAGGCAGCCATGAGTGCGGGCATTCCCGCCGCGTTGGGCCTCAAAAAACAAGCAGCCTCGGTGCGCCGCTGCCGCAATCTCAGCAAGCGGGAGATGATCAATAACGACGCACTGCCGCGCATCGAGGTCGATCCGGAAATCTACCAGGTGCGGGCGGATGGCGAGTTGCTCACCTGCGATCCGGTCTCCGTGCTGCCCTTGGCGCAACGGTATTTTTTATTCTGACTTTTTCTCAAGGTGGATGATACGCACATGCTTCTGATCGATCATCTGATTGGCCACGCTCATGCGTCCGATTTGCCCGGGCGGCAATGCGACAGCCTGGTGCTCAATTCCGAACAGCGCCGCTGGGTGCGTGGACGCTTCGTCACCGCGCAGGGCCGCGAAGTTGCTTTGGCGCTTCCCACCGGGACGATTCTCGAGCCGGGGCAGATCTTGTGCGTGGAAGAGGATTGGTATTTGCGTGTGCAAGCTGCTCCTGAGCCGGTTCTTGCCATCTCTCCAGCCGATTCCAGGAGCGCGGTGCGCATCGCCTTTGAAGTGGGCAACCGGCATTTTCCCCTCGCAATGGACGGAGAAAAAATGCTTGTTCCCGACGATCCCGCGATGGCGCAATTGCTCGAGCGTTTGGGCGTTGCATGGGAGCGCACCAACGCGGTTTTTCAGCCCATCGGTCATGCGCATCGCCATGAGCACTAGAGAGTGGACAACGCTTTTGCAATTCAGCGACGGGCTGTTTCCCGCCGGCGCGTATGCGCACTCGTTTGGCCTGGAGTGGTACGTGCAGGCGGGCCTGGTTGGCGATGCCGCGTCGCTCGGATCGTTGGTGCGCAGCTATCTTGAGGCTTCCGTCGCGCCCACCGATGCCGTGGCGCTGCTCTGCTCCTGGAAAGCCGCACGCGCAGGAGAGATCGAGGATTGCCTGCGCATTGACGCCATGGTCGATGCTCTCAAAGCTGCCGAGGAGCTGCGCAACGCCAGCCGCCAGATGGGCCGGCAGACGCTGCGCATTGCAAACAGCCTCATGGCCGACGCATTGATCCAGGCCTTTTATAGCTCGGTCGAATCGTGCGGCACGGCCGGCCATCATCCCGTGGCCCTGGGCATCGTGGGCAACGCTCTCCAATGGGAACCGCGGGAGATGATCGCCGCCTATCTCTATTCTTCCAGTGCTATGCTGGTCAATTCCGCGCTGCGTCTCTTTCCCCTCGGCCAGCTTGCCGGGCAGCGCGTTCTATGGAATTTGCAGCCGCTCTTTGGCCAATTAGCTGCGGCAGTCTTGGAAAAACGCGAGCAAGACATCTGGAGTTTTACTCCTGCCCTGGAGATTGCAGCGATGCGTCACTCTACACTCGATGCGAGGTTGTTTCGATCATGAGCTCCCAACCCCTGAGAATCGGCATCGGCGGCCCCGTCGGCTCGGGCAAAACCGCTTTGGTCGAGACGCTTTGCCGGCGCCTGCGCGACACCTACGATCTTGCCGTCATCACCAACGACATTTATACCCGTGAAGACGCGGAGTTTCTCACCCGCCGCGGAGCTCTTGCCGCGGAGCGCATCCTCGGAGTCGAAACGGGCGGCTGCCCACATACGGCCATCCGCGAAGATGTTTCGGTGAACTTGGAAGCTGTGACGCATTTGACTCGCGCGTTCCCGAAGATGCAGATTCTCTTTATCGAAAGCGGCGGAGACAATCTGGCGGCAACATTCAGCCCCGAGCTGGTGGACGCAACCATCTATGTAATCGACGTGGCCGAAGGCGATAAAATCCCGCGTAAGGGCGGCCCTGGCATCGTCAATTCAGGACTGCTGGTCATCAACAAGATCGATCTTGCGCCCTATGTAGGCGCGGACCTGGCAGTCATGGATCGAGATGCGAAGCGCGTTCGCCAGGGAAGGCCATTTGTCTTCACCAATCTCAAGGACGGCACAGGCGCGGAATCGATCGTCGAGTGGATCCGGCGTGGTTTGCTCTTTGAATCTTGACCGCACAGGGCGCGACGGAAAGCTTTCGCTGCGATTTGCGCGGCGCGGCTCGCGCACCGATCTCGTGCGATCCAGTTTCACTCTGCCCCTGCAAGTCCTCGCGCCGCTGGCCATGGAAGATGGCTCGGCTTATCTGTCGCTCCTTAATCCCACTGGCGGGGTTCTGGGCGGCGATCGCCTGACCAGCGAGATCGTCCTTGAAGCGGGCGCACATGGCTGCCTGACCACTCCCTCAGCGACGCGGGTTTATCGCACCGACAGTCTGCCGGCCATGCTGGATACTGTCATGCGCGTCGGTGAGGGCGCGACCATCGAGTATTTCCCAGATCACTTGATTCCCCATCCAGGCGCGGCTTTACGCCAATCGCTGCGCGTGGAGATCGCCGCCGGCGGCCGAGCCCTGCTCTGGGAGGCGATGGCATGTGGCCGCGTAGCGCGTGAGGAGCGCTGGCAATTCCGCGAAATCGTATCCGAGGTCGAGATCCTGGTTTGCGGGAAACCGGTCTGGCTCAGCCGGACGAAGATCGATCCCGCCGCCTTCGCTCCCCAACGGCCCGGCGCCGCTGAAGCCTATGCTTACAGCGGTTCGCTCGCGATCCTTGCTGACGGTTTCACACGGTGGCCGCAGTTGATCGCGGAGATGAACCGGAAGCTTGTAGCCTTTCCCGAGGTGCATGCCGGCGTTAGCAAGCTGGCCGGAGATGGCTGTCTGGTTCGCCTGCTAGCGAATTCTGCCATCCACCTGACCGGAATGTGCACTTCGTTGTGGGCCGTTGGCCGTGCCGTGGTCCTGGATTTGCCCGCATTTGAATCGAGAAAGTATTGAAGGGTGTTATGCTAGCGGATCTTAAGAACTTGAACGTAAGCTTATCAACTTGCTGAAGACAACTGTTGCGACGGGAACATATTGACCTCCAATGCCCTGCGCATCAAGACATGAGCGCACTGTCGGCGACCAAGCCAAGCGATGCCAGAACACCGGCACGCTGCCGGTGCGCGTGCGGGAGGATCAGGTGTGCGTGCTCGACGCCCTGGACTCTGCGGTCGATCTCCTCGGGGTTCGACATCCCCTGAAACCACGCAGTAGCAGCCAGGATATAGAGCTAAGGGCTGGATGCGCGGATACCGAGAGATTCGGAGACTCTGCCGAGAGCCCCGTCGATAGTCCATATTTGCGTGCCGGGTGTGGCCAGGCATGAGGCAATCAAATGAGCGTCGGTCAGGCCTACGCCCTTGGAAGCCAGGCCGCGAGCTTCAATCATGACGCGCACATCGGCCAGCCGAACGGTGCGCAGGGCGATGAGGCGATCAAGGAAGGATAGAGTCTTTTGCCGGTCGGGAAGGTAGCCACAGGCTAATTCCGCAACCACATAGGGGTGGGTACAGAGCTGATCGCTGGTTATCAAAGTGTTCAATTCCGCCTTGAATCCGCCCCTGCGAAACATTTCGATCCAGATCGACGTGTCGGCCAGAATCATTGTTCGTCAATCGCTGTTCATCAAGCGCTGTTCGTCTGCGCGCAGTCTACGCACATCTTCGATATTGGGAGCAGTTCCGGCCAGCGCCAGAAGTCGGCGCCCCGCTTCCCGCGCAATCAGTGACTTCAATGCTTCACGAATCAGTTCCGCTCTTTCCGTCACCCCGGTATACTCCCGGGCCGTGGTCAACAGGTCGTCGTCAATCGTTATGCTTGCTCTCAAAGGATATTCCTCCGACGCACCAATTATAGCACCGTTTCGGTTCGTTCAATGGTGCAGACAAGAGATTGGGCAAAGACTGCGCCCTTTGCAGCCGGTTCGCCGCGCCGCTGCCATTCTTGAGTCCAGACACAACTCCTTGGCGCACGGTGAGTAAAAACGGATACCCAACTCGGAGATCAGGCGGTTGTCAACCGCAGTCCCGCGCCGTTTGCCCTATCGACCCGCAAATCGTATCCTTCTTCCCGTGCCCAACACGCTCGTTGAATGCGTACCAAACTTCTCCGAGGGCCGCGACTCCGCCAAAGTCGACGCCATTGTCCAAGCCATGAATCTCCCCGGCGTCTACCTGCTCGACCGCGAGATGGACGCCGACCACAACCGCTCGGTCATCACCCTGGCAGGCGAACGCGAGGCTATTCAGGAGGCCGCCATTCGCGGCGCCGGCAAGGCCGCCGAGCTCATCAATCTTACCCATCACCAGGGCGCGCACCCGCGTCTGGGAGCGGCCGACGTCATTCCCTTTATCCCCATTGACGGCGTCACGCTCGAGGATTGCGCCGCCATGGCGCGCCACGTCGGCGCAGAAATCTGGAAGCGCTACCAGGTCCCGGTCTACTTATATGAGGCCGCCGCCGCTACGCCCGAGCGCCAGAATCTTGAAGCCGTCCGCCGCGGCCAGTTTGAAGGCCTGCGCGAAGAGATCGCCGTCAACCCCGCGCGCCGGCCCGACTTTGGCGAACCGCGCCTCCATCCCACCGCCGGAGCCGCCATCGTAGGCGCGCGCAAATTCCTCATCGCTTACAACATTTTTCTCAACACCCCCAGCGTCGATGTCGCCAAAAGCATTGCCAAAGCAGTGCGCTATTCCTCCGGCGGCATGCGCTTTGTCAAAGCATCGGGTTTCCTCGTCCGCGGACTGGCGCAGGTCTCCATGAACCTGACCGACTTCGAGCAGACCCCGCTCCATCGCGTCTTCGATCTCGTGAGGCGCGAAGCCGCGCGCTACGGCGTTCTGCCCGTCTCCAGCGAGATCGTCGGCCTCATTCCCAGGCGCGCCATCGAGCAGGCCGCCGAGTGGTTCCTTCAAATCGAGAACTTCGATTCCTCGCTCATCCTCGAAAACCGCCTGGCCGCGATGGTCAGCGCCAAAACCTCCAACGCCGGACCAAACGCTGCCGCAAGCGCAGGACAAAGCGCGGGCCCAGGCGCAGGAATCGCCCCGTTCATCGAGCAACTTGCCGCCCCCACCGCCGTTCCTGGCGGAGGCAGCGCCGCCGCCGCGGCCGCCGCCATGGCCGCTGGTCTCGCCGCCATGGCCGCCTCCATGGCGCGCGGCAAAAAAGCTTATGCGCAACACGAAACCCAGCTCACCGAAGCCCTCGCCCGCCTTGCAACTCTGCGCGAAGAGTTGAAGTCCGCCATCGACGCCGACGCCGAAGCCTACAACTCGGTCGTCAAAGCCTACAAGTCGGCAAAGGATTCCCGCGGCGGCGCAAACCCGATCGCCATCGCGTTGCAGCATGCAGCCGCCGTGCCTCTCGGCGTCGCCGAAAGAGCCGCCGAAGTGCGCCAGCTCGCCACAACCCTCAAGCCCATCACCAATCCCAACATGAGCTCCGACCTCATCACCGCTATTGCTCTGGCCAACGCCGCCATCGCCGGCGCCATCGCCAACGTCGAAATCAATCTCGACTCAATCAATGGATCGAAGGGGCCAGTCTCCGCCGAAATCGAAGCGTTCGCAGTCCACACGTGCAGCCGCGCAGCCGCGCTGAAAGCCTATTCGGAATGAATCCTTCATCGCCGCTCTTGCTCTCCGGCCGGAATCTTTCGCTCGATCAAGTCCAGGCCGTATCGCGAAACCTGCGCAGAGTCGCCCTCGATCCGTCCTCTCTCCCCCGCATCGCCGCGTCCCGCCAAGTCATCGTCAACATCCTCGAAAAAGAAGAAGCCATCTACGGCGTCAACACCGGCTTCGGCAGGCTCTCCGACGTTCGCATTCCCTTCAACCGGCTCTGCGAACTGCAGGTAAATCTGCTGCGCAGCCACGCCTGCGGTCTCGGCAATCCTCTTTCCGCGGCCGAAGTCCGCGCCATGCTCCTGCTTCGCGCCAACGTTCTTGCCAAGGGTTTTAGCGGAGTGCGCAAAGAAACCATCGAGATGCTGATCGCCCTGCTCAACGCCGGCGTCCATCCCGTCGTGCCGGAAAAAGGTTCCGTAGGCGCCAGCGGCGATCTAGCTCCGCTTGCGCATCTCGCCCTGGTCCTCATCGGCGAAGGAGAAGCCTTCCATCGCGGCGAACGCATCGGCGGCGCGGAGGCGTTGCGCCGCGCAAAACTCACTCCGCTGCGTCTCGAAGCCAAAGAGGGTCTTGCGCTCCTCAACGGCACCCAGGCCATGACTGCCGTCGCCGCGCTCGCCCTCTACGACGCCGAGCGTCTCGTCCGCCTCGCCGATGTCGCCGGCGCCATGTCCCTCGAAGCCCTGCGCGGCACCCCCGTGGCCTTCGATCCCCGCATCCACGCCGCGCGCCCTCATCCCGGCCAGGCCGCCGTCGCCCGTCACCTCACCCTCCTGCTCGAACGCAGCCAGATCCGTGAATCCCACCGCACCAACGACCCCCGCGTGCAGGATGCCTACTGCCTGCGCTGCATGCCCCAGGTGCATGGAGCGGTCCGCGATGTCCTCGCCCACGCGGCGGCAATCGTCGAGACCGAAACCGGCTCCGCCACCGACAACCCGCTCGTCTTTTTCGGAAAGGGGGCGTCCCACGGCGAAGTGCTCTCCGGCGGCAACTTCCACGGCGCGCCCCTCGCCTACGCCTTCGACTACGCCGCCATCGCGCTCACCGATCTCGCCGCCATCGTCGAGCGCCGCATCGACCGCCTCATCAATCCCGACATCAACGAGGGCCTGCCTCCGTTTCTCTCGAGCGAAGCCGGCCTCTGTTCCGGTTACATGATCGCCCACGTCGCCGCCGCCGCCCTGCTCAACGAGTGCAAAGTGCTCGCCCATCCGGCCAGCGTGGACAGCGTTCCCACCTCCGGCGGCAAAGAAGATCACGTCTCCATGGGCATGACCGCCGCGCTCAAGCTCAGGCAGATTGTCCGCAACCTCGAGCAGATCCTCGCCATCGAAATTCTCTGCGCCGCGCAGGGGTTGGATTACCGCAAACCCCTCAAGCCCGGCCGGCAGATTCAGCAGGTCCACGCCGCGGTTCGCAAAATCGTCCCGCCCCTTGAAGCCGACCGCCCTCCGGCAAACGACATCGGCCAACTCGTCCAGGCCATCCACGAGGGCAAACTCGCCGAGCCGGCCGAGCTCAAGACGACACCGCATGCGCACTGACCGATTGCCGCAGTGCGGCCGCCGCGGCATTGACCGCTCTCGCGCCATCGCGGACTACGCCGCCTGTTCCGCGCCGGCCACGTCCTCGTGTGAGGGGAGATCGTTGAGCGCCACGGACGCGAACCGAGTCTCATCTTTTTACGCTACTTGGCGTTACGCCAAATAGCGTAACCAACTTGCTCACAGGCCGCACAATACCGCCAACCACGAACGCAGAGTCGGCCACTTTAAACTGGAAGAATGCCGCCGATTCTGAATGCGCAGGGCATCTCCAGACGCTTCGGCGCCGCGCCCCTGTTTGAGAACATCGGCTTCGCCGTGCATGACGGCGGCCGCATCGGCCTCATCGGCCCCAATGGCGCCGGTAAGTCCACTCTGCTGGCCATCCTCGGCGGCGAACAGGAGCCCGATTCCGGCGAAGTCGCCTTCCGCAAACGGGTCCGTGTGGGCTACCTGCGCCAGATCTCCGGCTTCGCACCCGGAACCACCGTCCGCGGCCTTGTCGAGTCCGCACTCTCTCGCACCTCAGTGCCTGAGAACGAACACGAACAGCGGCTCCGCGAAACCCTTGGCCGCGCCGGGTTCGCCGAATCGGGCGCCACAGGCGCTGCTTTCTCCGCCGAAGCCGCTACGCTCAGCGGCGGCTGGCGCAAACGCCTTGCCATCGCGGAAGCGCTCGTCGCCGGCCCCGACGTCCTCCTCCTCGACGAGCCTACAAATCACCTTGACCTCGAAGGCATCGAGTGGCTCGAAGGATTGCTCCGGTCCGCCGCCTTTGCATTCGTCGTAGTCTCACACGACCGCCGCTTTCTGGAGAACACCGCTTCTGAAATCGTGGAGCTGAACCGCATTTACTCGGATGGCCTGCTGCGCGTCAAAGGCAGCTACTCTGCCTTTTTAGAGGCTCGCGAAGCCTGGCTCGAACAAGAGCAACGCGCCCAGGACAGCCTGCGCAACCGCGTGCGCACGGAGATCGAGTGGCTGCGCCGCGGCCCCAAAGCGCGAGCCACAAAAGCCAAGGCCCGCATCGACAACGCCAACGCCCTCATCGCCAGACTGGAGGACTCCGAATCGCGCGGCAATGCTCTCTCCGCCGGCATCGCCTTCGACTCGACCGAACGCCAGAGCAAACGCCTGATCGAAATGAAGGACGCCGCCGTCACCCTCGGCGGTCGCGAAATCCTGCGCGGCGTCACATTCAACCTGACCGCGGGCATGAAGCTCGGCCTGGTCGGGCCCAATGGCTCCGGCAAAACCACCCTGCTGCGCGCTATGACCGGCGAACTGGCTCTCTCCAACGGTGAAGTCCGCCGCGCCTTGGCTCTGCGCATCGTTTACTTTTCGCAGCTCCGCGAGCTCGACGTCTCCCTCACTCTGCGCCGCGCGCTCGCGCCGGATTCGGACTCCGTCGTCTACCAGGATCGTGTAGTTCACGTCGCCAGCTACGCCTCCCGCTTTCTCTTCACCGGCGAACAACTCAATCAGCCTGTCTCCCGCCTGAGCGGCGGTGAACGAGCCCGCGTGCTCATTGCCCGCCTGATGCTTCAGCCCGCCGACGTGCTCATTCTCGACGAGCCCACCAACGACCTCGACATCCCTACCCTCGAAATCATCGAGGAAGCTCTGCTCGACTTCTCTGGCGCACTCGTTCTTGTCACCCACGACCGGTACCTTCTGGACCGCGTCACCAATGCTGTCCTCGGCCTCGACGGCCGAGGCAACGCAATCCTCTTCGCCGATTACCTCCAGTGGGAAGAGTGGCGGAGACAGATCGACGCTTCCAGCGAAGCTTCACGCGAGGTTACGCCGGTTTCCGGCGATACCTCCCCGCCTGTTGTCGCGCCACTTTCGGCCGTCCCGCCACAAAGAAAAAAACTGTCTTACCTGGAACAGCGTGAATACAACGCCATCGAGGCGCGCATCGCAGCCGCCGACCAGCGTCTTTCGCAGGCCCGCTCCCGCATCGAGGATCCAGCCGTCTCGACCAACGCCGCCGCCCTCACCGAAGCCCTGGCCGCACTCGACTCCGCCCAGACCGAGCACGATGCCGTCTATGAGCGATGGCTCGAGCTGGCCGAAAAATCTCACGGATAACGCTCTTGCCGGCGCAATATCTGCGCCTTAAGAGATGCCGCGGGTTCTTTATGCCGGG
>JBOGLX010000216.1:0-29553 GCA_050745765.1 Occallatibacter sp. | reverse complement strand
GCTGCGCCACGCCCGGAACCCTCTACTAAAGAATTGTGCGCCAAAGGCGCATAATTATATGCAAAACGGGCGGGGAAGATTTTGCTGGCGTCTTCGGGATACACCTACTCTGGAATTGCTCTAGCTGCCGCCATCCAAACCGTGTACCCGCGTGCCGCTGCCAGGAGATGATCCAGTCTGTCCGCTACATCGCAGAGCTTTCCCAACCTATCCTGGACGCCCCATCGAGCTAGTACCGTGTCCTCTTAGTTCGGTAATCGAGCTCGCGAATTTGGGTGCACCAGGTCTCGCCTTTGAGATTTGGGATTGGCAATCGGCAGGCTTGAGATCGCCGGCGGAAGCGTGGCGCTACCTCGGCCGCTGCATCTCGAAGCGGTCGCGGGTGCGCACGTAAGTCGGCCCGCCCATGCGCCCGACGGCGTGGAGCTTGTCCGGGTCGATCTTAATGCCCTCGCACAGCATGCTCTCCAGCACGTGAAAGCGAAGCACCTCGCCAAGCACCAGGTGACCGCCGCCAGGCTTCTCGCTCACGTGCACGATCTGTCGCAGCCGGCACTCCATCTGCACCTTGCTCTCACCCACGCGCGGCGGCTGCACCAGTTCGCTGGGCAGCGGCGTCAACCCCGAAAGCTCGAACTCGTCCACCTCCGGCGCCACGTCGATCGAGGTCTTGTTCATCTGCTCGGCTATCTCTTCCGAGACAATGTTGACCACAAACTCACCCGTAGCCAACACGTTGCGCAGCGTGTCCTTTTCGGGCGCAGGCCCCGAGCGGACGGCCGTGCAAAAGCAAACCACCGGCGGGTTTGAACTGCACGCCGTGAAATAGCTGAAGGGCGCCAGGTTGCGCACCCCCGCCGCGTCCACCGAGGAGACGAACGCGATGGGCCTCGGCACGATCGCGCCGATCATCAGCTTGTAAATTTCAGAGAATGGGTGGTCCGCCGGATCGATGGCGCGCATGGCTCTCCTCGCTGGCTTTGGATGTGCCCGGGCCAACTCCGTTGCTGTTCGTTGACGCACATGCAAGCGGGCGAGCGATGAGTTGCAATCCTACACAAACAAGTCCCGGTCGTCGCGGGCACGGGGCGGGGGGTGCGGCGAATTCGACCGCGAGCCGGAATCGCGCAACGACCCGACCACGGCCTTGGCCGAAGCCAGCAGTCCCGAAATCTGGCGCACGGGCCGGTTCACCGCGTCGGCCACCGCGGCCCCGGTCTTGTCCACCGCGTCCAGCGTCCCCGACACCATCGCATCCAGCCTGACCGACTGGCGCCGCAGCCGCTCCAGAACCTCCGTCCCTACCGACTCGATCTCACTCGACTGCGTGCGCAGCCCGTGCATCACTGCCGCCAGATCGTCCACCATAGCCTCGATCTTCGGCGTTACATTCACTATCAGCTCGCGCGTGTTGTAAACAATGGGCATCACCGAGGAGCGCAGGTCCTCGAGCTCGCCCTTCACCGTCTTTCCCATTTTGCCCACGCCGACAAGGATGGCAAGCACCAGGATCACCTGCAGCAGCACGGCCACCGCCACCAGGGCAAGAACGACAATCTGCACGGTCTGTAAGTCGAAGCTTGGCATTGGATCAGTCTCTCATGGGACGCTTTAGTGCCGGAATCTCCGGGCAGGCAACGCAGGTTTGCGTAAATCGCGTTTCCAAAAGGCGCTCCGCCTTTGCCCGCAGCCCCCGCTGTGCCGTTCGCCCCACTCCAGCGAACGGTGAACCGCAAAAGGCAAGGCCCGAACGATTACGCGGGGCAACAACCCGCCGCTTAAGACTCTCGCGGTTCGCCTGTTCCCGCGCCCGTTCCAGTGGTTGACCGGTAAGCCTGCCGCCCGGCATCCACGGCCGCCGTCACGCGGCCGCCCTGGTCGGAGACAAAGCCCTTGCCCCGCTCCACGAACTCTTCCCACTGCGCCCGTCCGCGGTCCACGGCCTCGCGGCCGCGCTCCACGTAATCGCTCACCTGTTCCTTGCTCTTGTCCACCAGTGCGCTCATCTCGTCGGCGGCCTGCCGCGACTTGACGCGCAGAAACTCCGTGCCGTCCTTCGCGCTGCTTACCAGGTCCTCGCGTGTCTCGCGGCCGCTCTTGGGCGCGTATAAAACGCCCACCAGAGCCCCCACGCCCAATCCGGCCAGAAACCATGCCATCCCGAATGTCTTTGTTTCCTCTGCCATAACAAAATCTCTCCTTCCGTTCAGCCTGAAGAATGCCTGAGCGTACCAAAATCAGCCCGGCCGCTGCAAATCCAACGGCCCTTTGGCCTCACAGCCCGTTGGCTCCACGCTCCCTTGATTGAGACGCGATACGCCTGCCTCAAGTTGCACCGGCTCAAGCTGCCGTCCGCGCCGGCCCGGCTGTCTTTATCAAGTATAGTGCCGCCGCGCACAATCGTCGCCATCGGCCATCCGTGCCCATTCGAACGCCTGCCCTTACTCTTGGTGAGGCCCCGCTCACCCTGCGCACCCGCAGCTATGCGCCAGCACCTCGGCAAAGTGCATCGCCTCGCGCCGCCCCAGTTGCGCGATCTGTTCGCGGCAACTGAACCCATCGGCCACAATCAGCGTCATCGGCCCCGCCGATGCTACCGCCGGCAGCAGCCCGTCGCTGGCAATAGCCTTCGACACCTCGAACTTCTCCGCCTCGAACCCGAACGGCCCCGCCATTCCGCAGCAGCCGGCCTGGATCGGCTCGACCGTAGCGCCAGCTTCACGCAGCAGGGCAATCTCGCTCGCCGGCCCTCCGAAAACCGCCTTGTGGTGGCAGTGGCCGTGGAGCAGCACTTGCGCGCCCTTAAGGCTGCCGGTAAACGTCCCCGCCGGAGCCTTCGCCGCCAGCCAGTCCGCCAGCAGCCACACCTGCCCGCTCAGCTTGCGCGCACGCGGATCGCTGGGGAAAAGCTCGAGCAGCTCCTCCTTGAAGACGCTCGCGCAGCTCGGCTCGAGAAAAATGAATGGCTTCTCCGCATCGATCTGCGGCTCCATGCGGTCCAGAACCCGCTCCAGGTAGCTGCGCGCCGCATCCAGCAGCCCGAAGTCGTAAAGCGGCCGCCCGCAGCAGATGTGCCCTTTCGGAACCTCCGCGGCAAACCCGGCCTGCGCCAGCACCATTTCGGCCGCGGTCAAAGTACTGGGATGATAGTAGTTGTTCCACGTATCCGGCCACAGAACTACGTGCGAGTAAGGCGGCCGAGTCGCCCCGGCCCGCTGTTTTTGAAAGCTCCGTGCGGCCAGCCGCGGCAGCTCCCGCTCCAGCGCAATCCCCGCAACGCGTTTTGCCATCGCTCCCGTCCCCGGCCCGGTGAGCAACGCATTGGTGAGCGCGGGCGCGACCGATCCCCAGCGCGCCAGCCGGTCCGCAAAGCCGAATAGATAATGATGTAGCGGATGCAGCCGGCCCTTATAGTGCTGCGCCAGAAACTCCGCCTTGTACGCCGCCATATCCACCTGCACCGGGCACTCCGACTTGCACGCCTTGCAGCTCAGACAGAGTGACAGCGCCTCGTGTACGGCCTCGCTTCTGAAGCCCTCTTCGCTGAGCGCTCCGGCCAGCATCTCCCACAGCAGCCGCGCCCGCCCGCGCGTCGAGTGCCGCTCCTCGCGCGTGGCGCGGTAGCTCGGGCACATCACGCCGCCCTTGGTATTAAGGCAGGCGCCCACGCCCACGCAACGCTCCGTCGCTTCCTCCATCGACCCACGATCGTACGCGAACGCGAAGTGCTTCACCGGCTCCACCGGCCCCTTAGCAGGTCTTGCCTCGCCCTCGACGCGAATCCGGTGGCGGATATTTTCGATCGGATCGTAAACGCGAACCGCATCGGCCAGCTTGCCTGGATTCATCCGGTTGTCCGGATCCCAAAGCGCCTTGAACTCGCGAAAAGCCCCCACCAGCTCCGGCCCGAACATCTTGGGCAAAAGCGCCGCCCGCGACTGCCCGTCCCCGTGCTCGCCGGAGAGCGACCCGCCGAAGCTCATCACCAAATCCGCCGCCCGGTCAATGAACTCGCGATACGTGCGCAGCCCCTTCACCGTGTGCAGCTCGAAGTTCGGCCGCAGGTGCGCGCACCCCTGCCCGTAGTGCCCCCAGAACGGGCTGCGGTACCCATACTCCGCCATCAATTTTGTCAGGCTGCGCAAATAGCCGCCCAGTTTGGCCGGTGGAACCGCCGCGTCCTCCCACCCCTCCAGTCCGTTGGGCTCGCCGGGCACAAAAACATTGCCACCCAGCGCCGAGTCGCGGATGTACCAGATGCGCGCCGCGCCTTCCCTGGAACAGATCGTCGCAGTGGGTGAGCTGGGCCACGAGGGTGCCTCGCGCGCCAGCTTTTCAGCCTTGGCCTGGGCATCGGCGGCGTCCCACGCGCCCATCTCCACCAGCAGAAAGCCGCCCGCCGACGGCAGCAGCGAAATCCCATCGAGGTTGAGGCCCTTCCTGCGCATGAAGTTGACCAGCAGCGAATCGAACCCCTCCAGGCCGATCGGCCCGTGTTTGAGCGCCTGCACAGTGGCGTCGGCTGCCTCAAATCCATCGGCAAACGCCAACAGCACCAGCACGCGATAGGGCGGGCTGGCCGTCAGATTGAGCATGGCGGAGAGAATGTTCACGCAAGTTCCCTCCGAGCCCACCAGCGCCCGCGCCACGTTGAAACCGTCTTCGCCCAGCAGCTCGTCGAGGTTGTAGCCCGAGACGCGTCGCGGGATGCGCGGATATTTTTGCCGGATCAGCTCGGCGTACCGGTCGCGTATGCGCTTCAGGCCCGCGTAAATCCTGCCCACGCGCCCTCCTTCGCGCACCAACGCATCGATCTCGGCGACGCTCGTCCGCCCCACCGTCATGCGCGTTCCGTCGTAGAGCACAATGTCCAGCGACTCCACGTTGTCCACCACCTTGCCCGCAAGGAGGCCGTGAACGCCGCAACTGTTGTTGCCGATCATCCCGCCCAGCGTGCAGCGGCTGTGCGTCGCCGGATCCGGCCCATAGGTCAAATGGAACTCTTCCGCCGCGTCGCGCAGCCTGTCGAGCACGATCCCCGGCTGCACGCGCGCAAGTTTGGCCTCGGGGTCGATCGATTCGAGCGCGTTCATATACCGCGAGTAGTCGAAGACCACACCCACATTGGCAGCCTGTCCGGCCAGGCTCGTTCCTCCGCCGCGCGCCACCACGGCCGCTCCCACTTGGCGGCAGGCCGCAAGTCCCGCCTCCACGTCCGCCGCGTCGCGCGGCAAAACCACCCCCACCGGTAGCTGCCGGTAGTTCGAGGCGTCGGCCGCGTACAGCGCCCGCGATCCCATGTCGAAGCACACTTCCCCGCGCACGGTAGCTTTCAACCGCGCTTCCAGCTCCCGGTGCGCGGCAAAGCGCTCATGTTCAAGCGGAGGCAGATTGCTCAGGATAGAAAAGGACGAAGTGCTCACCCTCGCATGGTATCGCGCCGGCGCGGGACCCGGAGCTTAACGCGAAGGCCACTCCTCGACCACCACACCAAGGCCGTTGAGCTCTTGAATCACCTTCTCAAGATTGCGCCGGACAGCGGGGCGGCTTTTGGGCGCGGCTTCGGGCGACTCGGCCACGGCAATCACGCGGCCGTAATGCCAGGCGCCGGCTGGGATGGCGACCACAGCTTTGTCCAGATCGGAAAAGCGCAACTGCATCTCCTGGCGCCGCGCGCCCGGAGGCCGCAGCATCGTCCCGTTGCCAAAGTTTCCCAACTGGGTGTCGGGCAGAATAATGCGCAGTTCGATGGTGCGCGCGCCCACGGCGAGGAACGGATTTTGCCACTGGCTGGGGTCGTGAATGTCCACATACATTGCCCTGACGGGCAGCGGAATCCGGCTCAGCTCGGCCCGCTCGCGATCCAGAGCAGACGCCGTGGCCCGCGCCTTTTTCTCGGCATTGGCGGCCTTCTGCGCAACGCCTGCGACGGCCTGCTCACCCTTATGGCAGCCTGCCAACACAGACGCGAAGAGAAGTGTCGTCGCCAATATTCCACTGCTGCGCGCGCGGCATTTCACCTGTCAAGAATAGCAGGGACGAGACGATGGCAAAGTGCCGGCTGCGACAAATCATGGGAACTGGCTCGAACGCGCCTCATCCCAGCTTGCGCAGCGCCAGCTCCACCACGCGCAGCATCTCGGCCTCCGGCGCCGCCTTGCCCGTCCAGATTTCGAACTGCCGCGCGCCTTGCTGAACGAACATCTCCAGGCCGCCGATCGTCGCTAGACCCCGTTCCCGCGCCAGCTTCAAGAGCGGCGTCTCCAGCGGGCTATACACCATGTCGAAGACCAGCCGCGCATTCAGCTCGCTCTCCTTGATGGGCAGCGCCGGCTTTACGCCGGCCATCCCGCAGGGCGTCGTATTGATCAGCACATCGAATTGCAGCTTCGCCAACTGCTCCTGCTTGAGCGACTTTGCCTTAGCCTTGCGCGCCAGGGCCACGGCCGTCTTGTGCGTGCGGTTGACCACAAAGACTTCGGCGCCCTGCTCCACCAGCCCGAAGACCGCGGCCCGCGCCGCGCCGCCCGCGCCCAGCACCGCCACCCGCGCGCCCTTGAGCCGCATGCGGCGCTCGAGCGGTCGCACCACCCCCGCCACATCGGTGTTAAACCCGTAAAGCTTGCCGTCCGCGCCCGTGCGCAGCGTGTTGCAGGCGCCGATGCGCGCGGTGAGCGGGTCCATATTGGCCAGGTGCGGCAGCACCTCCTGCTTCAGCGGCATGGTCACGGCCACGCCGCCCAGCGGCAGCTCCCGCACCAGGGTCAGCAGATCGTCCAGCGTCTTCACCTTCAGCGGCAGCATCGTCGCGTTCACAATCTCGCGCTTGAACGCCGTATTATGCATCAGCGGCGAGAGCGAGTGGGCAATGGGGTTGCCGGCGACCCCAAAGATGCGCGTGGCCTGGTCCAGGTGGTCGAAACGGTAAAGGTCCTGAAAGGTGCGCACGGAAAGCTGCCCCGGCGCGGTCTCAATCCCGTCGCCGGCCGAGGCGAAAGTGAACGCCGCGCCCGCACGCGGCCCCAGAACGCGGCTCACGATCCCTTCCTCGCCCATGGCGATGCCCACCACATTCGCGCTCAGCGACCGCGCCTCAATCATGCGCAGGATGGCCAGGTTATCGGCCAAAGTCCGCGCCGTGGTGGCGATTTTGACAAAGTCAGGGTCAAAAGCCTGGATGCGATCAGCCGCGCGATCCAGCCCCTTGGTGCGCGTAAAGTCATGAAAACTAACCAGAAGCGCCGTCCCCCCGGCGCGCAGCGCGGCGCGGAACCTGGCCAGTTGCGAGGGCCTGCACTCCTCCGCCGATTCCAGCTCGAGATCGGCGATGTGGCAGCCGGCCTCGGACGCCTTCTGCAGCACGTCGAGCTCGTTCGCCAGCGACCCGGCAAAACCACCTCCATAAAGCTTCCGGCGGCACGTCACCAGCGCCGTCACGTCGCGGTGCGCGGCCAGAAATTCCTTGAGCCCCGGCAACCCCGCCGCCGGCTTGGCGAGCCCGTCAAACCGGAACTCGATGAACCGCGCGTCGGCCAGCACACTCTCGGCCCGCGCAAATAGCTCATTCGGCGCAAGCGCGGAGATCGACACGCAGAGCTTGTCCACGCGCAGGCGAAGGGGCGCGGGCGCGGCAGCCGCCGCTGGCGCCAAAACCGCCGAACTGGAGTCGCTATGTGGCATGGCCCTCAATTGACGCATCTTAAGCGCGTTTGGGGCCGGGATGCAAGGGCGCTGGTCACCTGGACGCGCGGGGAGTGTCCGCCGGCCGCCCGATTTGGCCTTGGCTCGCCCTATCTTTTTGAAATAAATAGCGGTTAGGCGGTCAGTTGCCGCGCCGCCAGGTCGCATCCACCTTCACTGGGATCTCGTTGCCGATCGGCATGCCCAGGAACGAGGGCCGGTCGATCTTAAAATCCGAGCAGGTGGAAGGCACCGTCCCCACGATGCGTATCTCCTTGCCCTGTGCCTTCCGTTGAAACGCAACATGCGCATAATGTGCGGTTTGCCCCGCGAACTGGACCGTAAGATCGGCGTAGATTGTGGACGAATCAAGGTCGGGCTGCGGAAAATTGGCGCGCACCGCCACCATGGGAAACTGAGCCCCACGCGTCGCCTCCAGCATGTGCAGGTCGCGGTTCGTATCGCCGGAATTGAACGACTTGACCGGCGCGGCCACCAGAAAGTCGCATTCGCCCTTGCTGCAAACTCCTTTGCCCTTTGCCGCATGGCTCACGCCGTCCACCTGATGCAGCGGATGCGACATGTGATACGTAAGCGTGGACTGGACGAGCGCCCATAGCGAGGCATTTTGCGCAAACGCGGGCACCGCCGCCGCGAGGAATGCCACGCCCAAAGCCGCGCATGGAAAGCCAGGTCTCATCGTTTCTCCCAGAATTTCAGATCAATGGGCCACGAAACCGCGACAATGGCCGCGGCGTAGGCGCAAGCGGTAGTCACGGCCACCGTCCCGTGCGCCGACGCGATGCCGTGCACCTTTTCGCCGTTGCTCTCCTGATTAAAGGCCATGGCGCCGAGGATCGGCGTGAGCACCATTCCCGGACCGTGAACAAATGCCAGTGCCTCGTGCCAGCGGATGGCGCCGCGCTTCTTTACGCCCGGAATCTTGGGCGCGAAGATGGCGAAATACGCCGTCGAAAAATAAAGCCCCGCCGTGGCGCTGCCCAGCGCGGCGTGCAGATCGAGGTTGGCCGAGGTCGGCTCCATGATCGTCTGCCCGTTCCTGCCCTTGGCCTTCGCCATGGGCCCGGTGATCAAGTCCGCAACCATCGGCAAAGCCGTGATCAACCCCAGCCGCTGATGGATCTTGAGCATCTCGGTACGCCGGTCGAGCCGCGCCTGCAGTTGCGGATTGGCCTGCATCTGCTGCGGGCCGAAACCCAGGTCCTGAAGCGATGGCTCCTTCTGCCCTGACTGAGAAGCCGGCGCAGGCGTAGGAGCATTAGGCACATTTGCCTGCGGCATGGTTTGCCGAGGCGCGCTTTGCTTTTGCGCGGCGGGAGCCTGTTGCTGCTGCTCCCCTGTGCCCGTCTGCGCGGACATTGGACGGACGCTCAGGAAGACGACGATCGCTCCCGCTCCAACCGTGCGTATCGCAAGCTTCATTCCCATTCCAGCGGCTCCTCATGCGCTGCCGAAGCAGCGATCGCTTCCGAAGGCGCAACAGCAACGCCTCCGCAAGTCGGTTGCCCGTCAGGCAGACTCGGCGTCTAAATTCTATAGTGGTTCCGCAGTTACCGTACCCCAAAGCCCCGTGCCCCATCCATGCGACTTTTTTCTGTCGCATGGGTGGGAGGGCCACAACAGGTGGGTACAGCTTCTCAGAAACAAATCAGTTTCTCCTACAAGCTACGGCCCGAAAGGGGCGTCAGGCGCTTCTCAGGAATCGCTCCAAACGTCTGACGAGCTTCAACGCGGTTTGAAAGCACCGGAGACGGGCCCTCTCCGTGACGATGCGTTCTTCTTCAAGGATAGGAGCCAAAGGTCACGCAGAGCGAGCTCCTGTATGACAAAGAGTTTATCGGACTCCTAGCTAAATATATTTGAAATTTTGCCGAGGAAATTCGCTCGCGGATGAGGCTTTGTGTCAGGGCACGACTTCAGTCGTGCCGAAGAACCCCACGAGAGAACGTGGGCTTTAGCCTCTGCGGGAATGTGCTATTGCAACCAGATTTAACGGTTAAACGCGACCACGGTTTGCAATTCCAATTTGTTGCGCTCGTTTTGTTCAAGATGTTTCAGGTAAGAATCGCCGCAGCCACGGGCTGCCGTCGAAAAGAGCAAGCCGGATTTGGCGCTGGTCCCCCGTGCGCAGCAGATCATTCGGCGCGCCGGTGGCGATGGAAGACATAGCGGCCGATCATCCAGCCCACGGCGCTGCCCACCAGGACGTCGGACGGGAAGTGCTGACGAGCCAAAACGCGTGCTGCGCTTACACCCGTGGCGAGGCCGTAGGCGGCGATCTGGGTCAGCGGACCGTTGTACTCCGATGCGATCACGGCTGCCGAGGACCAGGCGATCATGGTGTGGGTGGAAGGAAATGAGGAGTCCGTGCCGACGCTGGTCTGAAAAAACTTCCCGCGCGCATTGTCGACCGTGGGCCGCTCGCGCAGGGAGACCAGCTTCATGACTTCGTCGACCACGAGACTGTCGGCCATGGCTTCGCCGCCAAGGATTCCCGTCTCTGTTGCGTGGTCGTCGCGATGGAGCCAGCCAAGGCCATAGATGAGTGTGGGTGCGGCAACAAACCCTCCCAGCAGGCCGTTCGACGCTGTCGACGCCTCGCTATTGAGGGATGGGTCAATCAGCTTGGGCGACGACATGACTTGATGGTCGGTGGTGACGACGAGGGTAGTGGCAAGCACGAGAGCGATGGGGCCCAGGGCGTTCGACTCGCGAATGCGGGCCGGGCTTGTCCAGATCGCTTCCTGGTCATCGAGGAAGTGGCGCGGCGTATTGCGGAGAGTTACGTGGCCGTTCTCTGACTGAAACGAGGGCGCCGGCGCGTTGGGCAGCGAGGATACGCTGTCCTGCGCGTGAGCACAGAGTGCGAGCACGAGAACCAATGGAACGGCAAAACGGCCAGGTTTGGGAAGCAGCATTCGGACGGTTCTCCAAACAGATCGCTACCATTCTTTCATGCGCCTCCTGCCGTGAAATACGAAATCGCTGCAGCTCACTCCGTTCCACCCGCCCCTGCAGCCGGCGCCGCCGCCTGCTCCGTGCCAGCGCCGGTATTCGGCGGACGCACCAGTACCGCGAACCGCGGAAACGCAAAGCTCCCCGCCGCGTCGTCGATCACATTCAACTGGCACAGATACGACCCCGGCTTGAGCCCCGCCAGCGGCACATCCAGCTCGAAGGCCACCGCGTCCCGCTCCTCCACATTCACCTTCTGCGCCCGCACAATCGGCGTCTCGTAGACCTTGGTCGATCCCTGAATCAGTTCCAGGCTGCTCAGCAGATCGATAGCGTCTTTAGGCCCCGGTTTTGCGGGCCCTCTTGCGGGCCCTTTTGCGGGATTGTACGTGGCCTCGATCGCCTTCGCCCGCGCCGGATCGTAGACCTCGTAAAGTAAATACATGTGCTGGTTTTGCCGGAACACGTGGCTGATGTTGGGCACATATTCCTGCCCGTCGTGAACCAGCGGATCGTTCTTCTTGCTCGGCTCGCGCATCGACGACAGCACGATCGAGCTCATCTTCAGCGGCGCTTTTTTGAGATCGGGTAAATCGATGTCGGCCACAAACGAGCCCATCTTTCCGGTCTCGTTCTCGCGCACCACGAACTTCATCTCGTACTTACCCGGCGGCAGCGTAAAGCTGGTCGTGTACTCGATGTTCTTCTGCCGCGCCGCAAGCGACGGATCGAGATTTAGCTTCACCGTCTGCCGCACCTGGCCCACCGATCGCTTCACCTCGTCGAGCACCTCGCCGACGATGTCCAGCGTGGCCTTGTCCTTGTCGCCGCCCTTCACAAACGGAATCTGCGACCCCGGCACCAGGAGCGAAACCGGCATGTAATAGCGGCGGTCGCTCAGCATAAAGTAGCTCGCGTCCATATAGACCGCGATGTCCGTGGCCGGCAGATCGCTCGCCAACTGCTCCTGCAATTCGCGCTCGCGGTCCTCGTGGTTCGAGTGCCGGTAGTCCGCCGGCGCATAGTAGCCCGGCCGGTATTCGAGCTTGATCCCCGGCTTGTCGATCTTGATCGTGAGCCGCCGGTATTTCCCGTCCTGCGCCGTGTCCGTCGAAATAAATCCCACCGCGTAATATTCCGAAGTGTCGTGCTGCACCTGCGCGAAGGCCGGCGCAAAGTCGTTCGAGTCGAAGAACGCTTTGCCGCCGGTGTCGTGGCTCAGCGTCCCCATCACTTCCTGCGTGGCGGCGTTCGAGTTCATGTTGTTCATCAGCGAGCCGCCGTTATACGCGCCGCCGCCGCGCAGGCTCCCCGTCGATGCATCGCCCAGCGGCCCAATCGCCTGCAATCCCCGCGTGTCCACGCTGTAGATCGCCATATTGGCCCGCACCGCCGCGTTGGTCGCCGCGCGCAGCGAAGCCTCGTTCTCAATGCCGTCGCGCTGAATGCCTCCGGAGAAGTAAAGCATCGACTTCTTCTCCGTAATCCTCGAAAGCGACTGCGCAATCGCCCGGATCGCATAGAGCTCGCGGTCCGTGTTCACGTCGTTGTACTCGCTCTCGTCGGCTGTGTAGGCGGTCGTGTCCTCCACCTGGTTCGAGTTCGCCGTCGCGCCCGCCGCAAAGCCCTGTCCCTCGGTCCCGTTGTAAACCGCAACCTCATTGATCAGCGCCTGCTTGTCCGCCGTAAAGTCCTGGTCCACCTTGAGCGTATCGCCCAGCGAAACCAGCGCCACAAGATCGGCCGCCTGCATCTTGGTTTTCAAAAACTGCTGCGCCGCCTCCACCGAGCGGTCCAGGTCCTCGGGCTGCATCGACGTCAGGTCGAAGAACATCACGATCAGCCGGTGGTTGAGCAGTTGTTCTGGGCTTGCCACCACCACCGCTTTGCTGCCTCCCCCGTTCGGCCCCGCGGCCAGCCCGCTCACCGTCGCCTCCTGCAGCGGCTTGGCCATCTCCACGCTCTGATAATCGAAACTTGAAACGTGCTGCGGCTTGCCGTTCTCCCACACGTGGAAGTCGCTCGCCTTCAGCCCGCGCACAAACTGTCCCGTCTTCTGGTCGACGGCCACCACGTTGGTCAGCACCAGGTCGCCGTTCATCTTCAGCACAAACCCGCCCTGCGGCGTGTTGGTCACCGGCGTAGCAACCGACGTGGACGACTGTTGCCCCCACGCCGCGCCCGGCAGCGCCAACGCCAGCAGAGCCATCCCCGCTCTAATCTGCCGCAACCAAGTCGTCATAACTGCTCCTCGTGCGCCTGTCCAAGCTCAATTAACATGACTTTTTCAGGATCGACTCAATTAACTCACCATCGCGCGAACCAGCCAACTCGCCAACACGCGCAAAGCGCGGCTAACTCGCCAATTTACCAACCTCACTGGGTGCCCCAGGTCTCGCTTTTGAGACCTGGGAAACCACGGAACTACACGGTCGAGGTCCTAGCCCGCTAACTCCGCCAACTCACTAACTCCGCTAAAACCTAAACCTCGCCGTAAATTGAAACGTTCGCATCTGCCCCACCGAAGTCACCTGCCCGAACGTCGGCGACTGAAGCGTCGTGTCCACGCCCGAATACTGCACCGTGTTGAAGACGTTGTCCATCGTGGCGCGAAACTCCATGCTCCGCGTATCGCCCAACTGCATGGTCTTCGAGAGCGCCATGTTGTTCGAGACTGTCCCCGGACCCACGATCGAGCCCCGCGGCGCATTGCCGAAGAAGTCGCAGTAGCTCGCAGTCGGGGTCACAGTATTCGACGGCGCCTGGAAAGCCGCCGTATTGAACCACTCTTGCAGGTTCTGCGGTCCGGAGATCGAAACGCCGGGCACAAGGTTGGGCCGCACCGCGCCGGTGATGCCGCAGTTCACGCTCTGCGTCGAAGGCTCAAACCCCGGCGACAAAAACGTTCCGCTGGCGAAGATAAAGCTTCCCGAAACCGAGAATCCCTCCAGTATGTGCGAGGGCACGCCCGTCGTCGCCCAATGCTTATCCTGCCCAAACGGCAGCTCGTAGAGATAATTCCCGGTAACCTTATGCCGCGGCACCGAGAGCGTATTGCCCTCTTCCGCGGCCAGGTTCTGCCAGTCCTGCGCCCCGGCGCCGTTCACCCCGCCCAGCGCTCCCGCATCGTCAATCGAATGCGAAAACTGGTAATAAGCGCTCATGGACACGCCGCCCGTAAGCCGCTTGAACACCCGCACCGTCCCCTGCTCCAACTTCGAAAACGCCTCTGCCTGGTCGTAAGTGAAAACCAGGCCGGTAGGATCGGTGCCGCGGCTGCCCGGTATCGCCCGCGGTGCGCTGGTAATGTCCTGATGGTTGCTCTTCACGCCGTTATAGCCCAGGTTCAGCACCACCGCCCAGGGCAGCGTCTTCTGTACGTCGAGGTTCCACACCTGCACATAAGGCATCCCGTAGTGCGGATCGACCGCATAATTTCCAACCGTGTCCGGCGCCGGGAGCCCGGCGGTAAAGCACGTCGGCGGTGTGGTCAGGTCGCACGCGCCCACCACGTTCCCGCTCAGGTCCACTTCGTTATTCGTCTGCTCGTTGGTAAACGGCGGCTGGTGCGCCATCAGGCTGGCGAAGGTCGCGTACTCGCCGATCGTATAGTTCATCCCGAAGCCGGCACGCACCACGGTCTGCTTGATCTTGGGCACGCGCCACGCCAGCCCAATCCGGGGCGCAAACGCATGGTAGTACGGATAAACAAGCGACCCCGGCAATCCCGGCGCGCCCGACTCAACCTCGGTCTCGCTGGTAAAGCCCTGGTCGGGGTTCGTCGACACATCGGCCAGGCGGCCGTATTTCTCCGTGTACGGCGCATAAAATTCGTAGCGCACCCCATAACTCAGCGTCAGATTCGCCAGCGGGCGCCAGTCGTCCAGCGCATAGGCATCCGACGCGTTGTCGCGAAGATAAGCCTTGGTCAGCGACGAATTGATGCTGGTCTCGTCCGGATAGCCGAGCAGAAAATCCGCCACCGACGAGCCTGTCGCCGCATTCTTCTCGGGCGTCCCGCTCGCCGGCGTCACCGTCTGCTGCGTAAACCACCCCGTAAACGTGAAGTTCCCGGTCGGGTTCGATCCTGCCAGAAAGTTGTGCTGTACTCTCCGGTAATCGCCGCCGAAGCGCATGTTGTGCTTCCCGGTCCGGTAGCTCAAAACCTCTGAAACCGAAATGGTCTGGTTCACCGAGAAACTCGGCTGCGTCTGGCTCAGCCCCTGCAACCCGCTCAGCGAAATGTCCGGCAGCCCGTAATTCAGCGCCACGTTGTTGGGGATCGCAATGCCCGCATCGGCGGCCACGTTGTCTGAAGTATTGGTGAAAAAGTTGGTCGTCTGCCCTGCGCTCCGGTTCCAGCCAACATTAGAGATGCTGGTGATCTTGTGGTAGCCCACCGTGTAGCCGGCCCGCAAGGAGTACGAATTCGACGACTCCTTGCCGCCGAGTTGCGGAAACAGGTTCACCTGGTCCGAAGCCGAGTGGCTCATGTTAAAGTTCCCGTTCGCGCTCTGCCGCAGCCCCTGGTTCGCCGACCGGCCGCGCCGCCCGCCGCCAAACCCTCCAAAGCGCCCGCCGGGCTGCGACGCGTTCGGCCCCAGGCTGCGGTTGTAGCGCGCCCCGAACTGTGTCCCGTTCGATTGCGCCGTCGTCAGCAGGTGATAGTTGTAGTTGTCCACCACGCTCGCGCCCGTCAGGTTCGGCGCAGGATAGTAGTTCATCAGCGCCGTGGCCTGCGTCGCGATCAGGTTCGGCGGAATCACGTTGGGCGTGCCCTGGTAATTGAACTGGTGATTCGTCGCCGGATCGTAAATCGGCGCCAGCCCGGACGCCGAAAAATCCCCGCCCCGCTCCGCAATCGTCGGCACCGTCGCGTAGAAATCCTTTGGCGTCGATCCGCGCCGACCTGAGAGCGACAAAAACACCGTGTCCTTACCGCTGGGCTTGGTCAGCCCCGGAATGTAAGGCGCGCTCATAAACGTCAGCCCGAACCGGTTCGTCCCATTCGCCGGCTCTACCTGGGTTTGCCCACGCAGCGAGAACGGAATCGCATTCACCGCCGAGTTCGTGCCCTCCCAGAAGACGGCCCCATGGGGCTGCCCCGGATTGAACCCGCGGAAGTTGCGCCCGCCGCCGCCGCCGCCGCCGCGTCCGCCAAATCCGCCCCTGCCAAACCCGCCGCCGCCGAACCCACCTCCGCCAAACCCGCCGCCCCCGCCGAACAGCCCGCCAATCTGCTGCCCGCCGGGCTGTCCACCGGCTTGGCCGCGCTCCTGCATCCGCTGCCGCAGCGCGTCGATGTCCACGCCGGCCATCGGGCTAACCTGCCCCGAGTTACCGCTCACCGCCACCGAATCGTCGCTGAACCCCGAGTTCGTCGCGATCGAGGGCAGCGCCGCACCGCTCGTCCCCGCCGCGCCCACACCCGTATCCGCCCCGCCCGTATCCGTATTCATCAGGCTCAGGCTCTCGGAGCCGCTGCTGTCCATCAGTTGAATCGCCTGCTCCGCTTCATCTTGCCCAGCCCCATTTTGCCCGCCTCGACCCTGCCCGCTCGCCCCGCCGGCCCGCGCCTGTTGCTCTTCCTGCTCCGCCGCCCGCGAAGCCAGAATCAGCGACAAATCCACCGTCCGGTCCCGCCCCGCCGCATTCAGCAGCGCCTCGCCGGACGCCGGCGCAAACGCCGCAAACGACGTCCGGATCACGTAGCGCCCATCGTCCGGGATGGTCATCGACCACGCGCCGTTGATGTCCGTTGTTGTCGAGTAGCGTTTGCCGGTCAGCGTGTTCTCGGCCGTCACCGTCACGCCCGGCAGCGGAATCTTGCCGCTGCGCACCACCCCGTGCAGCCTGCCGCCGGCCACGGCAGAGTTAGCCTGCGCCGGCGCGGCCACTCGCGCAGCCTGCGGCACAGCAGGATACGCAGCCTGCCCCGCGGCGGCGGCCGGACTAGTCTGCGGCGCAGGCGCGCTCTGCCCCCACGCGGACAGCGCGCAAGCTACAACAATCCCCACCGCAACTCTGCATCGCATGGCTGCTCGCCGCATTCCGTCTCCCAAGGCATTGCTTTCTTGTAGAGACTGACGGCTTACGCGCCGTGAAGGTTTACGGCCGCCGGTCATAAGACAGGCGCGCGCCAGCGGAATTTACACGAAACCCGCGGCCGTCTTTCTTATATCGTCCGTATGCGTCTTTCCGGCCGCGGCGCTCGTCTCACACCAGAGGTCACCCCATGAAACTACGTCCAGCCGTCTTCTGCGCGATCGCTGCGTTCGCGGCAGCCTTCGCCGTCTCCGCGTCGGCCCAGCAGGCTGTCACCTTCCCCAGCGGCAGCTCCACCGGCCAGGGTCTGCTCTATCTGCCCACCGGCGCCGGCCCGCACCCGGCCCTCATCGTCATTCACGAGTGGTGGGGCCTCAACGACTGGATCAAGCAGGAAGCCGCCGGCTACGCCTCCAAAGGCTACGTCGCCCTCGCCGTCGATCTCTACCACGGCAAGGTGGCCACCGACGCTGAAACCGCCCACGAGCTTTCTCGCGGTCTCCCGCAGGACCAGGGCGTCCGCGACCTCACCTCGGCCCTCGCGTATCTCGCCAAGCGCCCCAGCGTCGATCCCAGCCGCATTGGCGCCGTCGGCTGGTGCATGGGCGGCGGCTTCGCTCTGCAACTGGCCATCGCCGCGCCCACCCTCAAAGCCGTAGCCATCAACTACGGTGCCCTCGCCACCGACTCCGCTTCCCTTGCCAAAATCCACGCCGCCGTCCTCGGCAACTTCGGCGGCCAGGACCGCGGCATCACCCCTGCCGACGTCCACGCCTTTGTAGCCGCCATGAAGCAGCTCGGCAAGCCCGTCAACGCCAAAATCTACCCTGACGCCGGCCACGCCTTCGAGAACCCCAACAACACCGCCGGCTATCGACCCGCCGACGCCGCCGACGCCCTCGCCCGCGTCGACAGCTTCCTCAAAAAGGAACTGCAAAACTAGCTCCCACCACCATCGAGGTGACCCATCCATGCGGCCGCTTTTGCCGCATGGGTGGGATGCCACAACCGTTGGGCAGTGCTCCATTGAGACTGCCTCAGCCCGCGAAGCCGTTCTCCCCGTCAACTCGCAAATGCGGCTCGGCCCCGCATTACCAGAGGATGAAAAGAAACAGCATTTTCACTTGCTTTCCGCTTCCACACATGTTAACTCTTAGGTCAATAGTTGCTTCACCGGCCACGCAGCACCGCCTACTCCCGCACAGGAAAATTCTCGCTATGAAAATTGGCACTACGATCCGCGCTTACCGGCTGCAAAAGGGATTGTCCCAAGGAGATATTGAAAAAAAGACCGGCCTTCTGCGTTGTTATTTGTCGCGCGTGGAGAACGGCCACACCGTGCCCTCGCTGGACACGCTCTCGAAGATTGCCCTGGCCCTCGACCTGCCCATCGCCCAGTTCTTCGCCGACGACTCCATGGGCCGCCAGTTCAACTCGCACAAAATCACCGACGACGAACTGCGCTTCCTTACCCAGATCCGCCGCTACTCGTCGAACCTCAACGACAGCGACCGCAAGCTGCTGCTGGCCATGGTCAAAAAATTCGCCGCCACCGCCGCCCCATGAGGGTTGCAGCGCCAGCCTACGATCCCCGCGGCAGTTGCGCCAGAAAGAACCCAAACAGCACCAGCAAGCCGACCGTCGCGCCGATCGCCACCCTGAGCCGCCCGACAAACCGCGCCTTCGACGTGCCCAGCCGCGGCACCATCGGCGCCGCAAACAGCAGCCCGCAGCCCAATCCGCCCAGGTGCGCCCAGATGTCCACGTTCAGGCCCCAGTGATTGGCCTCCGCCCCGACAAAAATTCCCATCCCCAGCACCAGGTTGATGGCCGCAAAGTAAATCACCGACCGCCGCAGCTTCTTCAGTTCCTGCTGCGGCACCATGGGCAGTTGCCGCGGATTGAGCAGCAGAATCAGCGCCCCGGCGATCCCGAAGATCGCTCCCGACGCCCCCGCGCCCACCGGAAATACGCCCACATCGTGATAGCGGACCCAGTTCGCGTTGCACATCCACCAGTTGCCAAACGTCGAGAGCAGATCGCCCGCCGCACCCGTCAGCACAAAAACCGCAATCACCCCCGTCGAGCCCATCAGCGGTTCGGCCAGCAGCCCCAGGTTCCACAGGCACCACATGTTCAGCAAAATGTGCCAGAACCCCACGTGTACGAACATCGCCGTCACGATCCGCCACCACTGCCCGCCGATCAGCACCAGCCCGGCATTGTCCGCGCCCCAGTTCACAAGCTGCGGAACCGTCGGCAGCCAGAAGCTGATCCCGTGCGCCACCATGGCCAGAAAAACCGCGCAATTGATGCCCACCAGCGCGTACGTAGCCGGCGCCGCCGCCCACGACGGCTTAGGCCGGCGCACCGGTCGCGGCATGGCTTTCTGACCCGGCGAAAGTATCTCCGGTTCAGGAGCCGAAGTATAGCTGCCCATACGTTAACTCTACCGCAATTTCGCCCTTTTTTCGGCCCGCGAGGTTACTAATTCGGCGTAGGCGCCTCATTGATGTGCTCGATCGCCAGCACCGGCGCCGGCCGCTTGATCTTCTCGAGCTTCAGCCCCAGCACAAGTGGGATTTTGGCGAGGGACAGGCCGACGATGACTTATGCGGATTCGCCGGGAAGAGCCGTGAAGCGGCGGCGGATGACCCAGAGCAAAATGCCGGTGATCGCCCATGCAGAGCCGACGATCTTTGCCAGCACACCGAGGTTCCACCAGAGAAGAGCGCAGGTGACTAGACCGGCAAGGGACATGAGCATAGGAAACCACTGCGACCAGCGGCCATGCCGCCAACCGCGCACGATCGAGGAAAGATTGACTCCCATGAAGGCCAGCAGGGCGCCGAAGTTCAGCAGCTCCGTGCCCAGTTCATAGCTGAAGAGCATGGCTCCTCCCAGACAGACGGCGCCGATGAGGAGGACATTGTTGCGCGGAATTCGGCTCCTGGGGTGCACCGCGGAGAAGAAGCGGCCGGGCAGGGCGCCGTCTTTCCCCATAACGTAAAGCAATCGGGCGGCGCCCAGTTGCGAGGCCATTCCGGAGCCAATGGTGGCCAACAGCAATGCCGCGTTGACAATGAGAAAGAGAATCGGTCCGCCCATGCGTCCGCAGACATAGACGTAGGCTGTGTTGATGTCCGGGAATTGAAGCCCGCGAGGCCAGACAAGCTGCGCAAAATAAACTTCGATGCTGGCCAGAATGCCGGTGATGAGGCAGGTGATAACGATGGCGCGAGGAACACTGCGCCCAGGATCCCTGGCCTCGTCGGTGAGTATGGAAATGCCGTCGAATCCAATATAGGTGAGTACGGCGATGGACGTGCCGCGCAGTAAGCCATGGGCGTTGAAGGCGCTGCGATTGTAAAGGGGATCGAGGAAGATGCTTGCCGTGGGGTGGTGGAGATGCAGAATCCATCTTGCCGCGGCCGCGAGCACCAACACAATAACCACGCCCAGCGCCGCGGCCATGCCGGCATTGATGCGCGCCGAGGTCTCCACGCCATTGCAGTTCAAAGCGGTGAAGAGAAGAGCGAAGAAGATCGCCCAGGCGACGTAGGGCACACCGGGGAAAAAGTTCATCGCCGCGCTGCTGCACCAAATGGTGCAGATGAGCGGATTGAGAACGTAGTCCATGACCAGGCACCAGCCGGTGAGATAGCCGGCGCTGGGATGAATCTCTTTGCCCACATAAAGGAAGGCCGAGCCGCCGTGGGGATAGACGCGCGCCATCCGCCCATAGCTGATGGAGGTAAACAGCATGGCCACCAAGGCGAGCAGAATCGTCGCCACCACGTGGCCGTTCGACACCTGGTAGAGGACGCCAAAAACAGGCATGGGCGCCGTGGGCTGAATAAGAATGATGCCGTAAAGGACCAGATCCCAGAAGCGCAGGCTGCGCTTGAGGTCTGCTGTCCCGGGCTTTGTGTCGAACGGTGCGGCCGCCATGCCTGTCCTTTACTGTGCCGCGATGGTTGTCGTTGCGGCTCGCCAAAATCCCATCGGCCCGTATTCAGTTAAACTCCCAATTCGCGCCCCCTACGGAGCCCTATTGAATCTTGCCGTTCGCCGGATGCGGCGTCTCGGTCTGAACCTTGAGCAGCCTCGGGAAGCCGCTTGACGGGCGAGCGAGAGGTTGCTTAGCTTCTCCGCAACTCCGCATAACTGAAAATCAAATCGAAGCTGGATCGAAACAGCTCCCATATGTGTTGCTGGCGGCGACGCAGTCTCGGCCCAAAGAATCGGCGAGACCAAACCGCCAAACACAAATCGGCTATCCCCGACGGACTCCTGGTGAGCTAAGCCTAGCCAAATATATTTGAAATTTTGCCGAGCAAATTCGCTCGCGGATGAGACTTTGTGTCAGGGCACGACTTCAGTCGTGCCGAAGAACTCCGCAAAAGAATGTGGGCTTCAGCCCCTGCGGGAATTTGCGATTGAACCAGGCTTAACGGTTAAACGCGACATCGGTTTGCAATCCCAATTTGTCGCACTCGTTTCGTTCAACATTATTCAGGTAAGAATCTATTCAAGTCAAAGGAGGTACCCCAGGTCTCGCTTTGAGGCCTGGAATTGCTCGTTGGACACACTCCATTCGATTATCGAATAAAGCCTCGGTGCCGCCGTGTCTTATTCGGTTGTCTCAGCCAATGGGTCCACCCCGCAGGCGGGCTACCGCAGCTGCTCATTTATCCGTCAGCGCCTCGACGCCCGGCAGTTTCTTCCCTTCCAAAAACTCGAGTGAAGCCCCGCCGCCGGTCGACATGTGGGTGATCTGGTCGGCTACGCCGGCCTGGTTGATGGCGCTTACCGAGTCGCCGCCGCCGATGATGGAGATGGCGGATTTGTTGGCGGCCACCGCTTCGGCAATGGCGTTGGTTCCTACGGCGAAGCGGGGGAACTCGAAGACGCCGGCGGGGCCGTTCCATACGATCGTGCGCGCGGTTGAAACTACTTCCTCAATCGCGGCTACGGATTTTGGGCCGATGTCCAGGCCCTGCCAGTCGGCGGGGAAGTCGACGCTCGTGTCCCAGAGCTGAGAGTTGGCGTCGGGAGCGAAGTTGTCGGCAAGGATGTTGTCGACAGGGAGCAGCAGTTCGACTCCTTTGTCCTTTGCTTTGGCAAGCGCCTCATTGGCAACGCCGATCTTGTCTTCTTCTACTAGCGACTTGCCGGTGGTGACGCCGAGCGCGCGCTGAAAGGTGTAAGCCATGCCGCCCACGATGACCAGCGTGTCTACCTTGTCGAGGAGGTTATTGATGACGTCGATTTTGCCGGAGATTTTGGACCCGCCGATGATGGCGACGAAAGGCTTCTCGGGCGATTCGAGCGCTTTGCCGAGATAAGTAATCTCCTTTTCCATCAGCAGGCCGGCGACGGCGGGCTTCAAGAAATGAGTGATGCCTTCTGTCGAGGCGTGCGCTCGATGGGCGCTGCCGAAGGCGTCGTTGACATAGATTTCGGCCAGCGAGCCGAGGGCGCGCGAAAACTCCGGATCGTTGGCTTCTTCTTCGACGTGGAAGCGAAGATTCTCGAGCAGCAGCACCTGGCCGGACTCAAGCTGGCGCGCCATTTCGCTGGCGACCTCGCCGATGCAGTCGGGCGAGAATGCCACGTTGACGCTCTCGCCGAGCTTCTTGTCGAGCAGCTCGCGCAGGCGGATGGCCACGGGCTTCAGCGAATACTTGGAATTGGACTTGCCCTTGGGCCGGCCGAGGTGCGAGGCGAGAATGACTCTGGCACGCTGCTGCAATGCGTAAACGATCGTGGGCAGCGTGGCCACAATGCGTGTGTCGTCGGTGATGGTCGAGCCGTCCTCGGTGAGGGGCACGTTGAAGTCGACGCGGATAAAGACGCGCTTATTGGTCAGATCGATGTCGCGAATGGTCAACTTGGACATGGAGTTCCTCAGTTCACAGTTCACAGTTCTTAGTTCACAGTTCACAGTTCGCAGTCCATCTCGATTTCGATCCGCCAGGAGGGGTTGAGCAATGCGGCCACAACCACCATGGTCGCGGCGGGGCGAACCTCTGAAAAGAACTCGCCGTGGACGCGTCCTACGGCCTCCCAATCTTCAACGTGAGTCAGGTACATCCGGGTGCGGACCACGTCTCTGAAACTGGCGCCGGCTTTGGCGAGTGCTTCGGCAGCAATGGCGAAGACGCGGCGGGTCTGGCCCTCGGCGTTCTCGTTGTCGGCGCCCACAGGGCCGGTGCCCGAGAGATAGACCTTGTTCTCAACGCGGACGGCGCGGGAGAAGCCGATGATGGGCTCGAAAGGAGAACCGCCGGTGATGTTTGTGCGCATGGCGTTTTTCAGCGATCGGTGTTCGGTGATCAGTGATCAGCGATCAGCGTTCAGTGATGAGCACAAGCTGGCCAGTAACCGGCGGGCAGCGGCCAGAGAGCGATTCTGACCACTGCTCACTGACCGCTGACCACTGTCTTTACAGGCCCTTCGAGGCCAAGAATCCGATCAGGTCGACAACGCGGTTAGAGTAGCCCCACTCGTTGTCGTACCAGCTCAGCACTTTGACGCTCTGGCCGACGACCTTGGTGAGAGGCCCATCGACGATCGAGCTGCGCCGGTCCCCCTTGAAATCGGAGCTGACGAGTTGGTTTTCGTCGTAGCCGAGAATGCCCTTGAGCTCGCCCTCGGAGGCCGCCTTGAGTGCGGCGTTAACTGCCTTGACGTCGGTGGTCTTCTCGCTGATGAAGGTGAGATCGACGATGGAGACGTTGGGCGTGGGAACGCGCATGGAGAAGCCGTCGAGCTTGCCGGCGACCTCGGGGATGACCAGCTTGAGCGCCTTGGCGGCGCCGGTGGAGCTGGGAATCATGTTGAGCGCGGCGGCGCGGGCGCGGCGCAGGTCCTTGTGCGGGAAGTCGAGGATGACCTGATCGTTGGTGTAGCTGTGAATCGTGGTCATGATGCCGCTGACGATGCCGAATTCTTGGATCATCACTTTGACCACGGGCGCCAGGCAGTTGGTGGTGCAACTGGCGTTGGAGATGACGTTGTGCTTTGCCGGATCGTACTTGTCCTGGTTCACGCCGAGCACAATGGTGACGTCTTCGTTGGTGGCGGGCGCGGAGATGATGACCTTTTTCACGGTCGAGCCGAGGTGGGAGTTGGCCTCGCGGGCGTCGGTAAAGCGGCCGGTGGACTCGACCACAATCTGCGCGCCCACGGTGTCCCAGGGCAGCTTGGCCGGATCCCTTTCGGCGTAGACCTTGATCTGCTTGCCGTCGACGGAGATAAAGTCTTCGCCGGCGGCGATCTGGTGCGGCAAGTTGCCCAGGATCGAGTCGTACTTGAGCAGGTGCGCGAGTGTCGCGGGGCTGGTCAAGTCGTTGACGGCGACAAAATCGATCTCCTTGTTGCCAAGCGCGGCGCGCAAAACGTTGCGGCCAATGCGGCCGAAGCCGTTGATTCCAACCTTTACTGCCATGTGGGAATTCTCCTTTGTAGATGGCTAAAAATCGGGATGCAAGAAAGTCCGAAGCGGCGTCTGGATTGCGCCCGGAAGGCGAATCCACCAAACCCTTGATCGTAACACCGCGGGCCGGACGAAGTGAAAAACCGGTAATGGGTCAGTTTGAAATTAGTCCCGCTTGCGGGCTGCGGGCGAATGCCTCACACTTGAGGTATGCCGAAACGTTCGGGCAAAGAGCACGATTTCGCCGTGAATGCCTTCCGGGTTGTAGAGCGGGCCATCGGTGAGCACATGGACGGAACGCCGCTGGAAAAACGTAGCCCGAAAAGCAAGCGCAGCATTGGCGGTAAAGCCGGAGGGCCCGCTAGAGCGGCTGCCCTCACGCCGGAACAACGAAAAGAAATCGCATTCAAGGCGGCAAAGGCTAGATGGACTGGGCAAAAGAAAGTGAAGGCTGCAGCGGAGCAGACGACAGAACGCCTAACTGTTCCTCGGTAATCTTCTTTTCGGATAACCCTTTCATCAAAACATATGGCTGCATCATCGGTTCAACGAAGCTGTACTGAATCTTTCTCTTCTGTCCTTCCTTTTTAAGTGCTGGACCGCGCTCGGGCTGCGAAAATTTATCCAAGTGTCTGATGTAGGCCTCGATCTTCATCTGTCGATTCAATATCCGCGAGAGGGGAGACCGCACGTCCTTAGCGCCGAACAAACCCTGTTCATCAGTTGCTAGGGCGCAGGCCAACAATACCTCTTCAAAGATGTTTTCTTTTGAACTGTGAGTAGCAGTTCGGTATAAGTGTCCCAGGGATTGTGATTTCTCCTCGGCAGCAGATTTTAAGGCCTTTTCATAATCCCTGGACGTAACTATGGAGTGTCCGCTCTCAATGGAGGCAAGTACAGCGTGCTTCGCCAGCAAATGAGTAAAGTGCGGAAGTCCCTTGGAAACATTCGCCATTCTCTGATCCAATCCGTCTTCTAGCGCAAGCTCAGGAAGACGAGCCATTCCCTTTGTCACAATGTCGATCAATTCACTCTCCGACATTCGTGGCATTTGAATCTGGATCAGTGCTCGGTCGATTGAACTATGTTCCCGAATGAGCTGTTGAACTGAATTAGCCACTCCAACCAATACCAATGTGGCGTTAATGTCCCGATCTGAAAGGGTCTTTATCGTGTCCGCAATGGGAACAGCAACAGACTCGTCTACGCGATCATATTCGTCGATGACGATGATGCTTGGTCTATCAACCTGATGCAGGATGGCGCGTATATCTTCGGAATTGGGACTGTGTTCTGGTAGCTGCGACAGTAAATTTTTGCTGTCTGATTGAGATTCTAATTGCCGGAAAATCTCGGCCCAAATCTCTGGGAACGAAATTGAAGCACTGCAATTCATTCGAACAGGAATGAATGTCTGTTTCCCTGTAGCAAAAACCATGTCGTAGATGAGGTTTGCCAATGAGCTTTTGCCCACACCTCGCTCGCCGTAGATTGCGGCGTGCTGACCCGGCGAAAGAACAGCTTCGAGAACTTTGTTGATCTGTTCGTCACGCCCCGCAAGCAGATCTAAATTGTTGACTGGACGCCCAGGTGTGAAGGTAGTGAGCACGATTCCTTTTAGGCGGTATTTTTCGTCTCGGCTAAGCCCTTGCGGTACTTCATCTGCCATTATGTTTACCTTCCTATACACAGATCGTATAGTAAAATGCCTCCACAGGCAATTATATTGGCGTTGCGTGTACCTTGCGCTTGACATAGATGAAATTGTCAAGCATAATGGTCAATATGAACAGGCTTGACCCACCAAACCAAGTTCAAGTCGTGAAATGCCTCTGCGAAGGCATGAGCATCCGCAGCACAGTTCGGATGACTGGCGTAGCAAAGAACACGGTGGCTGCTCTCCTGGTGGAAATGGGCTGCGCCTGCGCCAAGTACCACCACGCACATGTTCGTAATCTTCGCGTTCGCCGGTTGCAGTGTGACGAGATTTGGAGTTTTGTGGGAGCCAAGCAAAAGAACGCTTCGCCCGACCAGAAGAACGGAGGGTGGGGTGATGTGTGGACGTGGACGGCACTCGATGCCGATTCCAAGCTGTGCGTTTCTTACCTCGTTGGCGGACGCGATACCGGATGGGCTACCGATTTCGCGTTCGACATTCGGGAGCGCATCGTAGGGCGTCCGCAAATCACCACGGACTGCCACAAGCCGTACCTGGCCGCGATTGAGATGGCGTTTGGAGAGAATGTGGACTATGCGCAGTTGCACAAGATTTATGGCGCATCGAACGACACGCCGGAAGCTCGCTACAGCCCTGCGAAGTGCATCGGCTGCGATATGAAAACAGTGATTGGCGAGCCGGATTACGCGCATGTTTCCACATCTTATGTTGAACGCCAGAACCTCACCATGCGCATGTCGATGCGCCGGTTTACGAGGCTGACAAACGGGTTCTCAAAGAAGATCGACAATCACGGTCACGCCGTGGCGCTCTACTTCATGTTCTACAACTTCTGTCGGGTGCATCAGACCCTTCGCGTAACGCCCGCAATGGAAGCCGGATTAACGGATCATGTTTGGGATGTGGGAGAATTGATCGCGCTGCTGCCGGAGTCGGAAGTTAAGAAGCGCGGCCCATACAAAAAGAGACCCAAGATCTCAAACTGACCCACTACCGAAAAACCTGCTTCAGGCCCGGTGCCACGCGCGCGATTCCGCCAGTTCAGGATGCCGTCTGAGAACCGGGGCCGTATGTGATGGGATGCACAGGATTTGCAGCGCCGCGCGCAAGTGTGTTATTCGGGTATCACAACGAAAGTGTAGAAGGCGGCATGAGAAGACGCTCAAGACGCGCACCCAATACTTCGGAATCGACTGGCAAGATCGGTCACGAACTCCCCTCGAATCAACCGGCCCCGCTGGTGCCGTCGTATCTGGACACGGCGCCGCAGGGGCGTCAGCAAACCCATCGGCCGCACGAGGCAAGAACTGCGGCGCAGACCGGGCCCGCAGCACCGACCAAGCCGGCCAAGCCGGAATGGAATGTGCCGGCAGGGGGCGGACGGCTGGAAGTGGAGACGCAGCCAGAGATGCCGGCCGCTCCGGCTGTGGCCGCGGAACGCTCGGCGCAGGCGCCCAAAGGATACGTGGTGCTGGCCATCGGGCTGCCCGGATCGGGCAAAACAACGTGGTTCGGCCGCCGCGGCGTCACGCCGCTCTCAAGCGACATGCTGCGCGGCATCTTATTCGATGACGTGGAGGAGCAGCGCTACCAGGGGTTGGTGTTCTCAACGTTGCGGTCAATGCTGCGCGCGCGGCTGATTGCGCGCATGCCGTGGAACTACGTGGATGCGACCAATCTCTCGATTCATGAGCGTCGCCAGTGGATTAAGATGGCCAAGAGCTTCGGCTACGAGGTGCAGGCGGTGTTCTTCGACGTGCCCCTCGAAGTTTGCCTGGAACGCAACAGCAAGCGCGACCGCTCGGTGAGCGAAGACGCGATGCGCAAGATGGCGGAAAAGCTGAAGCCGCCGGTGTTTGAAGAAGGATTCGAGAAAATCACCGTGGTGCGCGTGAAGAGCGCAGGCTAAATCCAACGCCGTTCACTTAAGGCACGCCTTTCACTAAGATGGGTGCCCCACCCTCGCCGCGTCTTTGTTTTTGCGGCTAGGGTGGGTGTGGCAGATGCATACGTCGCAAGAGGCTTCGCTGAAGTGAACAGTATTGAGGCTAAATCGGCAACTCAATGAGCGATTCCCCAGCGCCCCAACCGCTCGCCGGCCGCGCGTCGCATACTTGGCGAGCGCTGCGCCACCGCAATTTCAGGCTGTTCTTCGGCGGGCAAAGCATCTCGCTCATCGGCACCTGGATGACGCGGATCGCTACCGCGTGGCTGGTCTACCGGCTCACCGGGTCGGCGCTGCTGTTGGGCACGGTCAGCTTCATGAGCCAGTTTCCCACGTTTCTGCTGGCGCCCTTTGCCGGTGTCTGGGTCGATCGGCTCAACCGCCGGCAGGTGCTTGTCTGCACGCAGACGCTGTCGATGTTTCAGTCGCTGGCATTGGCCGCTCTGACGCTCTCGGGGCGGATCACGATCCCCTGGATCATTGTGCTGGCCGCGATGCAAGGGCTTATCAATGCCTTCGACATGCCGGGCCGGCAGGCCTTCATGGTGCAGATGGTCGAAGACCGCAACGATCTGGGCAACGCCATCGCCATCAACTCGTCGATGGTGAACATGGCGCGGCTGATCGGCCCTTCGCTGGCGGGCCTGGTGATCGCGGCCAGCAGCGAGGGCTGGTGCTTTCTCATCGACGGCGTCAGCTACCTGGCCGTGATCGCCTCGCTCCTGATGATGCGCATCGATGTTCCCGCGGTGAAGCGGAAGGCCAAATCCACGTTCCACGAGTTAAAGGAAGGCTGGACGTACGTGTCGCGGTTTGTGCCCGTGCGGACAATTTTGCTGCTTTTTGCCGTGGTGAGTTTGATGGGGATGCCGTTCGTGGTGCTGATGCCCATCTTCGCGGCCAGGGTGCTGCACGGCGGGGCGCATACACTGGGGTTTCTGATGGGGTCGATAGGCGTGGGCGCGCTGATTTCGGCGCTGTCGCTGGCGGCGCGCAAGACCGTGCGCGGGCTGGTGCGCATCATTCCACTCGCCGCCGCGGTGTTTGGCGCGGGGATGATCGGCTTCGGATTGTCGCAGTGGTTCTGGCTGTCGATGGCCATGGCGATGATTGCCGGCGCGGGCATGATGCAGGGGATGGCCGCCAGCAACACCATCATCCAGACTGTAGTGAGCGAGGACAAGCGCGGCCGCGTGATGAGCTTCTACACCATGGCGTTTGTGGGCATGGCGCCGTTCGGCAGCCTGCTCGCCGGGGCGATGGCGAGCGCGATCGGCGCGCCCATTACAGTCATCATCAATGGATCGGTGGTGGTGCTGGGCGCGATCTGGTTCATGACGCAACTGCCGGCGGTACGGCGGACGCTCCGGCCGGTTTATCGCGAAATGGGGATCATTCCGGCGACAGAGGAGATGGCGCTCGATGAAGAAATTCCCTCCTGAGCGCTCTCAAGTCGGTGACGAAATGCCGCTCCCGGAGGGAGCCGTCGATGTTAGCCCAGGACAACCCTGAGCGAAGCCGAAGGGGCAGTCCTGGGTACGCATCCCGCCACACCCGTCCGTCCTGTAGGGACGGAACGAGCCCTCACGGATGATTTCGACGGAGCGCAGCCGCTCGCGTATTTGCGAGCTGCGCAGTCCAAGTATCTGCGGTTCGGGATGCGCACGGAGCGACGATATTCGCGGAGTCGGAATGCGGGCAGGTGACTGACTAATTCGTTCTCGTCGTTACATTGCCAATCCCGGTCCCGAAAGCGAGACCCTTCGGCAAGCTCAGGGCAGGCTCTGG